>PIYB01000035.1 GCA_003601835.1 Candidatus Bathyarchaeota archaeon
CTCATATCTTCTTAAATATCATTGAAATATCCTGTGAACCCCAGAAGTATGAAGATTAACAAACAGCTTAGGTTGAGGTTCGTCACAAGTTCTTTGTGCTTGTACAAGGTGGCTGCAACCAATATGATCGAAGCGATGGAATATCTGTACGCAGCGAAAGCCCATGGGTTGATTCCTTCTAGACCTGTTTTGATAAGTATATACGATGTTGACCACAGAAACGTGACCAGAAGCGCCTCAGCCAACGGAAGCAAACGTGTCTTCGAAGTCTTCATTTGGCAAACAGAACCCTTTTCTACGCAACTCTTCTTCATCTCTCATTCATTTCAATGATATTTAAGAAGATATGAGCTCACAAGAATCAAACGCTGTTCGCTTCGCAGATGTTTTTGTTTCTTCAGAACCTTACAAGCAAAGCTTAATTAGATTATGCGCTTCACTTTTAGGTGAATCCTATTATGCTGTTTGGAGTAATCGGTGTTGATTGAGGATTACAGCTTAAGTATAAACCGATTCGAGGGGTTGTTACAGAAGATTACGGCAAGCACGACCAGCGGAATATTGTTTGAACGGCTCCCACCTTCAGAAATATGGGAAAGATCCGAGACGGACGTTACGTCCCTACAAAACTTGGTTCAGAAGCTTAACGATTACATGGTTACCCTTAAACCTGAACGAGCGCCAACAATAGAAAAGCATACGCAGGCGACGCTGCAGCCTTTAAACAATTTCAGGGAGATCTTGTTCAGGAAATCCGGTGACCCCGAGGCTAATTCTAAACTGGCACTTGACGAACTACGGAGAGCAGTTATGGAAGGATCGAAGATGCTTGACTTAGCAAAGGAGATTAAGGATGATCCTTCTGAAAGCATAGTAACAATTCTCAAACTGAAGGAAGTCTACGACGCAAAGGAATACTTGTCCGCCATACCTGTACCAGAAGCAACGCACGTTAGATTTGTAAGGCTGAAAAGGGACATAGACGGGTTGAAACTGTCAATTGCTAATCTTGAACGAACATTGGAAGAGCTAAGAAGAAGCCTTAACAGCGTTGTGGAAGAAATCTCCAAATATAAACCTCTTCCCAGTGAAAAACCTGAAGAAAACACAGGTCCAGAACCCACGTTGGTATCCGAGGAAAAAGAATAGTTTTTGTTATAACAGTTTTTCCGGTGTCCTAAAAAGATGTCAATGGTTGACATAACAGGCAAACCTGAGGTTCACAGAGAGGCAACAGCGAAAGGCCAGATAAAACTGAGGAAAGAGACTGTGGCACGTATTAAGGAAGGTAGAGTTGAGAAAGGAGATCCCTTGTACGCTGCGAAGATTGCTGGGATTTTAGCGGCGAAGAAGACGAGTTCGCTTGTTCCGTTATGTCACCCGATTCCTTTGACGAACGTCAAGATCGACTTAAGAATAGTCGATGAAAACACGGTAGAAGCAACCTCAACGGTTAAGACGAAAGCTCAGACCGGTGTCGAGATGGAGGCTTTGGTCGCCGCAGCAGCCGCCTTGTTAACGGTTTGGGACATGACCAAACAGTACGAGAAGGATGCCGAGGGTCAATATCCTTTCACAGCCATCCGGGACATCAGGGTTACCCGCAAAGTGAAGGAAAAAGAAGATGAGCGAGACAACAGCGAAGCATAAAGCTGAAGCACCGAAAACGCTGAACTTTGCGGTTATAATCTGTAGCACGTCACGTTACAAGGAATTCTCTGAAACCGGACGCATCAACGATCCTTCAGGCGACCTAATTGTTCAAATCCTCAAAAAGAAAGGTCACCGTGTAACCTTGCGGAGAATAGTATCAGATGACAAAACACAGATTCAACGAACCATGATGAAGGCTCTGAAGTCGCGGAAAATCGATGTCATTGTTTCCTCTGGAGGAACAGGAATAAGTCCCCGGGATGTAACAATAGAAGCTGTGCAACCTCTTCTTGAAAAAACGATTCCCGGCTTCGGTGAACTCTTCAGAGCTTTAAGCTACGAGAAAATCGGTCCCGCAGCGGTTCTAACCCGAGCAATAGCCGGCGTCGCCAAAGGTAAAGTCGTCTTTTGCCTTCCCGGTTCTCCGCAAAGCGTTTCCTTAGCCTTGGAAAGCCTCATCCTTCCTGAAGCGGGTCATATTCTGAAACATGCACGTGAAAGCTGAAGGCATTGTTTTTCAGAGGGTGAAGCCTATCGTACAGTCGAGGAAAACCCCCGGTCCGTTAACCCGTAGAGAATCTTTCTTCGGGCTTCATTTTGATCTTCATCCAAACAAGACGGATAAATCTCTCGGCGTTGACATCACGGAAGAGATGATTGAACATCTTCTACTTTCTGTGAAGCCTGATTATGTCCAGTACGACTGCAAAGGTGCATCTGGTTTAACGGAAATCCTAAATTTTTTCCCGGAAAAAAGAGACTGCGCATTTACTTGGCTTCTTTTTTCTCTAGGAGTTTTCTTATCGTCTTAAGCTCGTCCAGTATTTGCTGCGGCACGTTAGTCGAAGATGGTTTTTCAGCTTCGCCTTCAGCTGCAGCCTCAACAGCGATAGGCTTAGTTCTTCTCACTTGTTCCATGATGAACTCTTTTATTTCTTCGTAATTTTTGACGCCGATGATTTGTGCTTCAGCTACGGCTGCGGCTCCCGTTGCGCTGTACCCGGCTGTCTGTACGCGGATCTTTGCAAGTCCGAAACGACGTGACAGTGGCCCTTGAACAATGTCTATGTTGGTAATACGGTTGTATGGAACCGTGGAGCTGTGTCTCCACCAAACGCCTCTTTCAACAGTGAACTCGGTCGACCCGAATCTATATGTGATAGAGGCATAAAAACGGGGGATCCAATAGGCAACGAAGAACACTATAAAAAGAAACGGAACGACCAGAACAATTGTGACAGCTAAAGCTTCGTTTAAGGGTAGAAAAAGCAACGCTGCGACAACTGAAGGTAAAACCGTTGTCACAAGAACAATAGCATCCGCCAACAATAAATACAAGTAATAAAGTTTCATGAGTTCCTTGTCCGGCTTAACGTTTTCACAGGCTTTCATGACAGAAGTCAGCCTCATACTATGAGGAGAACTAGAGCTAATAAACGTTAAGGGTTTAAAGCAAAGCAGAAAAGTAACACAAAATTGTTTTGTCATCAAACATTGTTTCACCAAGGATCAAAAGAGATACTGTTGCACAAGTCTATAAGCAAACCGAAAGCCAAAATAACGGTCTAGATTAGTTTAGAGAAGCAGAGGGAGCGGATGGTTAATGGGTGAACGTAATATTTTGAAAGGGGTAACAGTCTATGATCCCGAGCGGTCTTACGAAGAATACACATTGTTCTGTCACACTCATGATCCACCGAATGTCGCCTTAGGTGAAAACTTGCCCACATGTACCTCATCAATATGGAGGGAAAAATCGTCCACGAATGGACGGCTAAGACGGCGGTTTAACTCCTTGAATTTCTGCCTGTTCTGTTGTGTGCGCTAAAGGAAGATTTAGGTTTCATCCATAAAAGTGTATGATGATGTTCCAAAAGGTGGACAGTCTGTTCTAATCTATAGAATTAAAGCCTACGGTTCCTTCTGTACTTGTGTGAAGTATATGTCCTCTCGGCTAATCGCTTTGTTGGCTATCCTCTTCACCGTTGGTTCTATTGGTGCATATCTTGTCTTCGCCAACCTTTCAGCATCGGAAACTAGGATTGTGTGCCCAAAAGACGGCAGCCCCTATGTTTGGACCCCTATCGGTTCGAGAAGTGAAAACTTCAACTGGAGATGCCTTCATTGCGGTTATGGGTGGACAAAAAGCTACCCTGAAGACATCTATCAAAAATGGCGGAATACGTTTCTAGAACCAGCCTTCGTACGGGACTATACATTGCTTTACTTGCGAACAGTCTCGGGATATGATGTTCCCGACCCGCTTACATTAAACTGGACAGGCGGCAGACAAACCCCTGAAGGAACACTAGGGCGCGAGGACTATGTTTACGCCGCTGATGGAATAGTTGTTTCCGTGAGCTATTCCGTTGTGCTTCCAAAGAACGTTAGCTACGAAATCAAGGTTGAGAAGGAAGGCTCACTGCTTTGGGCGGGCACGCTTCACAGGCGACAGTTTCTCAAGGGCGATGCATCGTCATCGAACGAGCTCAGAACAGTATATGATTATTACGGCGGCGTCGGCGTGTTTGAAAAAGACATTCACGTTGTGGCAACAAACGGTGACCCGTTGCTCCTTCGAGACAAATACAAGATTGTGAATGATTACTGGCGGATGCTAAGGAATAACCAAACCGTTAAGGCTTCAACAAAAGACTACATAAGCATAATAATCTCGCGAGGAGACCAACCGACGGGAGGCTATCTTCTTCAAGTGAAATCCTTCAGTTGGCTTGAGTCTTACCCCGTGAAACTTCGGTTCACTGTGAACTTCACAGACCCGGGGGAAGGGGTGCCCGTAACTGAGGCGTTGACTAACCCGTTGGTTCTCATACCTTTAGGTCAACTATCTCCCGGAAAATACGTTGTTGAGGTCCATATTGATCAGTATATTTTGACGTTTGATGAGGAAGGTAAACCGGTCTATACGCAGCTGCAAACCTTCAAGGAAGAGGTGTGGACCCTAAATTTCGTCATAGAATAGAAAGACGCAACTCAACGCCTGAACGTTCTAAGAGATAGCTTATTATTATGTAAGAAAAATACCCAAGAATGAATGGAAGTTTGAATGGTCGAAAAAATCGTTTTGAAGGTAAGGTTGCAGTCACAACAGGCGGAGGAGGAGTTCTCTGTTCAGCCGTAGCTGAGGCACTTGCCAAAGAAGGAGCTTCAATCGCAATATTGGACATTAGAGAAGACGCGGCTGAAACTGTTGCTTCCAAAATCCGCGCGGAAGGCGGTAAAGCGTTGGCTGTTAAGGCAGATGTGACGGACAGAACCATCATAGAAGAGGCGTGCAAGACCGTTCTCAGAGAATTTGGGGCGGTGGATCTTCTTGTGAACGGCGCTGGTGGAAATGACCCTCGAGCTTCAACGAGCCCTAAGCTTTCTTTCTTCGATATTCCTCAGGAGGCGCTGGAACGTGTTGTGCATCTGAATCTGCTGGGAACGATAATTCCATGCCAAGTGTTCGGTAAGGTTATGGCTGAAAAGGGTGAAGGCGTCATTCTTAACTTCTCTTCTATGAATGCTATCAGACCGCTAACAAGAATTCCAGCTTACTCAGCGGCGAAGGCGGCGGTTTCAAACTTTACTCAATGGCTAGCTGTGCACATGTTCCATAATTACTCCAGGAAGATCCGCGTAAATGCTGTGGCACCCGGGTTCTTCGTGACCAAGCAGACCCGTTTCCTACTTGTCCAAGAAAACAATACTCCGACTCCACGCGGGAAAGCTGTGATCGAACACACCCCGATGGATAGGTTCGGCGAGCCCAAGGATCTTTTGGGAACCGTGTTATTCCTGCTGTCGGATGAAGCTGCTTTCGTTCACGGGGTCATCATTCCTGTTGACGGCGGATTCTCAGCTTACAGCGGTGTGTAACAAGGCTTCGATGGCGAAACCTATTCATAAAGATCCGTGAAAAGCCTTTGATATACTCAGAAGCGATATTCAATATACTATGAGGTTGGTGAAGTGTGATGAAGCGACTTTTGATGGTCACGCATTCAGCAGGGTTTAAACACGATTATCTACCGACTGCCACTGAGGTAGTTAAGGCGTTAGGTAAGAGGTCGGGACAATTCGAGGTGACCGCAACAACCGAGTGCGACCTTCTGAATAAAGACGATCTGGAAAAATTTGACGCGGTCTTGTTTGCAACGACAGGGGAGCTGCCAATCTCTGAGCAGCAGAAGAAGGATTTTATCGAAGCCATCAAAGCTGGAAAAGCATTCATCGGGGTTCACAACGCTACTGACACATTTTACAAGTTTCCAGAATACGGCGAAATGATTGGAGGTTACTTCCAGGGACACCCTTGGACTCAAGAGGTGCTGGTGAAGGTTGAGGATCGGACTCATCCTTCAACGAAACATCTTCCAATGGTGTTCAAAGTAAAAGAAGAGGTTTACACGTTTAAGGAGTGGAGCCGTGATCGGACTCACGTGCTCATCAGTTTGGACAACAGCAGTGTCGACCTAAGCAAGGGCACGCGTGAGGATAATGACTACGCATTGTGTTGGTGTCATACATATGGGGAAGCCAGAGTTTTCTACACCGGGTTCGGGCATTTCAAGGAACTTTGGCATGAAGAATGGTTCCAAACTCACCTTCTGAACGGCATACTTTGGGCTATGAAACAAATAGAATAAAACAGTCTGTCATGTGAAGGGTGACATCGGCTTTTTTAATTGAGAAAACAACCATTCTTTTTAGATAGTTATGTCCACGAATAATGTTCAAGCATTGTTTACTGACGGAAATACTGGTTGCTTCGCTTTTGATCAGAGACGGAAACTTCTATGCCTGTTTCTTTTCCTATTTGCTTGCTTAAGATTTGAGCTTCGAAAGCTGTTTCTTGAGATTTCACGATTTCCGGTTCCAAGTCTAGGATAGGCTTTATTTCGATCCCTCTAAGATTGTCAGCAACTGTCCGGTATTCTATTCCATCCGTGTAGGTTGAGCAAAGTCTGTCACGTAACATGGTTCTGCTTCTAACTGTGACCTTGTATTCTCCAGTCCACAGGTGCCACTTCAATATGCTGAGCTGAAATATGTCTTTTGAGAAGAACAGATTAACCTTTCCAGTCATCTTAGCCACAAAATACTTTATGCGTGGATGAGCATGGTCGTCATCCTTGAATCTTCTAACAAATTCTAAGGTCTCAACTACTGGAACTCGGCGGTGCAGCCTCAAACGGGGCTCAAGGAAGATCGGTACAGATTCTAGAGGCTTCACTGCAAAAGAAAAATGCAGGAAGAGAACTTTTAAAGATTACTATCTTGTGTCCGTCTTTGAGAAATAAAGAGTCCTAATGTCTACTTTCTCTAGCAGGCGATGTTATCACGGTCGTAATCATAGATGTAAGTTTCTTTGATCAAGGTTTCTGAATCGATTTCAACAGAAGCATTCTTGTTCTTCTCTGCGTATATTTTTCGTCAACATAACAGTCTGTCATAAGTTGCTGTTTAACTGTACCTGCATCTGAAGAAATCCAGTAACGTCCCGTTGTTATGAATGTCATGTTTGACCCGTCAATCATGAGCTGTTTCTTTTCTCGGTATGCAACCACTGCGCAGAAGTAGGTTTCCTCATTCATTGCCATCACGTTTTCGAAACCCGTTACCTCGTCTGTCTCAGAAATCTTTCCCTCGTATAAAGTCCCATCAACTGTTAAGGTGTACTCGCTCTGATACTTCCATTTTTTGCCTTGGGTCAAAGGAAAAGGGGTTCTGGAAGAGGAGTTTTGTAGGTGCATTCCATACCGTTTGAAACTCATCTTTTTAATGAACCGTCCTCATTGAAGTAGTAATGAGTGGTGCTCTCTGGCTGTTCAATCCGAGTTTCAGTTTCGCTTACCTTGAACCATCGGAGCCAACCTTCTTCACCGTTCACCCATTCCGTGTAGTTTTTCTCCGTTCCAACCGGTATGTTCGGTTTCGCAACCTCGTACTGAACACTTAACCTTTCTTCCTCGCCAGCAGCCTTTGTCGTAGCTATGAACGACACTAGATTAAGCAGCAGCCGGTAGTTGTCCTCCACGTAACAGTATGGTTCAGTGAGGAAGGTCAAGTCCCCGAAGGCGACAACAATACCGTTTCCTCTCTCTACGAAGGCTATAGGAGCGTAGGTGCCAGTTTTCTCCGCCACAGAAGACCAAGTGACGTTAGATGTCCAGGCCACCGCTTTCGCAGAGGAACGGATGTGGGTGGCTGTGAAAAGAACGATGGAGCTCACGTTTTCCGTCAAAGGCATCTCAGTGAAGTTTTTCACGTATATGTTTCTGTAAATTCCATAGTTTTCCACTTCGTTGTACAGGTATCCTTTCGCAAAAGAGATTCCAAACCTTATTGCGAGAGAGTTTATCGGCGCAATTATCCCCTGCGATAAACCGTTCGTTCCAATATATTCCCAAGCAGGGTCAAAGAACATCAGAAGCAAGCCTCCTTCCTCAACAAAGTTCTTAATGGCTTCAATCTCTTCAGATGTGTAACCTATGGTTGGCGAAGCAACTATAAAACAGGAAGCATCAACAAGCATAGATTCTAATTCATACGGCTGAGACAGGAAACTGACGGTGACATTTCTCTTCGCGAGCTCCGCTATGAGGTTGTCAAGGTCCCACCAAGATATTTGGTTTCCATGAGAAAAGTCCACCAAAACACTGGCGTTTCCCGTTGACCCATCTGCAGCGGAACGAGTTGGCAGTGCGCCTTGATTTATGACTTGAGGAGAAAGATAGATGTAGTGTACAGCAGGCGGAGGATGAAGATCATCAAGAACCTTCAAGGTCACATTACTTGGCTCCATAAATGTCTCATTGGACTCTGTTTGCCAAGAAGTCTGAAGCCCTGATTTCGAAGATTCTAAGTCAACAACCTGATATCTTACGAGCTGAGCTTCTTCAGCAGCCTTACTTATTGCCTTCTGAAGAGAACCAATACTGTCAACTAACCCTCCGTTCACAGCGTCAACGCCTAGATAGATCTTTGCCTTTTTCAGTTCGGTTGTAGAAAACTTAAGCCGTTCCCCACGATTCGTTTCTACTGCAGACACAAAATTGTCCAAGGCACGGCTTAGGTTAAAGGGAAACATCAGCCTTGAAAATCCCGTTGCCTTGTATGCCCCGGACTCTAAAACCTGTTCTGAAGGAATGAGCACAGGTGGTCCTCGCCCTATGACGCCGATGTTTCCAACATATGATGTGGGAAGGGCATAGATGTAGTCAGCTGCCGCTGCGATGTAGTATCCTCCGGACAGAGCTGTGACAACCGAGGCTACCACAGGTTTCTTCGTTTTCAGTTCGAGAAGGTCAAGGTATATTTCCTCAACATAATCAGCGTAGCCGCCTGCAGAGTCAATTACAAGCACCACGGCTTTCACGCTGTCGTTCATCATCGCCTTATTTATGAGCCGGAGGCACCGGGTGACAATTGAGCGGGTTTCTATGTAACCTTCAACTCTTATGATGCCTACAATGTTTCTACGTTCAACCCACGGCTGCCTTAGGCCCAGCTGAAAGTAAATCACAGAAGTTGCAAGAATGACAATAAAAGCCACAGCGAAAAGTTCCCGTTTTCCCAAAGTAGAACGTAAAGTTTCAAGCAACCCTCTCTTCTCTTCATTAGCCATCGAAAACACCTTCATTTACAAACTACCCCTAGTTAAATGCGGCGGAAGATTCATAAGACTTTCGACTTGACAATCGAGCCATCTTTTCCCGTAAGAAAAGAACAGAGTGACTCATTATCCAAGGAGCCGGAGTCTTGTTTTTGCTCCTGTCCAAACTTTGTCTCGAAGTGGCATAAGAAAATACAGATGTTTTTAGGAGTCAACGCCAAAAAGGGTAATAATCCAATGCTACAAACGAGTAGTTACGGGTGACACGTTTCAGGTTTGGTGAGCGTTATGCATAATCAGGTAAAAAGTTTTTCAACATGAAGCACTCAGCTAGTGCTCTGCCAAGCATAAAGGCTTCTCCTTTTGTTGTTTGGGCAGGCGAACCATTAACAAGGATTTACGAAGATACCGTTCCGACCGAAAATGCTGTCAGCAAACCGTTAGAGCTAAGTTGTGCTAGGAACGAGTTTGAAGGCTGCATCTTCGCGGTTCGAGCAAACCAGTCCGTTCATGAAGTAAGGCTTCACGCGTCAGACCTATCATCTGAAAAGGGACAAATATCAAAAGAGAACATTCGGCTGAGCTTCGTGGGATCTGTGCCTGTGCCAAAAAACACCGGTGTTACTCCTCCGGAAGAGCTTGAGAGGAAGGCTCCGTTTAAAGCTCCAGATCCCATACTTGACACGGATCGCATGGACATCAAAAAAGATGAAACTCAGCCTTGCTATTTTCTTGTTTACGTGCCTAAGAATGCTGAGCCAGGTGACTATTATGGTCAGATAAAGGTTTCATCCGTTGAAGGTGAAGGATTCCTGCCGGTTGTTCTGCACGTTTACCCGATTGTGTTGCCGGAAGAGAAAAGCCTCTGCGTAACGAACTGGTTCAACCTTGAAAGAATAGCCTCCGCAAGCAAAGTCAAAATCTGGTCTGAAGATTTCTGGAAAGCTCTAGATGTCTGGATCGGTTTCATGACAAAGTATGGCCAGAACGTGTTCTGGGTTCCGTTGGACACAATTAAGATACTACAGGAAAACGAAGGTTACCGTTTTGACTTTACGTTATTCGATAAATACGTTGAGATTTTAATGAAACATAACGCCAAAGCGTGGTTAAGGTTAGCGAAAATGGTGTTGAAAAGGTGATTACCCGAAGGTTCGAGGTCGTCGTCTGATCTGTTAAATTTCCATTTGAGTTTTTCTTTTCGTTCTTCTCGCTATTTCTTCGAGTTCTCTCTTTTTGATCTTTGTTTCGAACCCTTCTTTCGCCACTTCCAACAGTTGATCGGCTATCTCGTCAAGGGATACTTCCACAGTTTCACTGAGGTCTAAAAGAGGCTTGATCTTCTCCTTTATCTCCTCAAGCTTTTCAGCCACGGCTTTTTTGTTCTGTTCGAAGATCTCTTTGATCTGTTGAACCTCGTTTCTGTCCGCCGCTATGCCGAAGCTCCTACGCTGGGAGTCCCCGTTGCATCTTACTCTGAGGTCGAATTTGATACCGATCTTCTCCTGTGAAACATCATAGCTGATGCTGCCCACTATGTCAAACTCAGCCTTCAAGTTTTCAGGATTCTTTATGAAGACCATGGTCTCTCCCCTGTTTTATCGTTAACACTGTATCCTTTTTTACTATAAATAGTTAGGTTCGAACCCCGAGCAACCAACAATCATGCCAGCTCTATTGATGAGAAACCGTAATACGTTACCTCCATCAAAACAGTAGAATTAGGAGACTGAATCACATGAAGAAAACCATAACATATTTTGAAGCAGCCGGCTCCCGAAACACCGATGAAACAATAAGACTAGCAAAGGAAAGAGCTGAGGAGCTCAGAATCAAAGACGTTGTTGTTGCTTCTTCGCACGGTTCAACCGCGCTGAAGGTCGCTGAAACCTTCGACCCGCAAAAAACCAACATTGTCGCCGTAACAATATGCGAAAGCTTCCACGACCAAGGGTGGACAATGACCCCTGAAGAAAGGAAAACAGTTCAAGCCCGCGGCATCAAGGTCTTAACTGGTATTCACGCCCTCGGGGATGATGTGGGCTCCGCCTTCACGGAGAAGCGCGGGGGAACAACTATCGCTGAGGTAATTCGTGAAACTCTGTATCGGTTCTGTCAAGGCATGAAGGTCGCCGTTGAGATCGTTTTGATGGCTGCCGACGCCGGGTTGATCCCTGTGGACCGTGAGGTGATAGCCATAGCTGGGTCAAGTGAAGGAGCAGACACAGCTATTGTTGTCCAACCTGCCTACCCGAGAAAGTTCCACAACCTGAAGATCAAGGAGATCATAGCTAAACCACGAGAACCTTAAAGACAACATGTATGCCGTCAAAAGACGATGTGAACCAACAAACAATCGATAATGTGCAAGACACAAATTGATGTTCGCGGGTCATGAGAAGAAATTAAACTCATAGTTTCCGTAAAAGAGGTTTTTATATTAGAACAGGGTCAGATCATTACGGAATGTAAATTGGTTTCTCAAGGTGAACGCGTTGAAGGTAGTTGATGCTATGAAGAAGGAAATAGTCACGGTTGACGAAGGAACATCGGTTGCTGAAGCTTCTGCCATGATGGCTGAAAAAGGAGCAGGGTGCGCCATAGTCCTCAGTAAATGTAAGCCAGTCGGCATGATGACGGAGCGAGATGTCACCTACAAGGTTGCAGCGAAAGGTCTTGACGCTAGGAAGGTGAAGGCAGGCGAGGTTATGTCAACTCCTCTTGTTGGCGTTGACCCGGATGCTGATCTAATTGATGCGGCTAAGCTCATGGAAAAACACAAAATTCGTAGGCTAGCGGTAGTGAGGAAGGGGATTCTTTACGGCGTTATTTCAGCTCTTGACATAGCTCGTAACATCGAGGGATACGTGGAAAGCGAAGTCCGGAAAATCATGAGGCACGCTTTCTTCATAGGGTAAACGGAAAATCTCTTGGTGTAAACTAAAGATTCGTCGATTGAAATCAGCGAAACACAATTTTTTCGCGTGGTGAAACGGTTAGGTGGCGCTTAAAACATACCCGAAGGCTTACTTCGAACTCTTAACAGCTGCTTTCACGCTTATTATGGGTATGAGTCTCTCCTCTGCTTTTCTACCAATCTTTGCCTACAAGCTTGATCCTTCAGGAATCCTTGTTGGGTCTGTGTCATCCGCATGGTTTATTTCTCGAATATTTACGGAGCTGCCGTCAGGAATCTTGGCAGATCGTTTAGGTAGATGGAAACTTCTCGTAAGCGGACTTGCATTATCGGCTGCCGGAGCCTTCTTGTGTTCCACCGCGGACAGCATCCATATTCTAATAGTTGGGAGAGCACTTTGGGGTCTAGGAACAGGTTTATTCTTCATAAGCAGCTCCGTCACAATCTTTGACCTGTTCAAGTCAAACGTCAGAGGACGCGCACTAGGAACATTTCAGGCGATACAGTTTGTCGGCAGCCTCATAGGCGCTCCAATCGGTAGTTTCATGGTTGCTTTCACAGGGTTTAAAGGAGTCTTCGTAATAGCTTCAACGCTGATGATTTGCTCCTGCATCATAACTCTCTTCTCTAAAGGGTTGCGGCGGACTGCAATGGAAAGAAATGTTAGGCAAACCACGTTATCTTTGACAGATGTGCTTTCAAGCCTGAAAAGCCGGGGATTAGCCGCTCTCTGTGCTAACTCGTTCTTCCGGATGTTTGTTATAATAGGCTTGTCTGGCACAGTTTTTCCGCTTTACTTGAACCTTGAGCTCGGCATACCTGTTGAGCTTATAGGCTTGATTGTCAGCTTCAAAACCTTCGGCACAATCATTGCTACTGCACTCTCTGGTTATTTATCAGACAAGTTCGGAAGAAAACCGATGATTGCATTAGGAATGTTGTTGGATTCTCTTTGTTTCTACGCATATACCGTCGCGTCTTCATTCGACACATTAGTATTAATAGGACTCGCAGAAGGATTTGGAAGCGGAATGATTCTCACATCAATGATGGTTCTCCTGTCCGAGGTTGTTTCATCTAAGCTGAGGGGTGGAGCATTAGGAATGTATAGAACCTTCATGGATGTTGGCGGCTTCATCGGTCCGTTGTTCTTCATGAGTATTCTAGAACCACTCGGATACCAGCTCACC
>PIYB01000036.1 GCA_003601835.1 Candidatus Bathyarchaeota archaeon
TGTTCCGTAATTTTGTTGATTGCTGGAACAGTTATCCAGAGGCTTTCTAGGTGTTAAGAAACGTTTGTTGCTGGTTTAAACCTTATAAACGCGGGGGCTATGAGAGTTTTTAGGGATGGTCCTTGACTAAAAACGGTGATACGATACGTTCAATGGCTAAGCTTATGAGCTCTGGGGCTGCTCTCACGGATCTCTCTTGCCCTGCCTGTGCATCGCCCCTTTTTAGGTTGAAAAATGGAGACCTGTGGTGTGCAAAATGCCAGAAGAAGGTTATCGTCGTCAAAGAAAACGAGCAGGTTAGAAATGTTGAAGGCTTAACAGCTCTCGCCGCGTTAGAATCAACCCTGACAGCAAAAGTAACAGAGTTCACCGAGAAAATGCGGATTGAAAATGATGTAGAAAAGATTCAGAAACTCAACAGCGTCATAGGCGCGTTGCTTGAGAATCTGGAAAGAATAAAGAGAATCGGAAGATATAAATCCTGAAGGCCTCGAGGATTAAGATAAAATTGCTTGGTATATACGGGCATTTCCCTGATATCTATCATGGCAGCGCCCTCTTTTCTTCTTCAGCTCCATCCATAGAGATTGAGAAAATTCTTCTTACGGTTCTGCACCGGTTGAACCAAAACAGAGAAAACCTGAGTCTGCCTGGTTTCGTTTGGAACGGCATCGATGTGGAGGTCAATGTTGGCATCGCGGACGATCTTACCTTTAGCTATATCGATGAAGAGATTCTACATCTTTGCTTAAGAACCCTCTCTGAAACGGTTTTTTCGACACTCGACTTTCTGTTTATCGTCAAATATTATGTTCCCGAAAACGGCAACCGTAAACCGTTACGATTTGATTACTATATCGTAAGGTTCACGTTCAGAACGGGAGAGGTCGAAATTCTGGTTTATCACGAGAAAGGAACGCGACGCCTTGCAGTTGAGGATCTGATCATGTTTATCATGGAAGAGGTCAACCGGGAACTGAAAAAGAGGAAGAAACCTTCCTTGAAGAAGATCCATTTGCGGGCGGTTTAACAGTTCAGCCTTTCGAGAACTAAAGTCAATATGTCCTTTGCAGCGTCTTCCATCGGACGGTTTCCGTTTACCGGAATCATTTCGCCTTTACGCACGAATTGAAGATACAGATTCTGAACTCTCCTCTGGATATTCGGCCATTCCATGACTGACTTGTTGTTTACACAGCGTTTCATGGCAACTTCCACTGGAACATCAAGATAAATAGCCAAATCCGGTTTGATTGCGGACCTGTTTATTTTTCTGATCCATTCGACGTCTAGTCCTGTTGCGCCTTGATATGCAAGAGACGAATGTAAGTACCTGTCGGAGACAACTATCTTACCGGCCTGCAGCATAGGTTTTATCATGTTTTCCGTGTGGTCAGCTCTATCAGCGGCGAACAGAAGCGCCTCAACTACCGCGGGAACCCGCCTTTCCCTGCGAAGCACATGTCTCCTTATGAACCGTCCGATCTCTCCATCGCTTGGTTCAGTGGTGTAAATAGCGTTAAAACCCCTTTTTGAAAGCGTCTCAACGAGAATGACTGACTGTGAAGTCTTCCCGCTTTTATCCAGGCCTTCAATGCAGATGAAGAATCCCCTTTTAGTCACCTTTACACCGCCTATTCCGGTTAGCCAGATTTTTCACGAATTCGTTTTCCGGTGAAACGGAACCCATATCAGCCTCGATGGGTTACATATTTCCTTAGTAAGGAAAAGGTTGGCTTAAAAGCGTTTTATATCAATCTTCACTGATTGTTTATTCAGCTGCGGAAAAAAATTAAGTGGCACATATAAGAACTACAGGCGCATTAAACGTCGAATGATGTAAACAATTGCTGTCGTTCCGGGAGGAAAGTGTGTGTTCAAGTTTGAAGCTAAGCAAGTCGTGTATGACGTTGGAGGTGTGAAGATCGGGGGCGATGCCAGCAAGAACCCTACAGTGATGATCGGAAGCATATTCTACAAGGGAGACAAAAGCGTAAAAGATGAGGAAACCGGCGTCTTTGATAAGGAACGGATGCTTCAGACAATTTCTAAAATGGAGGAAACCTCAGAGAGAACAGGACTGCCTGCGATGCTTGACGTGATCTGCACAAACGCAGAGAATGCAGCTGCCTACTTGGAGTTCGCAGCTGACGCTACAGATATGCCTCTGTTGATTGACGCTGTCTCCGAGGAAGCAGCGATTAAAGGGATGGAATGCGCCAAGGAACTGGGCATAATCGATAGAACCGTTCTCAATTCATTAACCCCAGACACCAAGGAACCGGTCTACAGAAAGATCAAAGAAACCGGGCTTGAAACCGCCATAATACTTACCTACAGCGCAAGAGCAATAATCTCCTCCAGCGAAAGAATCAAAATTCTAGAAACCTTGGTGCCTAAAGCACAAACGTGGGGAATCAAGAAACCCCTGATTGATACGGTGGTAATGGACATCGCAACCCTCGGACTCGCATGCAAAGCCATCCGCGAAGTAAAGAACAGATTCGGTTACCCAGCTGGTTGCGGCGCACACAACGCCATATCATCATGGCGCGCCCTCAAACAAAAGAAGAACAAAATCCTCACGTTAGTATGCTCCGCAATAGCAAACGGGCTACCCGTAACTTTAGGAGCCGACTTCGTTCTTTTTGGACCGGCAAAAGAAGCTGAATGGATGTTCCCCGCGATAAGCATAATTAACGCCGCCTACGGACAAGTATCAATCGAGGAAGGCGTAAGGCCAAGTCCTTCCCATCCACGATTCAAAATATCCCGCCTCTAACAGAAACTGCAAAAACTTAATAATTGACGACATGATCGAATCATTGTCAATCAATCATTGAAAACGTTCAAAAGCGGCCGTGGTCTAGCCTGGTTTAGGACTCAAGCCTTCCAAGCTTGCAATCCCGGGTTCAAATCCCGGCGGCCGCACCATTATCCATGCAAGATGAAGAGAAACGGTGTTTTCTTTTCTGTTTTTTTGTTTGGTGCATGTTTGTTCTTAACGCGATTGTATGCCTCAAAAATTTGGGTGGGATGTTTGAAGGCGTTTATTTTTTCAGTGTTGTGTCGATGTTAAACATGGAATCTGCGATAAACGTTGTGCAGAGGCTGAGAAGAATATTCTTCATTTGTCTTAGTTGCATTATGTGAAAGCCGAAGTGTATTTACGTTGAGCCAGGAAAATATTAAAGAATTGTTCCGATGGAGAAGAAGTTAACATTGAATTCAAGAACGCGTTTGATGAAGGTTCTGCGGGGCGAGGAGGTTGATCGAGTTCCAATTTCTCTTTATGAGTTTGACGGCTTTTATGACGGTTGGATACGCAATTATCCTCGGTATGTTGAGATACTTGAATATGCTGAGGGAAAAACGGATAAGATGTATTTTTGGGCTCCATCCGACGGTAAACCCGTGCTTTTCTACGGGGTGCTCGATAAGCAACACATCAAACGGGTAACATGGCAGGACAAAGGTTCCGCATACACCAAAACCGTCATTGAAACACCCAAGGGCCAGATCACCACGATCAGCAGGCGGGACAAAGGCATTCACACCTCGTGGAGGATCAAACATTTCTGCGAAGACGAGGAGGACGCTCGGAAAATATTGTCTCTTCCTTACTTGCCTTGGCAGCCAAACGCAAAATCGTTCTTTACTCTAGACAAAAAGCTTGGCGGTTCCGGGATCATCTTGGGTGACGTTCCTGATGCTTTGTGTCTAACCGTGGAACTCTTTGGCTTGTCAAAGTTTCTCAAGCTCTACATAAGGCGTAAAGATCTCATCTTTGAATTGTTGGATTTCTTTCATGAACGAATATACAACTATCTCGAACACATCCTGAGGGAAGGCGCCGTCACGATGTACCGTATATGCGGACCGGAATACGCGACGCCGCCTTATTTGCATCCAAGAGAGTTCGATCGGCTTGTAACTTCCTACGATGTTGAACTGGTGGATCTTCTCCACAGATACGGCGGATACGCTCGTCTACATTCACATGGAAAAGTCAAAAGAATACTGCCTTCCCTCCGAGAGATAAAGGTTGACGCCGTTGATCCCTTGGAGCCGCCTCCTGACGGAGATGTTGAGCTGAACGAGGCGAGAAAGATTCTCGGGGATGACGTGGTTCTCATCGGGAACATCGAGGAAAGATTGTTTGAAATCGGCGAGAAAGAAGATATAGAAAAACAGGTTAGGAAAGCCATTAGACAGGGGGCTTCAGGCGGCGGATTCATCTTATGTCCCACAGCCATGCCGCTTACGACTCCGCTGCAGAAGAAGGTTCAGGAGAACATCATTCATTACGTTGACTGCGGGCTTAAATATGGAAAACTAGGGGTTTCCTAAACATTTTTCTTTTTTCCGTCAAATGTTGTTCTGGCTCTAAAACTGCTGAAGCGTGCTCGTTCCTCTTGGAGAGATCAGTAGGGTGAATCTGCCTTGTCTCTTCACCAGTTCAAGCTCCCAAGGTATAAGCTTAGGGTTGCCCGTCACCTCGAAAACCACATCTGCACCTCGTCCTTTCGTCAACGTAAGTATCTGTTTCTCCACGTCTTCTTTTTCTGGTTGAAGCGCAGAGACGGCGCCAAGCTTCTTAGCTAATTCCAAGCGTCTTTCAGAGAGATCAACAGCGATCACGGGGAATCCTCCGCTAAGCCTGCTGAACTGGCATGTTAGCTGCCCCAGTATTCCAACTCCTACAACCACGATGCTTTCTCCCAGCTTAATGTTTGCCAGTCGGGGACACCGTTCATCACGGTTGCGGCTAAGGTGGCAAACGTAGCTTCTTCATCCGAAACATTCTCAGGCACTTTAACGGCATGGTCTACGTTAACAACAGCATACTCTGAATGAGGAGCTGAACTTGCGACTCTGTCACCAACCTTCAATTCCGTTACGTCCTCGCCTACTGCTTCAACTATGCCGCAGTTAGAGTAGCCGGGGGGTGACGGGGTACCGGGTGATCCTGTCCCAGACAGAACCCTTCGGGAACTCGCCGTTAAACATCGTTAATTCTTTGTCTGTGCTTATGAGCGTGACGAGAGTTCTTATCAGTATTTGACCTTCAGAGGGCTCTGCAACGTCAACTTCTTCGACAGCAACCTTTTTTGGTTCTTCGAAAACCAGTCTTCTGCAACGCATGCTTAACTGCCTCGAGTTAACTGTTATCCATAAGTCTCCTTTCTTAAAGAAAGGCTTTTCGTGCAGATGCTTTTCGAAAAAAGAATAAAAAATGAGGGGGTTGCTTTATGCTGGTGCGGTGTCCGCTGCTTTGGTGGAGCCTTGCATGTCAACCCGGATTACGCCAAGCCAGTATGGAAGAGGGTGCCCAATTTAGCTTGCTGGAAGCTAAGAGAGAACAGCTGGTGTTAGCTAGAGAACGGAACTGGCAGCGATATTGTCTAGAAACGGTTTCTGCTAGGCATCTTTTGGCTACGTGAGGCTGATGAAAGGTTTCTACGTGGAGCGATCTTTGCCAAGATTGAAGATGTACCCATTATTCCGGGAGACACTTTAGATATCTCCCGGTTTTCCAGAACCGCCAGCATATGTTCCAAGTACCTCAGTAGATCTTGTCCCCTTTCAGTGATCTCATACGTTCTCTTGTTCTTCTTTTCAATCTCCTTGATCAAGTCTCTCTCAATTAGGGATGCGAGAATCTCTTGCAAAGGCACCCATGACAAGTTGCATTTATACATGATGTTTGTTGGTCTGCTGATGCCGGCATTCACTTTTTCTAGAACGTCGAGATACATTTCCAATCTCGAACGTTTTCTAGTCATATTATCACAGACCATCACCATAATAGAGGGGTTTAGAATGTCAACTCATGGTTCTTATTTGTGTTATGAATGGAAAAACTATAGCTTTAATCAAATGTTCAGATTCCAAGGAAAATCGATATTTCCTTTCGACATGTCATCCTTTAGACCTAAGCGAGACGTTGAACACTATTATCTTACGAGGAGATTAGTTTGAGTGGAAGAGGTTATGGTCAAGGTAGAGGCGGAGCACGTCAACGTATGGGCGGTCCAGCTTACTGCGTTTGTCCAAAATGCGGTTACAAAATCTCCCACACGAGGGGAGTTCCCTGCCTTTCTACCAAGTGCCCAAAGTGTGGAGCATCTATGATGCCGGCGTCTTGAGATACCGAATCCTTTCCGTGTCGTGATGCAGCCTGTTTGCCCGTTTGCATAAGATGGATGTTATCCTGGCATGATATCTTCTCATAATACCTAGCCTCATTAAACAAAGGAAAACAACGATATTCAAGACGGTTGAAGGCACAATGCGGCTAGACATTTTTTCATGTGCGTCTTAAACTTCCAGAGATCTCTATTCATCCTGAGTTTTCAGAAAGGCTATTTTTTCCGCGCATGTTGAAAGTAGCTGTTTGGTTCCGCCAGCTTCACTGATCACCCTTAGCATTTTTTCCGGGTTTAAAATCCTGATACCCATAACCGCCGTAATTCCTCTTTTAAACAGTGGCTGTGGAACCACGCTGGCTGTTGGACCTAAAAGAACAACTTCTCTAGCGTTGCCTGTAAGACTCAGGATTTCGTTCATAGTCTTGTTAACAAGTGTGCTTCCGCTGATCAAAACTACATCAGACGCGGATAACGCTTCTGAAGTTTCAGACTGAGAAAGAATGTTAACCCGGTTGTCAACAATCGTTTTCATCTCTGAAACATATAGTTCACTTGTTTTTCTAGTGATTTCAGAAACTAACGGGCCGAAGTAACCTATCATCGTAACAATGTCTCCAGCCTTAATAAGCTCTAGAACATCAACATTAGAAGAAACATACTTTTCCGGATAAATCTCAAACGCCATGCTTGACAATGCGTTCACAGCTGCAATTCCGATAGCTGCCTCCACAAGTTTGGGTGAAAGTGCCATATTTATAACATCTAAAGATGACCTGCCAGCGACACTACCGGCATAAGGGAGAACATGGCATCCAGAGAATTCATGAACCGGCGTATAGGCTACTCCTGCATGTCCACTAGAGAGAACAACACCAGTGTAAACCACCCCAACGCGGACATCTTTAACTCTAACTTTCGAGGCTTCAGCCTTCAATTCGTCTCTTAGATAATCCACCAGACACTTCATTCCTGAGAACCTTCGAAACTCTAGAAGATCTTGTATAACGGATGGTTTTTCGTTAAAGGTCTTACTCCGTAGTTTCTCGCATTGTAAGCGATTATGGCGTCAGTCATGGCGCAAACCGGAAAAATTTTTCTAGCTTTAGCCACTGAACCATAAATAATGTAGTCTGCTCCCATCGCTTGAGCAAGTGTGGTTGCGCCGCCCCTGCAGACTATTTTGGCGTATTTCCCTAGTGTGTCAACTTTCTTCCATCGACCAACTACGCCGACCGGTGCAGTACCCGTCGGCAAACCAAATTCTTCCTTAGCCAGATAAATCCCCCTGGCCCCGAACCCTATGGCAGGCACATCTAAAACCGGCGTGAATATCAGGGGCTTCTTTATTCCAGCTTCTGAAGCTGCTTTTAATAATCCTTTCTTTCTATTGGTTCCTTTTAACAACGAGATCATTCCGTTAGGAAGAGGGTTTGATGGGTTGAATGCTTGAACAATGACAGCTTCTAATTTCAGTTTCTTGATAGCTTGGATCTCTTCTTCTCCAAGAGTGTAGTTGATGGAGTTATAGATTGCCCTGTTTTGAAGTCCTATTTGAACTGCGTGTTGCGACGCTGAAATTCTGACGGATGCTTCAGCTCCGTTTATGAGGAAGGGGACATCCGTTACCTCGGATACGAAGTCGATGTATCGTATGAGCGCCTCAGCGGTTTCTCCAACCACGTCAAGCATGCATGGAATTCCAGTTTTATCCGACATCTCCTCTTGAAGATTGATGAGATGCTCAGCCTTACGCTTGTTGAACAGACCGAGCTTTCTGTCTTTAACGATTCTGTGTCCTTCGTGAAAAAGGCTGCCGATGAGAACAGTAGGTAACTCGCCTGGTTGCCCGCCGATTTTGACGCCTCCAATGTCGAATATTTCCTGTTTCATGTCAAACCTGAACAATGCTTGAGGCTCCGCCATATTTTGTGTGTGTTAACCGTATAACTTTTGCCGAAACCTGTTTGGAGCTTCTGATTGTTGCAACATATCTGAGAACAGGTTTTATCGTTTTCTTTTACGTGAATATCTTCTTTAGAATCATGGAAAGAACGAAGGTGACTACGGAAACTAAAACTATGGTTGCTCCGGATGCTAGGTTGAGAACGTAGGAAAGCCATAAGCCTTCCGTGGTGAAGACAGCGCTGATGAGTACTGAGATGACCATTATTTGGTTCAGTTTGTGGCTGAACTGCCATGTAATCGTCGCAGGGATGGTTAACATGGCTATGACGAGAACCACACCTACTATCCTTATCAGTATCACAACGGTCAGAGCGACCAAAGACAGGAGAATCAGATATATTCGTTCTACAGGCATCCCTGCTGCTGTTGCAAATTCTTCGTCGAAGGAGATTGCTAGAAACTCTTCATAAAGCAGAAACACCACTAGGAGAATCACAACATCCAGAATCATCATCACGATTAGGTCTGAAAGAGGAACTGTTAATATGTTTCCAAAAAGATAACCGAACAAGTCTGGGGCGTAACCCATAGTCAAACCGATGAAGATCACCCCTAAAGACATCCCTGTCACCCACAAAATTCCAACAGCGGCGTCTTCGCTTAGTTTTGTTCTTTCACGTAGTATTCCCATTCCTAAGGCGGATGCGACAGTGAACAACAATGCTCCCAGAACCGGGTCAAACCTCAACAAATATCCAAGCCCGATTCCTCCAAACGCAGCATGCGAGATTCCACCGCTGACAGAAACCATTTTCTTAACTACGACGAAGGCACCGATTACGCCGCATGCTACGCTGGCTAATATTCCAGCCATCAAAGCGTTTCTCATAAATTCGTATTGCAGGAGCTCCAACAAGGCATGTTCACTTCTTTCTGTGTTTTCTTAGCACTCTATGGGGGACGCCGTGAGCTATCAACTCCACCGGGCACCGGTATGTTCCTTCTATTGTTTCCGCCGTGATTTCTTTGGAACCATGATAGAACAGCTTTCTGTTGAGGCAGGCGATTTTGTCCACGTAGGCGGACATCACTCCGATATCATGTGAAACCAGAATCACCGTGATTTCGCGGTTCATGTTCTTCAGCAATTTGTAAAGATCAGTTTTCGTCGGTTCATCAACGCTTGCTGTCGGCTCATCGAGAAGAAGAATCTTAGGATTAGTTGCCAGCGCCCTAGCTAAGAGCACCCTTTGCAGCTGCCCCCCGGAAAGTTTCCCGACTTGGTGATTTTTGAATTCAATCATCTCCACGGATTCCAAGGCTTTATAAGCCGCTTTTTTGTCTTCTTCGTCATATTTTCTCAAAAGTTTTTTTCGTCCCAACCGTCCCATCAACACCACATCTAAAGCAGTGGCGGGGAACTCGCTGTCAAATTGGCTAATTTGAGGAACATATCCGATGAATTTTCTGCTTTTCTTTGGTTCATTGCCTAGAACCGTGACTTTTCCACGTGTGGGCGTTATTAATCCCAAGATCACTTTGAGCAGAGTGGTTTTTCCCCCTCCGTTGGGTCCAATTATTCCTAGAAAGTCACGATTTCGCACAGAAAGATTGATTCCTTCCAATATTGGCACATCATTATATTGAACCCAAACATCATCTAAACGAATAACTTCCTCACTCATTTTGGGTCATACTCCTAGCTAGTTCTAATGCAGCTGACCGCAGATTTTTCACATAATCCTTAGCTAAAGGATCTAAGAACACGGTTTTGCCGTGAATGCTTTCAGCTATGGTTTCAGCCTTTTTCACATCGAATTGAGGTGAAACAAAGATGACTTTCATTTTGAGTTTTCTAGCTTGATCTATCAAAGCCATTAAGCCTTGAATTGTTGGTTTTTTGCCTTCCTTCTCGACAGGTATCTGAGTAAGATTGTAGTCCCTAGCAAAGTATCCCCAAGCTGGATGATAAATCATGAAACACCGGTTCGTAACATTTGCTAGAATCCGTGTGATCTCCTTGTCAAGGTTATCTAATTCCTGAATGTAAGACTTCATGTTCTGATAATAATAGTCTTTGTTCTCTGGATCGATCTGAACCAACGCGTCGTATATGTTCTTAACCATTATTCTGGCGTTCCTTGGAGAAAGCCAAATGTGAGGGTCTTTATCCAAGACTTGAATTCCTTCAGAGCAGTCAACAACCTTTATGTTTCTATTGACTTCTATAATTTTGTTCATGAAAGATAATTCGAAATCGACGCCGGAACCTACTTTGAAGTAAATCTTCGCTTTGCTGACTTCTACTAGCTGCTTAGGTGTCGGTTCGTACGTATGCGGACTGGCTCCCGGTGGAATCATAACCACAACTTTCACCCGTTCGCCTCCAACCTTTTCTACAAACTCAGCTTCTGGAAGAATTGTAACGGCTACTAGTATTTTGTTATCCGTATTCTGCGAAGTAAGTGAAAGCGAAGGAAAAGCGCCAACTAGAAACACTCCTATCATCACTAATGTTGCGCCTACTTCGAGAGGTTTAAAGTTTGCTGCCGCTATCTGTTTTGTCCCCCTTGATTGATAGAAATATATTCGAAGAGCGACTATTATCTTTTCACAAGATTTGTCTCATTTTTTTGAAAATGTCCCTGATTTCGTTCTTAACTTTAGAGTTTGAAACGATCACTGGTTTAAGGTTTACTATGGAATTGACGACTTCCCTATCGTAAGAGAGTTTCCCTAGAAACCGGTCTCCACTCCATTCCTCAACTTTCTGAGACATCCCAATGTTTATGTCCCACTTGTTCAAAACAACCCCATAAGGTATCTCAAAATGGTTTACGATCTCGAGAATTCTTCCTAAATCAGAGAAACCACTTGGAGTAGGCTCTGTTACAAGAACGGCGTAATCGCATCCTGTCACTGAAGCTATGACTGGACATCCTATTCCCGCAGCAGCATCCAAGACCATAACTTTGTGACTAAAGGTGTCAGCCTTCTTTCTCAGCTCCTGAACAATCTTCCCTGACCCCGTCTCTCCAGGTCGGAGCTGACCGGAGACCAGCGGGAAACCCCACGGGGTGTTTTTTATCATTAATGCCCCGTTCATAACCGGATTAATGTCTATAGCCTCAGTTGGGCAAACAAGTTGGCACGCGCCGCATCCTTCGCAAAGCAACGGATTGATCCTGAAACCGGTGTTTCTTTTTTCTATGGCTCCAAAAACGCAAGTTTCGAAGCATTTACCGCACGCGATACATTTTTCCGGGTTAATTCTCGCCCGTTCTGAGGTGGATATGTTTTCTACACGGTCATATGTGGTCACTCCTAGCCACAGCCCTAGGTTCGGTGCGTCAACGTCACAGTCGCATGCAACGACATCCGTCTCTTCAGAAAAAAGCAAAGCTAAGGAGCTAGCGAACATGCTTTTACCTGTTCCACCCTTACCTGAAGCAACAACGATTTTCATATTAGGTCTATCACCTTGTCTAGTCTTCCTTCCGAATAGGCTCGGATCAATCGTTCTGAATAAGGAATCTCACGAGTTATCGGGACACCATGTTCTTCCACAATTTTGTTGATGACGCCTTTGTTGCCTACATCCGCTTTATTCAAGACGATCTCGCTTGGAATATTCATCATTTTGAGGAGGTCAAGAATTAACCGCGCATCATGAGCGCCTAAAGGTGTAGGCTCTGTGACTATGTAGGCCATTTCACAGCCCAAGAGAGCTTGAATTACGTTACAATGGGCGCCGGGAGCAGTGTCCACGATCACAATTTTAGCTCTCATATTTTGTGCGAGTTTCAAAGCTCTCTTCTTGGTTTCTTTGACGACGGGCCCAGTTTCTGTGATACCGGGCTTGGACATTCCCGTGATAAGCCACAGTTTCTCGCTGATCTTAGTTATGAAGGTTTCTCCAACAATCTTCTTTTTAGTTTCTATGGCTTCTTGGGGGCAAGCGATCCAGCATGCCCCGCAACCTGTACATAAATCATCGAAAAACATGGGCGGTTTCCCCTTAACCCAAAAAATGGCGTGTTCTCTGCAAACCTTAGAACAGGTTCCACAGCTTACGCATTTTTCTGCATTCAACTCTGGGAAGTTCTGATACATCGGTTCAGGATCATGGAGCTTCTTGTTTAGAAGCAAGTAATCATTTGGACATTCAACGTCACAGTCACAAAGCAGAATCTTCTTCCCTTGACTTGCAAGCTTCAAAGCCAGCAAGATGGCGAAGGTTGATTTGCCGGTTCCTCCTTTTCCACCAGTAGAGGCGATCAAACGCACAGAATGCTACTCCCCCTTTTTCTCTACAGATTCCTCTATCTTCTTAACGATCGCCATGAAGGCTTTCGCTGCTGCTGAAGTTTTATGCTCTACTATAAAGGGTATTCCTTCATCTGAGTCTTTGCATATGTTTGGGTCCAGAGGAATCCTTCCCAAGAACGGCACATTCATGTCCTTAGCTATGTTTTCTCCGCCTCCAACC
>PIYB01000037.1 GCA_003601835.1 Candidatus Bathyarchaeota archaeon
TGTGGAGCCCCGGGCGGGATTTGAACCCGCGACCCACGGCTTTCTCTCCGTCGGGTACGAGGCCGTTGCTCTAGCCGCTGAGCCACCGGGGCAGGTGCGGTTGAAGTTTTCAGGTTTTTCATGAACCTTATGTTTTGTCCATATTTAACGGTTCTTTTTCTTGCCTGCTGTCTTGAGACGTGAATGCCTTTAAGAGGCTTAGACTACTTTTGTTGAACAGGGGTTTCGTTATGCGGGCAATCAGTGAGCTCGGCGAGAAAAAGGTGATAGAAACAATCGTAGGCTGCTTGGACCTTATGCCGGATATGTCTGTTCCGTTCGGCGACGACGTTTCAGCCATCAAACTTGGCGACAGCACGTTGGCTGTTGTAAAAACAGACATGCTGGTTGCTGAGACGGATGTTCCACCCGGCATGAGCCTTAGACAAGCAGCTCGAAAAGCCGTGGTCATGAACATCAGTGACTTCGCATCTAAAGGGGTTAAGCCCCTAACAGTCCTGGTTTCGCTTGGGTTACCGTCAAGCCTCACGGAGAAAGACGTAGAAGAACTTGGGCTAGGCTTAAACCAGGGAGCGCGCGAGTACGGAGCCTACGTGATCGGCGGTGACACAAACGAGGCGTCCGACATTGTGATCAGCTGCTCGCTTTTCGGGGTCTGCGACGAACAGGTCCTAGTTAAAAGAAACGGGGCGCGTCCAGGAGACATAGTCGCCGTCACAGGGCAGTTCGGCAAAACAGCGGCAGGACTCAAAATTCTTCTAGAAGGACTAGACGCCCCTGAGCATGTCACGAAGCCTTTGAAGGAAGCGGTCTTGATGCCTAAAGCGCGGCTAACGGAAGGATTAGCCCTTGCTGAAGCCAAGGTTTTAACGGCTTCCATAGATTCAAGTGACGGCTTAGCTTGGAGTCTTCATGAACTTTCCGACGCAAGCAACGTAGGCTTCACAATCGAGCATCTGCCAATAGCGCCTGAGGCTGTCGAATTCGCCCGGAAACATGGTTTAGACCCGTGGGAACTCGGGTTGTACGGAGGCGAAGAATACGAGCTTGTTGTAACGGTGAAACCTGAGCTCTGGGAAAAGGCGGAAAAAATCATGAAAAACCTCGACGTCTCCTTTACGGCAATAGGCAGAGCAACTGAAGAAAAGAAGATTGAGCTAACTGTAAACGGTGAAACGCGACCCATAAAGCGGAAAGGCTGGGAACACTTCAGAAACTAAGGTTCCATCCGCCTTCGGAAAACAGGGCGATTATGGAGAACCGTTTTTCTTCGTTTTGCGCCTACTGCGTCGAGGAAGACTTCTCTATGTTCTTTAGCACATCGAAGATTTCTGAGAGCCGTTCAATCTCGAATCTTGCCTTCGCTTCCTCCGACTCCGGTTCCTCAAGCGTGGAGTCGCCTCTCCTCACTCTAACCGTAACTATCCCAGCTTTATTAGCGTAAAGGATTCCCTTGTTCGGTTTGCTGCTTAGGTAAACCGTTTCTCCCGGTTTGACGCCTAACTCGTCCATGCATTTCATGAACAGTTCAACGTTGAAATCTTCGGTTCCTTGTTCCTCAGAGATCACAACGGAATGAAACAGATGATGGACACCTAACTGAATGAGCTTCTGCCACTGCTTCACTGATCTGCCGGCGGAAACCACGCCAAGTTTATACCCCATGTCTCTCAGCCTGATCAACGTTGGAACAGTGTCTGGAAACGGCTTCAAATAAGCATCGCTTGTCTCTCTGTATGCAACTACGCCGGCAGCTATGACCGCTGGGTCCCATTTCAAGCCTAATCGTTCAAGCAGCCGGTCGAAATGTTTGGTGTAATGTGGACCATACTGGTTCACTATTTCTTCCAGCGTTTTGTAGCCTGTTTCCAAGTCTATGGGGAGACCGGCTCCTATCATGGCTCTTACGGCGTTCAACCTCGTCATTCTCATCTGGAGAGAAGTGTCGTAAAGGGTGTCCTCAATGTCGAACAACACGGCTTTCATTCTCAACCTACTTCACCACCTTCGTGAGCTTTTCAGGCATATCAGGATTTAAACCTCTAAACACGGAACTATAATATGAAAACAGCTGAAGTGGAACCACGTAAAGAAGCGGAGAAAAGATTTTCGGCAACCCGCTTCGAACAAGAATTGTTTCGTCCGAAAACTCACCCAACTCCGATGCGTCTTCCCCGTCTTCTGAAATCAGAATCACAGGGGCACCAAACCTTCTAAGTCTTTTGCACAGGTCAAGATTAACGTTGATCTCATCCGGTGGAACCATCATTATGACGATCGTTCTTTCATCAACAAGCCTCATAGGACCGTGAAGGAACTCTCGCGTGGCGAAACCTTCCGCGAATATGTGGCATGTCTCCTTCAGCTTTAACGCGCCCTCCAACGCCGTGGCGTAGTTAGGTCCGCTGCCCAGAAGGAACAGAACATTCTTTTCCCGGTATTTGGCAGCCAATTCTCGAATCTGACCGTTCAAAGCCTTCAAGGTTTCGTCCAGAATACGTGACGCCAAATGCAAACCTTTTCTCAAACGGTTGATCTCTTCCGAGTTAAGGTTTCCCACAGCAAGCTCGACGGAAAGCATAAAGATTTCCATAAGCTGGGTGACATAAGTCTTCGTCGCAGGAACAGCCTTCTCCTTTCCGGATCTTGGAATAATGCGGTACTCCGCCATCTTCGCAAGTCTGCTTTCAGGCGTGTTCGTCACAGCTAAAACCGTCATCTCCCTTTCCAATGCGGCTTTAGCTGCTTCGAGAACATCGAAGCTTTCACCTGACTGCGATATTCCCATGAAAAGAACGTTTTTAGGAACATTTTTTGGAACCCACCGTTGAAACTCGGATGCCGGTATTATGCTTGTCATCAAATTCGACAGGTTTGAAAGCGCATACTGGCTTGCTAGTCCCGCGTGATAACTTGTCCCGCTCCCAGTTATGTAGATCATTCCGTAACCTTTAGATCTGATCTCACGAGCAACCCTGGCCACTACAGGTCCTTCCACGTTGAGGGTTTCATCTACTGCAGCTGGCTCTTCAAGAATCTCCCTTATCATGTTGTGGCTGAACTGTTCCGGGCGCATAGGTGTTTCCGAGCGGAAATTAATAGAGATCATATATAATAAATTAGCTCTTCTCTTTCCAGCCGTTCATGCAGTTTCTCAACAGCCCTATAAACGTCCTCTTCTTTTTTTGCTCCTGTGCAGACAAGTTTTCCGCTGGCGAAAAGAAGAATCACAACTTTCGGCTCGTCCATCCGATAGATCAAGCCTGGAAACTGCTCCGGTTCATACATCGTCTTGCCAAGGGTGAAAGCTGACTTCTCCAGATCAATCATTCCACCCAAGTTGGCGGAAGCAACAATGTTCTGAATCTTAAGTTCAGGTTTGCCGATTATGACGATTCCGCTTTTTTTCAGTTCCCTAATGACCTTCATAACTGCGCTACGGGCTTCCTTCTCCGATTTAGCCCCGGTGCAAACCATCTTACCAGAGTTAAATATCAAAGTAGCGGTTTTCGGACGTTTCAGGCGGAAAACAAGCCCGGGAAATTGTTCCGGTCGATATTCTACACCCGGGTAGCTTTTGACAACAGCTTTCAAATCGATTTTTTGATTTAAGGTTGCGGAAGCAACAACGTTTTCTATCTTGATTTTAGCCTGAACCTGCGGCATTAAGTCACCTTCTACAACAAAAGCTTAACGGCTTTAAATCGAGGTTCTTTATAAAGGATTTTGTAAGTCTCATTTATACTTATTGGTTTGCAGATCTGGATCCGGTTTCTCTGTTTTTGATTGTTCTTCAGCGTCCTCCGGTGAACTTGTGAATTCCATGTAAAAGAGGGCAACAATCAAAATTGCGATAAAAAACATTCTCAAAGTAACCGCATAGCCGTCTAACGTTATCTTTGTTTCATCTAAAGCCCTTTGAAAATATCCCACGTATGGGATTACGAAGATAACTTTACCTATCAAATAGCTTTCCGGATGCCCTGCTACATTGTATTTTCCTCCCCTTGGAAAGTACCATGCCCAATCGTCGGGAACAGCATTATTGTCCCCCTTGGTCACAATGTACCAGACGCCGTTAACCTGGTACTTGTCAATCGCTCTGTGCACAATCGGTATGCCTTCAGGGTTCATGGGGTCTTTGAAAACCACGATGTCTCCGTTGCCTGGATGAGCATAAATATCCTTCGCTGTGACGCTGCCTTGGATTATAAGCAAGTCTCCGATCTTCAGCGTCGGCTCCATGCTTCCAGAGATCGGAGTGTGAAACGGAGTCGAGGTTCTAAGGATAATCCTCATCGCTCCTTGAAGAACAAAGTTGCCCACTAGAAGAATTATGAGAAGGAAAATTGTTCCGATTACACCTTTTTCCTTCAGCGTATTTAATCCTTGAAGTAACCTGTTTTTCTTCGACGTGACGTTCAACCTTCTAAACAGTCTCCAGGTGCTGATGTAAGCTGGGCTTACGGCTTAATTACGGAGTTAAAAGATAACTTCTTTCAGTCTTAAACTTTTTTCTCATCGTTTCGCTTAGGATTTTCAACAGTTAACACTGCGGCAGATGACAAAAGATTATGCGAACGCTTTACGGGCGAAGGTTGTGTATCCTGTGTGGGCGGTCATCAAGGTTTCCGGTCTTGTCCGTCCCCGTTCTATCTGCATTCTTCTGAGGAGAAGCTCAACGGTTTCAATGTTTGTGAACCCTGTTTCTTTCAATGCTTCAACAGTTTTAACAACCTGGTCGATTGTCGGGCTGAAGGAGACGATGATGCCGCTTCCTTTCAATGCAGCGTAAGCGTGGGGAACAACCAGCCACGGTGTCGCCATGTCCAATATTACGGCGTCCAAGTTTTTCTCGTCGATTCCTTGGGTGACATCCTTGTTTTTTAGCTCCACATATTCCGTTACGCCGGCTTTTTCCAAGTTTTTGGTTGCTGTTTGAATGAACTCGGGTCTAATCTCGTAGCTGTAAACTTTCCCTGAAGGCTTGACGTACTGCGCTAGGGCTGTCGTTAAGGCTCCTGTTCCAGTTCCAGCCTCGACAACTCGGCTTCCAGGCTGGATGTTGCCGAACATGATGATGAGAGCGATGTCTTTCGGGTAGATTATCTGGGTTCTTCTTGCCATCTTGAAGATGTAGTCTCTTATTGTCGGTTTTAACGCGACGAACTCAACGTTTAAACTGCTTTTTATCTTTGCGCCGTATTCGCTGCCTATGAGGTCACCTAGGTGGATGAACCCTTTATGTGTATGGAAATCCTTTTCTTTCTCAACCTTCACCAAGTAGCTTCGTCTGTTATCTAAGAAAAGAAGCACGTAGTCCCCTTCTTGAATGATGTGTCCCAAGGACAACGTCTCCAGCATGAGCTCTGTAGATGAGAGTACCGCCACTTTATGTTAAGCATTATGGTTTCATGGGCGTTTTTTACCTGAGAAGCCTGTGAGAACCGTTATCCGCTGTTTTCATAAAACCTAATATATCATAAATCCACAACTAATATACCAAAAAATCTGTCACAAAACATTAATAGTAGGGTGAATTATCGATGGACCTCCTTCTCCCCTTCTCCGTACGCGCGGAAGATAGGGTGAAGAGGTTCACTAAGGATGTGGAGAAGGCTGCAATTTTCTGTTTGGCTGAGTTGGATAGGAATAAGGGGGGTTTGATTAGGAAGAAGCCTCCTGAGAAAATATTGTTTGTTGCTGAGGCTTGTTATCCGATATGGCTTGTGCCGTGGGGTAATGTGACTCTTCTTTTCGACGGCATAGGTTTAAGAAAACATACGGTTCCGTTCGACATACTGCCTGACATGAACGTTTTCTTGAGAGAGATTAAGGCGAATGCTAAGAGCACCGATGCTTACCTGGATTTTCTCAGTCACAACATTAACTATTTCCAAAGTTTTGCGGGGAAAGGGAAAAAAATCGTCAGAGGGCTGATTGCTGACCCGTCTTTTGTTAAGGATTTCGGTTCGTTCCTCTCGAAAGCTAAGCGGGTTAACGGTCCAATATCCGGTAAGGTTGTTCTAACCCCTTTCATGGATAAAGCAGCCGTGGAATCATCCGTCGCCGGGCTTTCGGAGCTAAGAAACGACCTTGAAAACGATCTGCGTGAGCTGAATTATATCGTAAAGGTTCTGATCAAGATGACGGATGAGCACATCAAGAATCTTACTAGGCAAAACGAGAAGATTAGGCAGAGATCTGAAAAGGAGGTTTCCCGGTTTAAGTCTCAAGCCTTTAGAAAAACGGAACGCATGAGAAAAAGATACGAAAAAAAGATTCTTCATGTTCAAAAAGGGGCAGAAGCTCAGATAAAGCAGCTACAGCAGCCGCGGGAAGATCTTGAGAAACGTAAGATGCAGCTGGTTGAGTACGTTAAGAACTGTGAGGCTGAGCTGTCTAGTTCTGAAGAAAAGAAGGATGAATCAAGCCTCGAAAGCTGGAAACTTGAGCTTAAGAAGTCTAGAGGTGAACTTTCGGAGATAGAGAAGAATCTCTCAAAGATAGAATCTGATGTTCAAAACGTAAAGCGCGAGAGAGATGTTCAGATATCGCAGCTTGAAGCAGAGTTCGACGCTAAAAGCAAGGCGCTTATGTCCGGGTTGGAGAAGATCATAAACGCTCGTGACACAAAAATAGCTTTGAACGAGGAGAAGATTAAGGCTTTAAAGGATTACACCTCAGCCTTCATAGGCAGCATAAGTAAGATAGTTGACATGAGAAGGTCAGCGATTGCTGATTTAGAGAAGTTTGGTCTGCAGAAGACTCGGCGGAAATATGCAGTTGCGTATGTTCCGTTCTTTCTGGCATGTTACGAACAGGAGTTCAAGAGGAGATACTCGTTGTTTCCTCCGTCCTTTGTTCATGGAATGAGCCGTGTGGCGAAGATTAAAGGGGTGTTGAAAGGCTCAAAGATCACGGTTATCCTGGACGATAGGTCGGAACCTATCACCAACTTCCTCAACCTTTTCCTTCAGCTCGTGAAGCAGAACCCGATTTTTGAGGAAAAACTGGTTAAGGCGGCGTGCAAGGTGAACATTGTGGGCACAGAAGAAAGCCGCCAAGAGGTTGAGAAAGGTCTAGAAAGGTTGATGGATGAAGGGTGGCTTTCAGCGGGCGAACGGCGTTTCTTCAAGAAGCAGCTAGCGAAAACGTAGAAACCTGCCTCCTCCGCTGTTTTCGTCAGATTCTATATGTTTTCGCTTTTTCAGGAATCAACGTTTTACTGTTCAGGTTCTTCATGAATTTGCTGAAAAGTTCAGGGTGGGTTCCATGGATAGGAATTATGCGTTTAGGGTTCATTGTTTTTAACGCGTCTCTTAAGTGAAGAGGCGTTATGTGCCCTGAAACATGAACGTGGTACTGTGGCAGCCCGTAATGTTCCAGCCAGTTTATCAGCCTGTTGAAGTCGAGCTCCATCTCCTCGTTAAACGGTTCGGAAGATGAGAGAACGTAGCAGCTGCCTGCGGAAGGCTTGATCTCGACGAGTTCCCCTAAATCATAGAACGAGCATGCTAATATGAACTGGTTTTGTTTCTTTGAGATTTCCTGCGCGTCAATTGTTCTTCCAAGCTGCATGACTTCCTGTTCCCAACGGTGGTACTTCTTTTTCGTTTTTTGAAAGATTAGAAGATTCTCGTCGTCAATTTTTGGAATGTTCAAACGCGGGTCGTCGGCTAATCTATGTAGGAAATAGGCTTGCCTCAACGTGACCACGAGTTGCCTGTTGTTTCCTACAGCAGCTTTGTAAAAGGATCTTAACCTGTCAACATCGGCGCAGGCGAAGTTTGCTAATATCAAGCCTGACGCGTGACCTGCTATTCTGCTGAGTTTCTCTGCTACTTCAGGTTCGGAGGAAAGTTCGACGGACACCATGTTCGTGTGTTCGGAGATGACAACCTTTGGGTTGGAGCTTGCCGCCTTTTCTATGAAGTCTTCTGTAAGTTCCGGTTTGGAGCCGTGCCGCCGGAAGTCTCCCGTGTAGACAACTGTACCTGATGAGGTGTATATTATGAATCCGTAAGAGCCGGGAACCGAGTGGTCGACGTGAACTGGTTCAACCTTTATGGAGCCTACTTTTATTGTTTCGCCGGTGCGGAATGTTCTGAACCGTATGCCTTCAAGGTTAAACTCTAAGCTTGAGATGCGGATCTGACTGTATGCGTCTAGGATGGTTTTCGTTGTGTCCCCGCAGTACACAGGTATCTCACGTTTGAGGAAGGAAACGTAAGCTGCGTGATCCATATGCGAATGAGAAAGAAAGACAGCTTCAACCTGAGGTTCAATTGAGTCAAACCTGTAAACTCCTTTCAGGCTCGGTAGCACTTCAAACTCTAGGAGTTCTTTTTCATTTCTCGGGGAAAGAAGGGGAAAGGAGTAGTATTGGCTTTTCAGGGTGAAGGACATGCCGAAATCCAGCAGCACCTTTGTGTCGCCGTCTTTTAGAAGTATCTTGTTTCCACCTACCTCGTTGACGCCGCCGTAGAATGTCAGTGACACCATTTCTTTTTTCTCCCGGAAAAACGATTGTCCCAGCCATAATAAGAGAGGTTTTCCACATTTATCCTATTCTTTGTTTTATGCCTTTCAATGTTTCCCCGCAGGTCATGGAGATAGCGTACAATATGTGAGGTGGGGTGAAAAAGCTGAAGACCTTGATGTATCGGGGAGATCTTGTTTTCTCTACGTTCTCTGGTTTTCCTCCTCCTTTCAGGTATCCTTCTATGTATGCCTTTGTCACTGTTTGAGCCATCTCAACGGATGAAAGCGGAACGTAATGACCGGAATAATAAAACAGCTCAGCTAGGTCCCATACCTTGTCTCCGCCTCTTTCTGCTTGTTCAAGGTCAACGAAGAAGATGCGTCCGTCACTGGTCACGATGATGTTTTCAGGTTTGCAGTCTCCTAAAGACACGTCTAACGCGTGAACCTTCGCAATCTCCTTTCCTACGCGCCTGATTGTCGCCGTGAGGTTAATTCTGTCCTCTTCTGAGGAGCACATCCGTCTGATTGTGTTGGAAAGGGTTTCTCCTTCCACGTATTCTTGGAAGATTAAGCCTTCTTTTGCGCTTACATGGATTATTTTGGGAACATTGAAGCCTTTGGTTGAGAGCAACCTGTTTATTGCGTATTCTCTTTCAAGCCTCGATTTTCCTAGAACAGCGAAGCCTCGGGTGCCTACAGTCCACAAAGCGAGGGGGAACCATTTCCATCCATACCAGTTTTTAAACGCCTTAACAATGATCTTCTGTTCCCCGCCGTTTCGAAGTTGTAAGGCGTAAACCGCGTTTAAGACGCCGCCTAACCTTTTCATGCTGGCTGTGAAGCCGCGGCTTCCCGGCAACGCTGTTTTCACGAAGTCTTCTATTGTAACCTTTTCCGAAAGTGATACAAGCCCCAGCGCCGTTGGTATGAAGATGTGCTTTTTCGTATCTTCAAGTTCGAAGAGATGGATCTCTGTGAAGCTTTGAGGGTCCACGAAGTTTCCGATGTATAACATGTAATCTTCTATCATGGAACGCATCATTTTAGGGAAAACCTCGACGGTGTGGCGGAGCATGCTGGTTCGCACGGCTTTCAGAAGGTTTAGAACCCGAAGTTTCCTTCTCTTAACAGCGGCGATGCGTTTCTGTGTTATCTTGAAGTAGCCGTCGAAGGGAGCTACGATTCCGTCTTCACATGCGCTTCTGAGGGCTGTTTCGAACCCTTTCATCATCGTCTTCTGGTTTTCTTCTTTCCGGGGGCCTTCAAGTATCTTCATGAACCTGTATGTTATCGGCGGATAAAGAGAAGCCTTCCGCGCCATAGCCTCAAACATGAAATATTCAGGCTTGATCAGCAGCTCATAGGACATTTCAGGGTATTCCAAAACCAGGTTGTCCACCATCTCGGTGACCAGCCTTTTCTTCGCCTTTACCTCCTGCTGCCACAGAAAACCCTTGTTGACCAGAGGCTCATAAGGTATCAACATGTTTTCAACGAGCAGTCCACCTAGCCAGTCGTTCGCCACGTCTTTCTCAAAGGTTTTCCGGTCCACAATCAGGATGGATAACGTTCCATTTTTGAACGGCACAGTCTTGTACTGCAACGTTAACTTTGGAGAGTCAACTACGAGAAGAACGTTAAGACGCCGATCTTTGTCTCCAGAATCTTCTTCGCGGAGACGTGAACCGTGAATCGAAGCTGAAACGATGCTGTAAGGAGCGGCTTCCTCACTGCAGATTTCCATTATCTCTTTCTTCGTCATGGCGTCCAGTGTTCTCCTTTTTCATCAGCTAACCTCTTAGATGCTTTACAAAAAGCTGGCGGTGATCCTATTAATTCGTTCGGTTTGAAATTGAAAGACGATCTGTTCAGCCAATGCATCCTGCGGGCACCTAAGAAGTAAGCCACAAACCTCTGGAAGGAGCATTCCATATTTAAGCGAAACTGACGCTTGTTTCTTACGTCCAGAAATGAATCTTATCCGCGTAGCTGAGGCTGTTGAAACGGCATATTGGACGCCTGGAGACGATTACCTCAAGCTCATAGCTAAGGCTTTAGAAGGAAAGGTTCAGAACGGGGATATAATCGCGGTTTCCGAGAAAGCTCTAGCCACAGCAAAAGGGCGCATAGTAGACGAGAGAGAAGTGAAACCGGGGTTCATGGCTAAACTCTTAGCTCGCATCTGGATGAGAAAGGTTTGGGGCTACTTCCTCGGAAGCCTTTGTAGACTTAAGGCTGAAAACCTACGTCACCTGCGAAGTTACCCGTTGAAGGAAGGATCTGCCCATAAACAGGTTGCCCTTCGGCATGCAGCCTTCCTCCAAGTTTTGCTTTGGGGTTCAGAAGGCGGCATAGACGGCAGCAACCTTCCATACTCGTATGTGAGCCTGCCTCTTGAGAATCCTCAGGAGACGGCTGAAGAGATCCATCGTTTTCTAGCGGAAAGGTTCGACGCAAAGGTTACGGTGATGATTGTGGACACGGATAAAACCTATTCCCTCGGCGGCTTCCATTTCACACATCGCTCTAAACCGTTGAAAGGTATCTATTCCTTCCTAGGCGTCGTCGCCTACGTTGCCGGCAGAACGCTTGGGTTAAAACGGAGGTCAACACCCCTGGCTGTGGCAGGCATAAACTTGGATGTTGAGCTGGCTTTAGACTTGGCCGAAGCTACGCACAGACGTCGAGGTTCAGGAGCAGGAGCCACGGTCTGGGATATGGCTGAAAAGTTCGGGGTTAACGTGACAGACGTAACTTGGAGCATGCTTCAAAGCATAAAACACAAACCAATCGTAATCTTCAAACGAAACCGACTGGTCTCCGTGTTGAAGGATGAATACGGGCGATAGGTTAGCGTTTTTAAGCCGTTATATCTTTTCAGCGTTCATTTTGAAATTATTAGCCTTTGTGCGGTAAGGCTGAGATTAAATGGTTAAAAGGTTAACCTGACAATGGCGGTTTACACTATCGGATGCCTCTAAACTTTGAACTAACAGCTCTATTATCTGCGCATCATCTCTTGAAGCAACGACGCAAACTTTTCTGAAGATAGCTTGCGACTATAAAATATCTGGATGAGCCTCTAGAAAAACCGGTACCAACGGGTGAATAGTATGGTTCCAGCTGCCATCATGGTTGTAAATAAAAACGTGATTAGAAGCCTCAATTCAGGCCGTCTGGCTGCCCAATCGCTAAGAGACCAGTACATAGGAATTATTGTGCTGAAGAGCCTTGTTATTGATCTTGCGTCGCCGTTAAACACATAGATGATTAGAAGAATCGCGGAGAGAAAATAATATGGAAATAACCTAGATTCCGAGTACATATTGCGGGAAAAGCCAACGAAGAATGAAAAAACTGTGCAAAAACCAATTAGGATTACAGATAAGGTCATGAGCAAGTAGGTCATGTTTTCTAAGGTATGAGAGCGAAGGGTGTTACTCACCAGCTGGAATATCGTAATCTTGTTCCATGTCGCCTCGCTGTGGTATACTACATACAGGCTGCCAGTTTCAAGATGCGCGTAGCCAAGAAAGACTAGAAACGATAAAATAACGAGTAACGCGGAGGACAAGCTCTTGAGCGTAACCTTTGTTTTCCCTGTTTTGAAACTTCTAAGAGTTATTATTACTGATGTTAGGAAGCCTTCGGGACGAGTAAGGCCCGCTAGAAATCCTAGGATTCCAGAAGTAAGCGTTGCTCCTTTCTCCAGAGTGTAGAGGCACGCTGTTAATAGAAACAAGTATAGAGATTCAGCGTAAATCGAGGAATAGAACACTGCAGACGAAAAGAATGCTGTTAATACCGTTGCTAGATAAGCTGTTTCTTCTGCATAAAAGATGAGAGTCAGCCTGTAAACCAGAAAGAGGGCGCATAGGAAGAATATGTTGTTTATGAAGAAACCCAACATTACAGCAGAAACATCGAATTCATATCCAGCAAATAAAGACAATGTTAAAACTCTCAGAATGATAGGGAAAAAGGGACGAAAGGCCCAATGTGCGTTGCTTATGTATCCT
>PIYB01000038.1 GCA_003601835.1 Candidatus Bathyarchaeota archaeon
ATGCGCCAAAGACTGAGGCTTTCCCCGAAAGCAGATTTACCCTAGCTGGCCCGTCAACAAGCAGCGCCTTTCCTTTTTCAATCTTCAGCATCAACTGTATCTTCCTCTCGTATGCGAGGCTTCATTCTTTTTGGCTATTTCAACTGCTGAATCTGCATCGCTTATCTTTCTTGGACGCCCTTTGCTTCTGAGGACACTTGTTCCCGCTTCGCTGACAATTTGTATTGTTACGTTTTTCGGCAAGGCAATATGCAACCGGCGCGTTATTTCACTTGCAAGTTCAGGAACCCCATCCCCTATCTTGACCTTCTGGGTTCGAGCGGGATTCTTCTCCAGCTCCTCCAAAACAGTGTTCACCGTCATCTCCATGGTCAACCCCTGTTCTTTTCTTAAGACCTTCCCATCAGCGAGAACAGCAACTCCAAATGTTTTTCCAGGGTCAATTCCGACCGTTACCTCCGCATAAGACTCTTTGTTTTGGATGATGCGGTACGCTTCGTCAATTACGGCGGACGGGTCTTCCTCGGGGTTGTAGACGAGGACCGTGGGATGGTTCACCATGCGTCTTTCCTCCTTCGTTGTTATGACAACTTGAATAGAAGACGGAACTGGTTTGCCAAGAACCAAACTCAAGAAGGGCAGCTTTCTACGGTGAAGCTCCTTCACGAGTAGATAGTAAGCCTTCCCGGAAACTGTTTGCAGAGCGATTTTCAACTTCATAAGACGCCACTTGACACTGCTAACAAATGAAAGAAAAGGGATTTAAGCTTTGCATACGCGCGTATGTTGGCACCGGCTTGGTTACGACTTGGATTTTGCTCTTCCTCCATCTTTATATTGTAGCAAAAATAGAATAATTGTTACTTTATCCAACAAGAGAGGGTTGATTGTTGAAGAATAATATAAAGAAAATGATGGTTTTAGCCATCTTCATCGGTTTGGTAATGATGGACAGCTCTCTATCAGCAATTACCGTCAGTGCACAGCTGGACGAAGAAACGGTCAGAACCTATCTGAATGAACACCCTGAACTGTACAACACGCTTGTTACGGAATACATCTTGGAGAACAGCACCGTCATAGAGGATTACCTCGCCTCAAATTCAACTATTTTATACGACTTTCTTTCAGAAAACCCGAGCATCATCTACGACTATCTATCAGAAAATTCCGAGATCGTGTTTAGCTACATCTCCTCTAATGCTACGGTAATTGGAGAGTATTTATCGGAAAACCAAACGGTTATCCAAGAATACATCTCAGCAAATCCACAAATCGTTTCCGACTACCTTTCCAATAACATTGAACAAATCATGCAGTTCATAAATGACCGTCCGGAAATTGTTACTCAATTTATCTCAGAGAATCCAACATTGATATCTGACTACATGACGAAGAACCCTGAAGTGATCACACAATTCATATCTGACAACCCTGAAATTGTGTCAGACTATCTCTCAGCACACAGTGATGTCATCAAGAACCTTGTTCTTAGCTATGCATCTGAACATTCTCAGGAGATTCTAGGAATGGCGTTTACCTTCATCATATCTCAACCGATGATTCTGGGAGGCTTAATAACGATCGTTCTAATCTTTCCGCTAATAGGACTCGCCGTCGGATGGTTAGCTGCTCGAAGGAAATATCGAAAAAAGTAAACTTTCTAAGCTCCACCTGTACCTCAAGCATGACTAAGGCTTCAGATGGCCAGCAGACGGCTACCAAAAAATAAAGGTTCATAGACATACGGTGATGCTTAGAAAAAAGAAAAAAACTATGTGAAGAAAGGAAAATCCACAGAAAAGCCGATACACAAGATTCGGCACGACCATGGAAACCCTGATGCGTAAATATACGTGAAGAAAGACAAAAGAGCATGAAGTGAACCGAGTTGAACCGCTGGATTCCTACGGGATGCAGTTCACTTGACCGAGCGCTGGGAGGAGGACTGCCACCTGGCGGAGTGTGCCTTTTGTATGGTGAGGCAGAGACAGGTAAGTCAGCTCTAGCTACGCAGTGTGCCGTCAACTGTGCGCGGATAGGATACAAGACTCTTTATGTTGACTCTGACGGAACTTTCATCCCGGAAAGGTTAGCTCAAATCGCCTTCAACGATTTCAGAGAAGTCTCAGATTTCATCATATTAGCCAGGCCTTCAACGTTTGACGAGCAAATAACGCTTGTTGATAACCTTGAAAAATATGTGAGTAAAAGGTTCGGTTTGATTGTTTTGGACACTGTTACCTCTTTGTACCGTTCAGAGCTGCTTAACCAAAAAGAAACGTTTCACCTTAACCGGGAACTGAACCGCCAAGTTGCGACGTTGGTGGAGATTGCCAGAACTTTGAGGCTTTCAGTTCTTTTAGTAGGTCAAGTTCGAAGCATAATAAATGAGGCTGAAATTGCGCCTGTCGCCACAAGGGTTCTGAAGTTTTGGTGTGACACAGTTGTATGTTTGTCCCGTACAGGCCGTCAAGGAGTGGTTAAGGCATCGATAGAGAAGGTTAACAGAAAAGATGCGAAGATTTTTTCATACCTAATTATCAAGGAAGACGGTGTGCACGATTACAGCAAATAGTCCCGTAGTAGACATTATTTTTCGTTCATCATGCTGTTCGAGTATGAATCTTTGTTGCTGCCGTGCAGTTTAGCCTTAGCTTTGCCGTCAACACCCCTCGGGTTTCCCCAACTTGACAGATGTGTCATCCCTCATCCTCATGAAGAAAGTTCTTTTCTCCGCAGTCTATTCATCAGGAGCTCTTTTGATGGAACCAACTAGATACTTTATTGGGAGCAGCTCCAAACCATTTAACGGAAATTCCCAATGTTTATGTGACGCATTGTAGTCAAAGAAAGACGTAACGCAGAAAGCTGGAGAATACAGGCATGTTCGAAGCCGTAATATTTGACTGGGATGGCACGCTTGCTGATACTATGCCCGTTATTGTGCTTTCATTTCAGAAGGTGCTTCAAGAGATTGGTTGCCGAGTCAGCGATGAGTTTCTCGTAAAACGAATAGGCATAGGAGCTAGGAACATATTCAAAGAAGCGTTGAAATCGAACGGTATCACCTTCAACGAAAAAACGATAGACACGCTGCTTAGAAAGAAAACTCGAATACACGCTGAATTAAGCGGCAGCGTGAACCTTTTTGATGGAGCAGTGGAGCTCTTGGATTCTTTGCGCTTCAAGGTGAAATTGGCTTTGGCAACCATGAGCAACCGGGAGGTTATAGACAAACTGCTTGTCGAGAAGAAGCTTGAAAACTATTTCGATTTCGTTACAACCGTTGATGAAGTGAAAAACCCGAAGCCGAACCCAGAAGCTTTTCTGAAATGCGCCTTGAAGCTAAATGTCCCGCCGGAAAAATGCGTTGTCGTGGAAGATTCGATATTCGGCGTTAGAGCCGCAAAGAAAGCTAACATGAAATGCATTGCCGTTCCTTCCGGAGCATACTCAAAAGAAGACCTTATGAAAGAACGTCCTAACCTGATCGTGAACTCGCTTAATGAGAGACGGAGAATACTAGATTATGTATTAGGCGGGGCATCCATGCCGTAAAGAGGTTGACAAATGGACACGTGGAACCCGATTACCGGTTGCCTACACAATTGCCTCTATTGTTGGGCTAGAAATTATGCTGAGAGACTCAAGATTATGGGGGTTGAACCATATAAGACTCATGGGTTTAAACCTGCATTCGCAAAGTGGCGGCTGAAAAAGAAGTTTCCGAAAGGCGGATTCGTATTCGTCTCGGATATGGGTGACATGTGGGGAGAATGGGTCCCCAAAGAATGGATTAAGAAAGTTTTAGAAACTTTAAGAACCAAGACTGAGACGAGTTTTTTGTTCCTGACAAAGAATCCGAAAAGATACCACGAGTTCATGGGAGAGTTCACGGAGAACATGGTGTTAGGAGCAACGATAGAAACAAACCGGGAATACAACGTTACAAAGGCTCCTTCCCCCAGAGAAAGATACGCCGCAATGAAAACTTTAAACTGGGATCATAAGGCGGTGGTTGTGGAACCTATCTTGGACTTCGACTTTGAATTTATTGATTGGATAAAAGAGATACGTCCAGAAATCGTGTATGTGGGATATGATAATTACGATAACAGGCTTCCAGAACCGCGACTGAGAAAAGCATGGAAGTTCGTAAATGAACTTCGCAAGACAATGGATGTAGAAGCTAGGAACATGAGGAGAGCTTGGTACGAATAGATATGGTTAAACCCCGGTTTCAGATGCTTGTCGCCCTCGAGTACCCCAGTTGGTTCGAGGTACATCATGGATTGTAATGTGCAACCATTCCGGTTTCACCCCGAGGTCCTCGAAAGCTTTGGTTATGCCTTCGATGAGTTTCTTCTTTTGCTCTGCTGTTCTGCCTTCCCACATCTCAACTATCACAACGGGCATGACGCCCACCACATAAAAAGCCAAATAGGGATCAACACTTATGGTTTTGGTGAACAACCAGAAAACATGCCTATACATGCATAGTTGCTGCATTAATCCTAAATACTCCGGTCTGAAGATAGAAAGGAAAACGAACAAGAAAAACGGGACGAGAGCTAAATCATGAACGGAATAAGTTCCATTGCCCTTGAGATCTTTAACGCGTTGTACTACATTTTCCCAGCCTACTGCGCAAACGGAGCACCTGTACTGTTCGGCGGAGGGCGTCCTATTGACGGAGGAAAGAAACTCGGAGACGGAAAACCCATCTTTGGCTCTCACAAAACCATCCGCGGCTTCATCTTCGGCATACTGATTGGAACCTTTGTAGGCTGGGCTCAAGAATTCCTCGCTCCCGGAGCGAATCTTCCTCAAGGAAGCACAGTTCTCGGCTTCACACTTTCACTAGGCGCATTGCTCGGGGATCTGTTTGGATCTTTTATCAAGCGGCGGTTGAACCTTAAACCCGGTGCGCCTCTGCCAGTATCTGATCAGATCGACTTTGTATTGATGGCTTTGCTTTTCAGCCTGTTCGTTGAGCCGCCTTCGCTTACAGCCGCATTCATCATAATTGTGCTAACAGGACCAATTCATCTGCTTATCAATGTTGCTGCGTATCTGCTACGGCTTAAAAAGACACCTTGGTAAAAAAAGGAAAGACGAATTGAATTGCGAATGTTTTTGCAGTTAAGCTTTCTCTATTTTTCTGCGGATTACCAGTTCAGCGCCATTGATTAAACCGCAGGACACCAGCTGGTAGGCATCAGTCCAGTTGCCTTCATCTGTGAACGAGAAGAGTCCAACCCAGTGAAGGTCACCTTGTTTGTGATGAAGCGGTCCGAACGTGTTTCTCAGCGAGCTCACAACATCTATAGTCAGCTCATTCTCATTCTTGCGAACAAGGCTTGTCACATCTGCTTCAAGAGGCCGCCAGCACACCGGCACTGGGTCTTTTCCGTTCACACGAACTAGGAAAAGTGTTCCTTTCGCCTCGGGGAAACGTATCAGCACACGTTCACCTGGTTTCGGTTCAGATTTGAGGGTAAAGTTTGTCTTGTAGCGCATCGTGCCGGTGTAAAAGGGATATCCTTGGGTCACCCAGTTTCCGCTTCTCAGCCAGTTTCACTTCGAAAAGCAGGAGCTGCCCGTTGTTTTCAACTTCTTCAGGTGTGTTAACACGTTTGAACCGTTTTACGGTTTTGGGCGATGCTAACTCAAGCCTGAATATTCCTAAGAGAGACGGTTTGTTTAGCGCTTCGACGGCTTTCTCGGCTTCAACTTTTTTCACCTGTATATGTTTGCTCCGATACTTGTCTCCTTTCGCTGGGACAATGCCGCCGGCAAATCCGCTTAGCCACTTATCCTCATCATACAGCCATGATTCAGTGTTGACTTTCTTACCTTCTTCCAGACAGGTCCGCACGCATTTCATTCATTCTTTTGAAAGATAAGCCGTGGAAAGTCCAACTCTTGAATGCATGAAGTAGCCGCCGAATCCTTTTTCCGCAAATTCTAGCACTTGCCATCGGAGCTCTTCGGGATCCAAAGCATCGTTCCAAGACCAAAATGGAGAAGGCGTGTAAATCTTGCCGGGATTCTTAAATTCGTTCAAGTCATTTTGCTGTCTTCTTTACCACGTTATTAAGGATTCTTCGCTCGTCTTTTAACACTTTTCAAAATTCTAGACAAACTCACGGCGGGTCATCTAGTTTATAAACCGTGATCTACATCATCCTATTTCGGCTTTGGGCTATGCGTCTTCCGTCTTTCAACATCGTAAGAACATCTTTCTGTACATGCTTGCCCAAATACAACATCAACCCGTATCTCGGTAGATGTGCACACAGATGTATCTACTGTTACGCTGTGAAGTTCCCTAGCTTCAGAGGCCCCACGGTTCCACGTCTGAGACTGAAAGAGGATATTGTTAAAATGGCGGAGTCAACAAGACCACGGTTGCCCGTAATGTTCAGCGACACCACAGATCCGTATCAGCCCTTAGAAAAAGAACACCGGATAACTCGGCGATGCCTCGAAGTTCTGTCCAGCCACGGTTTTCCTCTGCTCATAGTTACGAAATCGCCGCTTGTCACAAGAGACATCGATCTCTTCAAGCGAACCTTGACCGTTGTCTCTATGACGATAACCACTATGAATGAAGATACCGCAAAACTGATTGAACCCCATGCGCCTCCTCCAGAAGCAAGATTCGCTGCTTTAGGAAGGATCGCTGATGAAGGCGTGCCAACCCTTGTAAGGATAGATCCGATCATCCCAACCGTGAACTCGGACACAGAAGAACTTGATAGAATCGTTTCATTAGCAGCTGAAATCGGAGTGCGACAAATAACGGCCTCAATAATGAAGCCGGTTAGAGGGTTCTTCTCAACGCTTAAAACAATCGATCCTGCGCTCCTCAAGAGGCTGCACAACATTTATGCTGACGGCGAATGGATCTCCGGATACAAGTATCTAAACAGAGAGAAACGGCTGGAAATTCTCAGCCGGCTTCGTGAAACCGTCCTGAGGCACAAACTGGATTTTGCTACATGCCGCGAAGGTTTCCCTCAACTTAACACAGCAGTCTGCGACGGCACATCATTCTGCAGAAAAACCTTGGAAGATTTTGCTAAATAGTGGGAAACGCTTATCGCGATCTTTTTAGGCTTCATCTAGGAACCTGTTTGCGCTGGGCACTTCCGGTGGCAGACCTCTTCTCTTGCGTATGCCGGCTATTATTTCAGCTGCGAGGCTTTCAGGAACCTTTTCCCAGTGGTCAAACTGGCTTTGCCAAAAGGCATGTCCTGACGTTGAGGATCTGAGGTCAGCTGCCAAACCGAATGTTTCAGCTACTGGTATGTATCCATCCACCGCGAGAACGGCGCCTTTCTGTCCTGAAGAGAGGATTCTACCGCGTTTTCTGGTGATGAGACTGCTTACTTCGCCAACCCACTGAGCTGGAACGGACACCTGAATCCTGTAGATAGGTTCAAGCAGCACAGGGTTTGCTGTTAGGAAAGCGCCGTAGATGGCTCTTCTGATAGCAGGCATAATTTGAGCGGGGCCTCTGTGCACCGGGTCTTCGTGGAGCTGGGCGTCTATTAGCTTCACTTTTACGCCTCTTATCGGCTCTTCGCATAACGGTCCGGCGCCGCATGCCCATCTGAACCCGGATATTGCCATGTCTTGGATATCCCGCATGTACTGAATTCCCTTTGTCAGGTCGATGAAGATGTTTCTGTGCTCTTCGAGGGCCCACACATTTCTTGCTTCGTCAACGGGCCATCCGGCTTTCTTGTAGAGAACCTCGCCTATGCGTCTTGGACCCATGATCTCATCTATGTCGCCTGATTCGATCATTTTGATGACTTCTTCTTCTAGCGGCTCAACCTGTATCCAGAAACGATTGTGTTTGTTTGGGCTTTTCGCCATAGCAATTATGCTGGGTTTGCTTACTGTTTCTCGGTAGACCACAATCGGTTGAGAAGTGATTATATCCAGCCCCGGCGCGTATTCTTTCATAAACTTGACTGCGATCTCAAGATGCAATTCACCCATCCCGCTGAGCAAGTATTCACCCGTCTCCTTGTTTATGGTTGTCACAAGATTCGGGTCGTCAATTGAAAGTCTGTGCATAACATCAATGAGCCGCGGCAGATCCTTAGGATGCTTCGGCTCCAAAGCTATCGTGACAACAGGTTCAGACACATAGGTAATCCTTTCAAACGGAACCATACGGTCTGCGTATGAGGAATCCACAAGTGTTTCTCCAGCCCTCGCCAAGTCAAGTCCAAGCAACGCAGCGATGTTTCCCGCGTCAAGGTGATCAACAACTTCTCGGAATGCGCCCATGTACATTGAAACTTGTTGCACCCGGTAGCCTTTTCTGGCGCCTACTAAGTATATCTGGTCGCCTTCCTTTATGTCTCCTGAAAACAGCCTTCCTGTTGCAACCAGCCCTGCATGCGGATCGAGCTGGGTGTTAGTTATGCACATCACAGTTGGCCCCTTAGGGTCACAGTTCATCATCGCCTGACCTATCTCTGAGTCTATTTCGCCTTTCCAGATCTTCGGTATCCTGTACCGGGGAGCCTCCACAGGGTTAGGTAGCTGCTTCACAACCATGTCAAGGATTGCCTCGTGAAGCGGAACAATTTTTTGGAGTTCCTCGTAGTTTTCTCTTCGGTACGCATCTATCACGTCATCGAATTTGATGCCCTTTTTCCGTGCAATCTCAATAGTGAACCCCCATCTGTGAAGCGCAGATCCGAATGCAACGCTTCCTTTAGCTGGGTCCACCTTCCATTTCTGTTTAAACTCGGGTTCGCCGTAAATGTCAATCAAGTTGTTGAAGTCTCGGATTATTCTCCCGAGTTTTTTCTGGGTTTCTTCAGGGGAAAGCTTAAGTTCCTTGATCAACCTGTCAATTTTGTTGATGAAAAGTACGGGTTTCACCCGTTCACTTAAGGCTTGTCTTGTAACAGTTTCAGTTTGAACCATAACCTCTTCAACGGCATCCACAACCACAACAGCGCCATCAATCGCTCTGAGAGCCCGAGTGACCTTCCCTGTGAAATCGACGTGTCCAGGGGTATCAATCAGGTTAATTATGTAAGACTTGCCTTCAGTCTCATGCAAAAGCGAGATGTTCGCTGTTTTTATGGTTATGCCTCGTTTCTGCTCTTCTTCAAGATAATCGAGAGCTCTCGCCTCACCCGCTATTTTCGGCGAGAGAAGACCTGCTTCAGCAAGGAGGGAATCAGTCATGGTTGTCTTGCCATGATCGATATGGGCGATTATACCTATGTCTCGAATGTTCTCCTTGTTGCTCATGAGTCTTATTATGTCTTCAGTGTGCCTAAACCGTGGCATGGATATTTCACTCCGTCATGATTCAACACTCAAACCAGATATTAACGTATTAACTTTGCGTTGCCATCTCAGGTCTTCTATTTGTATCTTGCGCGCCTTTTCTGTCTCTTTTTCTTTTCACGGCGCATCCGTTTTTTCTTCCACTTGGCTCTCATGTTGGATCAACTTTTCGTTGTTGTCTTAACAATCGCCCCAACAATAGGTGAAGAGACGATGCTGATAAGCCTCGAAAAGCAAGGCTTTTGAGAATTTCATGTTTCTACGCTTTTAAACCTTTTGGGTTCTCTAGTTCTCAGCTGCGAAAAGACACCGGATGTAAAGCGAGCGAGAAGCAACACGAACATACTTCAAAAGGTGCAGAAAAAACCACGCGTTAAATCGAGAAAAAATGTTTTGCGTTTTCCGTAGTCTTCTCAGCTATCGTCTCCAGTTTTTCATTCTTCAATTCCGCAACCCCTGAAAGGGCTTTAAGGACGTGAACAGGTTCAGAAGGGGTTCCCTGATAAAGAACGGGTGAATCTGTTTCAAGAAGCAGATGCTCCAGAGGTGTATGTTCGATTACGGTTCTGAGATGCTTGCTGTAGGCTACGGCTGGCGTGGCTGACACATAGTATCCGTTGTCAAATATCTTCTCCAGAACGTCTAGGGGTCCGGTGAACCAGTGAAAAACCGCTTTTTTGATGTTTGCTTCGATGGTCATGTCTACGCAGTCCGCCCAGGCGCCTCTGCTATGTATTGAGACGGGTTTCTTGGTCTTTTCTGCTATTCGAAGCATCTTTCGGAAAAGCATCCTTTGAAGTTCCTTGGCTTCCTCGCTTTTTCGTGCCTCTCGGTACCAGTAGTCCAGCCCTATTTCGCCTAAAGCAATGGCTTTGCTGACATTTTCTTCTATAAACTGAACGTTCACATCAAGTTTTGACGCATCCAACCCCCAAGGATGAACGCCTATAGCGGGGTAGATCCTAAGCTTGCTTGTTTGATGCTTGGAGCTCTCCTCGAGGACCCAACGGTTCGACTCGTAATCCGTACCCATCGTGATTACGGCGATAACGCCAGCTTCTTCTGCTCTATGAATGGACGCGTCAAGATTTTCAAGGTCCTCTAAGTGAGCGTGGGTGTCAATAATCTCCATGAATGGACCCCGCGTGAAAAACATGGTTTCTGCATCATTTGACCATTTCGGCTAAAGACGGTATGATTGACTCGTACCCAACGGACATTACATGGCATCCTGCGGCTGAGGTTGTCTTTTTCAGTTCTTTGATAAAGTTAGCAAAGTAGTTGAGGTTGATCTCGTTGTATTTCTGTTTTCTCTCTTTTTTATCAGGTGTCTTCTTGGCTTTCTTCAACGCTTCTAGGAGTTCCTCAGGCACCTTTACCCCGGGTACGTTCTTGTCAAAATATTCAGCTACGCCGTATGATCTTAATGGGAAGATGCCGATTAACACTGGGACATTGTATCTACTTGTTTCTTTCAAGAAATTCTTAGCTATGTCCAGATCGAAAACAACTTGCGTCTGGAAAAACTGTGCTCCAGCCTGAACCTTCTTTGCACATTTGATGAGCTCGGGTTCAATTGGATCTGCGTTCGGATTTGCTCCGGCTCCAACAAAGAATTGAGGCGGAGATTCTATGGGGTTGTCATTGAGGTCCTTCCCTTCATCAACCATCTTCCGAATCAAATATAGGAGCTGAACTGAATCCAAGTCAAAAACGGGTTTGGCTTGAGGCGTGTCGCCTAGAGTGGGGTGATCGCCGGTGAGCGCGAGAACATTTTTGATTCCAAGCGCTCCTGCGCCCAGCAAATCAGAAAACAAGGCTATCCTGTTCCGGTCTCTGCAGGTAATCTGGTAGATGACTTCCATCTCCACTTTTTGTTGAATCAGGTAGGAAGCTGCAAGACTGCTTATGTAAGCAAAGGATTGCGGGTTGTCCGTAACGTTGCAGGCAACCACGTAGCCTTTTAGCTTCCTTGCGGCTTCCAACGCATGTTCCAAGGTCGTGGTTTTCTCAGGTTCCAGCTCACCTGTGAACACAAATTTTCCATCTTTCAGATCTGCCATTAGATTGCTTACTGTTTGTGTTGCCATGACGTTTTCACCGCCTTGTCTTCACAAGAACGATCTCTCTAGGCTGGATGTTAAGCTGTGAATTATCACGGGGCGGCTTGTAAGATTTGTACAAGTCAAGCATGCCGAGCTCTTTAAGCCGGTTGTAGATCAGAACCCAAGCGCAGTCCCGTTGGTATCCCCCCACCTCGCATTTGCCCTCAAACATTCCACCGCAAGGCCCATTCATCATGCCTTTTGGACAACGTACAATAGGACATATGCCGCCTGTTTCGTAGAGTATGCATTCTCCGCACGCTCTGCACCGTTCGTAAAATTCGCCGATCCTTTCTATTTGACCTAAAAACTTGGTGTTTAAAGCAGGCACCGAGATCTTTTTCAGATGTTGCACAATATCTTGAACCCCAGCCCCACAGGTCATGCAAAGCAGGGCTTCTGATTCTTCGATCGCTTTCTTCATTTTACGTGTGTCTCTTCTTAGGAGACGGGCGTCGCAGGGGGCTTCAACCACCACAGACCCCGTTACCTCTTTTCCTTCTTTCTTTAGGGTTTCAGCCATCTGTTCAACTTGTTCCTCACCGCCTGTTTGGCAAACTGTTGAACATGTTCCGCAGCCGATGATGAAGACTTTGCTGAAGGGTTCAAGCATTTTCAAAATTTCTTCCAAAGGTTTCTGCTGGGTGATTATCAACCGTTTCTCCCTTCCTTGCAAACTAAATTCGTTTTGGACGAATTGGAGACAATAAGCCTTTCGGAATATAAATCTCTTGTGACCTTCGGACAGAAAGCGCTTTAAACTTAATGGTCCTTAAGACTTCCTTGGGAACCGATATGCCCAAAAATGTGAAGATTGGGGTTCTAAAACTCGGCTGCGTTGGAACCTTGCCGCTTTTAGATGTTCTTTTAGATGAAAGGGCTGACAGAACCGACATCGATGTAAGAGTCGTCGGTTCAGGATCAAAGCTCGGTCCACAACAATGCAAAGAAGCCACGGAACTCATGATAAACCTGAAACCGGATATTGCGGTTTTAGTTGGACCAGCTCAAGCCGCTCCCGGGCCGACGGAATCTCGGAAGATGCTTAAGGCTGCCGGCTTACCGGTAATCGTGATCTCTGACAGCCCCGCTAAGAAGCTGGTCAAGGACATAGATGAAGCTGGTCAAGGATACATCATTGTTGAAGCAGACTCGATGATAGGAGCCCGCCGTGAATTTCTCGACCCCGTGGAGATGGCGATCTACAACTCCGACGTGATAAGAGTCCTCGCCATAACTGGAGTCTTCAACATTGTTGTTGAAACAATAGACAAGGTTATTCAATCTCTGAAGGCTGGCAAAACACCCGAACTGCCTAAAATTGTCATAAACGGTGAGAAGGCTGTCGAAGCAGGCGGATTCTCAAACCCATATGCGAAGGCTAAAGCTATGGCTGCGTATGAGATGGCTTGCCAAGTGTCCAAGTTAACTACACGGGCTTGCTTCAAAGTCTCCGACAGAGAAGTCTATGTGCCTTTAGTTACAGCGGCACATGAGATGATGAGGACTGCTGCTCGACTTGCAGATGAGGCTCGAGAGATCGAAAAAACCGGTGACACCGTTTCTCGGAAACCCCACTTCAAAGATGGCACGTTAGGCACAAAGAAAACTCTGATGGAAAAACCGAAGAGAATAAAGTAGCCTTCGGAAACCGATTGTTCACCCGGCATCTTTCAATTATGGCTTCTTCATATTCATCGTATTGGCAAGCTCAGCGGCTGCGTCATCAACGGGTCTGGACGCCCTCCGAGTTTAGTTCGATACCAGTTTTCAAGCCTTAACATCAAGTCTTGAACCACAGTTTCCTCCGAGTCAGCCAGATTTTCTTTTTCTTCAGGGTCCTTCTTAAGGTCATAAAGCTCCAAGTGTCCCGCAGGGTTTCCGTAGACATCTGGTCTCAACGTCTGTATGAGCTTCCACCGTTCGGTTCTAATGGCTCTTTTCGTCATCCTTGTGTTTTCCACGGATACAACGAAGTTCCTTCCGCTGTCGCCTTCTTGGATCGCGTCAACTAGGGAAATTCCATCAAAACATGTTTCAGGCTTGATGTTGAGAATCTTAAGGATCGTAGGAGGTATGTCTTCATGGCTGACGAACCCTTTTACTCGGGTTCCCTGACCCAGGTTGGGTGCCTTGATTATTAGAGGAACGTGAATATCGCCTTCGTAAAGCCCATGATGGTCGTAAAAGATATCGTGTTCGCACAGAAGCTCCCCATGGTCCGCCGTGATCACTATAATCATGTCGTCGTAGATTTCGGATTCTTTCAAGTAGTCAAGAATCTGGGACACTTGATGGTCAGTATACAGAATCTCGTCATCGTAAAGTCTGTCCACGAATGTTTTGTCGTTGTGTTCCTCGAGGATTTTGCCAACCCAGCCTTTCAAAAGTTTCCTTCCCCAAATTGTCTTCTTCATCCACGGCTTCAGCGGCGTCACAGTTTTCGGTGGTTTATAAAAGGTTTCCCTGAACGGAGGCGGAGGAAAATATGGGGCGTGCGGGTCCCAGTAATGAATGAACATGAATAAGGGTTTGGAACCTAGCTGACCTTCTTTCCAAAGCCTCAGAAAAGTCAAGGCTTTTTTCGTTGTGACCTCTCCTGTGACCTTGTATCCGCCTGAAATAACGGTTGCTCCTCCCGAAAACACGTAGTACTCATATCCTCTCTGGAACCACGGAGCTCTGGTAGCTGTGAGATTATCGACTGCCACAGTTGCGTACCCCTGATTGTACAATATTTGTGAAAGCAGAGGAATCTCTCGGCTTAAGCTGTGAGAACCTGCATGGCAAACAACCCCATGCTTCAGAGGGTTAACACCTGTAAACATGGTTGTGTATCCGGGATGCGTAGGTATAGCTGGAGCGATACAATCCTCAAAGAGAACAGCGTCATCTGCAAACCCGTCAATCTTCGGAGTGGTCTCGAACCCGTAACCGTAACAGCTCATATGGTCAGCTCTCAAAGTGTCTAAAGCTATGAAAACAACGTTTACGGATTTTCTCAAGTGAATCCCTCTCTGAAAGAAAGATTCGGAAGATCGCTACATAAAGCATTTGCGTATAAAACATTCTCACGATACTTTCACGCAAAATACGTAGGATGACTCCGCCTCAACATTTATTTGGAAGTGAGGTGTTTCTTCAGAGGAATGAAGGAGGCTGCGGGATGCCTGCAATCGAAGTGGGACGTATATGTATCAAAACCATGGGCAGAGAAGCTGGCAAACGATGCGTCATCGTTGACCTGATTGACAAGAACTTTGTTCTCGTGACTGGGCCGAAGTCGGTTACAGGTGTTAGGCGTAGACGAGCAAACATCAGCCACCTAAAACCTACTGATGAGAAGATCAAGATAAAACGCGGGGCATCTGATGAGGAAGTTGCTCAGGCTTTAGATGCAGTTAAAACCTCAGACAAGCCGGTTAAGGAGGAAACTTCCTAGCATCCGAGAGCTGACTCCTCAACCTTTTTAACCCGTCAAACCCTTTTTTTGGTCTTAGAGGAAAAAATGATGCCAAGCATTTCCGCTCCTTGGACAATAAAACGGGAGACTCTAACGAAATCCGAAGCAGAAACAGACCCAAGCTACGGACATAAACCTGAAGAACGGCCATACCCGGACCTGATAAGGTTCGGCGTGATCAATCTGGACAAGCCTCCTGGACCGACAAGCCACGAGGTTGCCGCTTGGGTCAGACGTATTTTACGGGTCAAGCAAGCGGGTCACGGTGGGACCTTAGGGGCCTAGAAGCGGCGGCAGCCGCGGGTCAAGGATATCCCAAGGTGACCGGTGTTCTCCCAGTAGCTCTCGAGGAGGCTACAAAGGTAGTTCAGGGACTGTTAAGCGCCGGCAAAGAATACGTCTGCATTATGAAGCTCCACCGAGAGATGCCTGAAAACCGGGTTAAAGAAGTTTTGGGCGAGTTTCAAGGGAAGATCTATCAGAGGCCACCGGTTCGAGCTTCAGTGAAGAGACGGGTTAGGGTTCGCAAGATCTACTATCTGAAGGTTCTTGAAATCGAGGATAGAAACGTTCTTTTCAAGGTCGGATGTGAGGCCGGTACCTACATACGGAAGCTTTGTCATGATGTTGGAGAGGTTTTGGGTTGCGGGGCTCACATGCATGAGCTCCGGCGGACAAGGTCGGGTCCTTTCACTGAAAACGAAAACATGGTTACCTTGCATGACGTTGTCTATTTGTTTACTGAGTGGAAGCGGACCGGCGACCTGAGCATGCTGAGGAGGTTTATTCAGCCGATGGAAAAGGCGTTGAACCTTCTGCCTAAAATCGTGGTGCGCGATTCAGCGGTGGACGCAATTTGCCATGGGGCTCATTTAACGGCGCCGGGGGTGGTGTCGCTTGAAACCGGAATAACGGCGGGAAGCAAAGTTGCAATCTTCACGTTGAAAAGGGAGGCTGTCGCCTTGGCAACGGCAACCGCAAGCAGCCAAGAGATTCTGAGAATGAACCATGGCATAGCCGCAAAGAACGATAGGGTTTTGATGCCGCGAGGCACATACCCGAAACTCTGGCACAGGAAAAGGTGACAAACCACAGAAACACCGTCTCAAAATATATCGAGCAAACAGAAAAATTGTGAAAGATTAAATAGAATCTGACGATTAAAGATTTGAGGTTACAGAACAACCAGCCGGGGTATCCTAGAGCCTCAGCGAAGGCGGGAAACCAGGCAGGGAGCAGTCTCGTTAAGAAAAGACGAAAGCTTAAGCCTGGAGCCGAAAACACGCCGAACAGCCTGTGGCCCAATAGGGCCGCGTGGGTTCAAATCCCACCCCCGGCGCCAAATTAATGAACAGCTGTCTAGGTTTCCAGTTTTGTTTCGAGCGAGCTGTGGATTAAGTTTATGAGCGATTTCCTTGGGGAATTGGGATAAAACCTTGGATGTGAAGCTCACTGCGGGGAAAAATACGGTGGTGTCAAAGAGTGTGCGTCTTTGGGATTTATGGATTGATCGAAAAAAGGCTGCTGATCGATGATTCATAGATATTGCTATGGAACATGAGAATGATGTTGATTTGAAACAAAGGTGACAATTTCAGATATTCGGCGCTGAATCTTTTTGGATTGTCTTGAGTGGTTTTCAGCTGTTTATGTGTCGTTGGATCTAGTTGTGTGTGCTGTTTGTTTGAAGCGAGTTAGATTATGGTTGTGGTTTCACTTTTTTCGGTTCCTAATATCTCTTTTGTTATCCATTTTTTGTTGCGGGCTTTGTATAGGATGATTGAGTCTTCGTTTTCGTTTATGATCTTTTTTAGGCCAATTTTTATTTTTTCGATTTCTCC
>PIYB01000039.1 GCA_003601835.1 Candidatus Bathyarchaeota archaeon
CTGTTAAAACCCTTGGAAAAAACCCTGCATGTCTAGTGAAACCTTTCATCTACAGCTACACCTCTTGGTTTTTCCATCTAATCGTGTATTTTTTGGGTTTCTACACTCTCGGCTTCTCGCAGGTTGCAAATTACTCTTCTCAAATAGCGATACTCTTCTCAATAACGCTGGCTATCCAAACCATACCGATAGGATTTCCCATAGGGCTTGTGGAAGGCGTTATGACCTATCTCGGTAATCTTCTGTTCCAAGTTGACTTAGCGACGAGCAGCTTGGCAGCTTTAATGATAAGATCCGTAACTTTTTGGTTCCAGATTTTGGTTGGTTATTTAATTGCTCAGTGGATGGGACTAACACAGCTACTCAGGAGAAACCTTACGCAAAAAATGAATTTCTCAGAAAACAGAGTTTCACAATAAAAAGGCTTTTTTGGGACGGTTACTCTATTCTTGGATGGGAAGAATCTTTATGTCGCGTCCCTCTTTGATGAGCCTCACCATTAAATATTTCACGAGAAGAGGTTACGAAGTTAAACGGCTTAACGATTCCGATGAAGCCTTAACCCGTCCTAAATTCGATTTTTTGGTAAGCAAACGTGAAGCAATTCATCCAGTTAGAGTGAAAGAATGGAATAGAACAGTCGGCGTCAACGTTGTAATAAACATGGACCAAGCGGCTCAAGGTAGCTCTTTTTCCAATCCAATCTTAGTTGCTGAAAAGTTCAGCGAGCACGCAAAAGCTTACGCCAACCGCAGAGGAATCATTCTGGTTACAAGATCTGAAATATTGCGAAGTCTGCAGTGACTCAAAACTCCGCTAAGTACTCGTCAAGTTTTCCTGCGGACTCCAATCTACTAAGCCAGTCAACGATTCCAATGCTGCAGGGTTTCTTTCCATCCAAAATCTGAAAAATCTCTTTCATCACGTCGTCAACCTTTTTGCCGGTTACATCCACCTCGCACACCTTATCGCGGCCACATCTGTTGACGGCGTCATACAAGCATACATCTAATATTTCCGCGGCAAGATTTTCGCGTATCTTTTCCTCTCTGTAACCGCGTTCCGTAAGAACCTTTCGTAGCTCTACAGGGTCACGTCTCAGAACGAAGACGAACTTCACTTTTTCAGGAACAACCACATCCACGGCGTAGTGTCCTTCAATCACCACATCTCCAGAAGATTCTGCAAGTATTTCCTTTATTTTTTCTGAAACTTTCTCCATGTCTGCGATAAGCGAGTTTCTTTTTCGGTCTCTTCCTATGTGCAATCCTTCGGTTTCGACAAGTCTCCCCACAGAAACCAGTCTAGCGCCAATTTTGGACGCTAATTCTTTTGAAACGGTGGACTTTCCCGCTCCCGGAGTGCCTGTAACGATTAAGACTCTACGTTTTTCCGCTTTGAATCTTCGCTGTTTCGGTCTTGGCGTTTTCAACTTTCACATTCCTCGTAAGAAGTTGTTCTTCGATTCGGAAATACGTTTCCCTCTTAAAGAAAGCAAAAAATCTAATTCTGTACGTTTCGCAACCGTTATATGCAAACAATAAAACCCAATACTAGCACAGTGAAAAGGGCTGACTGATGTGTCTCTATCGGTTTTTGACGCTATGCAGCAAGCGCTGAAGTACGGTGAACAATACGGCGCAGACCTGCTTGAGATACGGGGAGACGATGTTGCTCACGTCACAATTTCCTCTGAAAAGCTGAATATCAAAGACACGCGAGTTTTCAGAAGGATAGGTATTGGAGTGAGAGCCTACGTTAATGGTGTTACTGGTTACTCTTTCACAACTTTGCTTTCGAAACCGTCAGTGAAAGATGTTGTCAGCAAAGCCGTCAAATCTGCAAAAGTTGCCGGTCAATACGCTAGTCTCCGACTGAAACCCGCAGAATACAAACCAGCTAAGGCGAAATATTCAATTGATGTAAAACAGAATCCGTCAGAGATAGATTTCGAAGAAAAGAAGGAGATGCTTCTCCGCGGAGAACAGGCGGCTAGAGATGCAGGGGTTGATGTGGCAACCACTAGAGCAAATTATGGTGAAGCGTGCGGCAGAAAATTTTTTACAAATTCGGAAGGAACAGAGATAAGCCGCGAGGTTCTGCTTGTAAGCATTGGTTTTACGGTTGTTTCAAGGCGAGGCAGCATCCTTGCAGATGCACACGACTCGCACGGAGGGTCATTTGGGCTTGAAGCATTCCGTGATGAATATTCCCCTGAAACACTGGGGCGTAACGCTGCGGAGTGGGCTGCAGAAAAGCTTGAAGGAAAGAAGGCTCCAGCGGGAAAATTTAGCTCCTTAATTGACAATGTACTTGCAGGAGTGATGGCTCACGAGTCTTTCGGTCACTTATCCGAGTTCGACTTTGTTTTCACAGGCGCAAGCCCGCTTCGTGGAAGGTTGAACCAGCAACTTGGAAGCGAGCATGCAACCATTATTGACGAAGGAATTGTGGACCTCCCGAAATATCCGGGGTTCATCCTGCCATACGACGACGAAGGCGTGAAGACAAAACGCGTCGTCCTTCTGGATCAGGGCGTTCTCAAAGGCTACTTGCATCTAAGAGGAACAGCAGGAGCGGTTGGCGCAGAACCAACGGGCAACGGAAGAGCGGTTGACTACCGGTTTGAACCTATCTGCAGGATGCGGAACACATATTTCGACAAAGGTGAGCTTAAGGTTGAAGAAGCGTTAGAACTCCTAGACAACGGAATATACGCTTGCGGTACGTCTGGAGGGCAAGTCAGTCTCGACGGAACCTTCATGTTCAAGGCGGTCCGAGGATACTGGATTGAAAACGGGGAGAAAAAACATCCATTCAGAGACCTCGCAATCAGAGGATATATACTTGATTTCTTGAAGGCTGTCCAAGGAAGATGCAACGACCTGAAGATTCACTCCAGCTATTTCGGCGGATGCGGCAAAGGAGGACAATACCCGCTTCCTGTAGGCCTCGGCGGACCACATCTACTGCTTAAGGAAGCTACTTTCGGAGGAGAACAAGGTTAGAGAAGGGAAGAGAATTGGCAATACCCAGTCTTGATGAATTAATATCATTCGCCGAAAAGGTCGCAGCAAAAGCGAAAGCCTACGGCGCAGAAGAGGCTGAATCTTATGTTTTGTGGGGTCAAAGCCTGGATGCTGAGATTCAAGGCGGACTTGTCAGCATACGGGAAGGCGAGACTGCAGGGATAGGTGTACGCGCCGTTATTGGCAAACGTGTAGGATTCGCAGCAGCAAGCAGCATAGATGAACGGAAAGCGTTTGACGCTGCTGAAAAAGCTGTGAAGGTTGCCCAGATTAGACCTGAAGATCCGAAGTTTGTGCAGCTTCCCGACCCGGTGAAACGAGAAAGCAGAAGTGGTCAGTTCGATGAAAAGATACTGGACGTGACGGGAACCGATATAGTGAAAGCGGTCAAGAACATAGTTGAGGAAGCAAAGGAAGTTGATTCACGAATAACGTATGTTGGCGGAAGCATAGGATTGGTGGTTAACCAGTTCGCTGTGGCCAACACTAGAGGAATCAACGTAGGTGACCGTGGAACAGGCATAGCTGGAGGCATATACTGCAAAGCAAAACAAAACGCGGAAGACCGGACTGGCACAGAATCAATATTCAGCAGAAAACTCGTAGATTTCACAGGTATCGGCACAACTGCTGCTAGAAGAGCAATAGAATCTCTTGGAGCGAAAAAACTGGACGCACCCAAAACTCTTCCAGTAATTTTTGACAGTTACACATCAACAATGTTTCTGTCTCTTCTCTCCTACGCCGTTTCAGCCAGATCCGTTCAAGAAAGCAGAAGCGCCTTAGGCGGAAAGATGGGTGAAAAAGTTGCTTGGAAAAACTTCACAGTGAAAGACGATTCTTGGATGCAAGACGGCATGAGAACTGCGAAATATGATGCTGAAGGAATCCCCACAACTGTGAAGCCGGTCATAGAAAAAGGCGTCCTTAAAAACTATCTTTATGATAGCTACACAGCTCACAACGAGGGAAAGACAAGTACAGGTAACGCAGCTAGAGGTTCAGGAGAATCATACCTGCAGACTCCCGGAATATCTCCGGTGAACTGGTACGTCGAGCCGGGAAAAAAGCCGTTGGAAGATCTTGTAACCGAGGTTGATGAGGCGATACTTGTGAGGTTCTCTCTGATGGGCGTAGGACATTCTAACTACATTTCAGGCGACTTCAGCGTCGTTGCAACGAATCCTTTCTACATCAGAAAAGGAACGATAGTTTATCCGTTGCATCCTATCACGGTTGCTGGAAACGTATATGAAGCCTTGACGAATATCATAGAAATCGGCTCGGATCTAAGGCTTTCCTTAACCGGCAAATCACCAAGCATACTGATATCCAGTCTAAGTTGCACACCGTAGCAACGTTCAAGACAACACAGGTCATCAACATAGCTCAAGAGAACGTTAAGCGCCCATGCGGATTTTAAGGACCCTGAGTCCATAATTCTTTTATTGCCCTGCAATCGATGTTACCAACATATGTTAGAAGCAAACAAAGAAAAATTCTGTTGGCTGTGAAGATGAGCTCAAACACCGAAGTTTTTCCTGTCACACCGCGTGAAATTGTCCGAATTCTAGGAGCTCTTAACGCAGAGGAAATAGAACGCATTCTCAACATCATAAAACTGATGAGAGAAGAAGGCATCTTAGGCTTAAGTCAAACCTTCATTCTGGCAAACACGAAGCATATAAGTGACAAACGCAAGGCAATCTGCATCGTGCAATAGAGAGCTCAAAGATGTTCTGAATGTAAACCAGCAGATCAGCATTAAGGCTTTATCCGCGTTTCTTCTTTTATGCATCTGAGGACAATAGCGGTTTCAGTGCTTGTCACGCCATCAATTAATCCTATCTGATCTATTATCTTCGCGAGTTTTTCTCGGTTCTCCGTTCGAATCTTGATTATGGCATAGTATGTTCCGGTCACGTCGTAGGCTTCGTAAACATCGTCCATGCTGCCTAGCGTCTCAAGAACTGTTTGAAGCCTTTTTGGATCTGCGTTTATCAGGACGAAGGCTGTCAGACTTTTGCCTAGCGCTTCTGGCGAGACAAGGGCGGTGAACCGTTTTATTACGCCTTTTTCTTGCAGCTTCTTAACCCTTATGAAAACCGTTGCTTCGCTTACACCGGCTTTCTCAGCGATCTTCCTAAACGCCATTCGCGCATCATCTTGAAGTGCTTCCAGAATCACCTTGTCCACATCATCAATCATGCTGGACACCGCTTTCTCTTCCCAATAATTCTTGCATGTTCTCGTATATAACGTGATTGAACTAAAGAAACCATCTTCAATTTAAGCATTTCATTAAGGATTCTTTAATAAAACGAAACATTTATAAGAAAATCCATGCTCCCTTGTAAGGTCAAAATAATGGAGGCGCGAACCTTCCAGTCAAAATGTCCTGAATGCGACGCTGAACTCGAGATTCCAGACGACATCATCTCAGGCGAAATTGTAAGCTGCCCGGATTGCGGAATGGACTACGAGGTAAAGCTCACAGAACAAGGCGAAGTGATCTTGACCCCCGCAGAAATCGAAGGTGAAGATTGGGGCGAATAGCGATCGATGACTAATTTAGGACTAGTAAGCGACAGAATCCGATGGGACGAAAAGGCACTAATCCGTGCCGCAGCAAAAGCAGGAATAGATTTAAAGGTCATCGACCCGAAGACCACATACATGAACACAGCGTCTAACGCCGAAGATCTTGAGATGAAATTCGGAGAAGTAGTCATCCAACGCTGTGTTAGCTATTTCAGAGGATTACACATAACCGCTATTCTGGAGAATTCGGGACTACAAGTAATCAACTCATTCGATGTTTCACTTACCTGCGGCAACAAACTGTTCACGACGCTTGCTCTCAGCAAAGCAGGCATACCTGCCCCTAAGACACTGATTGCTTTCACCGATAAAGGCGTATCAAAAGCCCTAGAAGAGCTCGGCTATCCCGCTGTTATGAAGCCTGTTGTGGGAAGCTGGGGGCGGCTGATAGCGCTGATTCGGGATAAAGACTCAGCTCAAGCCATCGTTGAATCAAGAGAACGGATAAGCAACGCCTTAATGCAGATATATTATCTTCAGGAATACGTTAAACGTCCACCTAGAGACATTAGAGTTCTAGTCATCGGAGACGAAGCTGTTGCGGCTTCTTACAGGTACTCATCCGAAGATGAGTGGAGAACAAACGTGGCACGAGGAGGAACCAGTAAACCTTGTCCCATCACAAGCGAGCTCGAAGAAATCGCTCTGAAAGCAGCCGATGCTGTCGGCAACGGAGTATTAGCCGTCGACTGCATGGAATCTCCACGAGGAATCTTGGTGCACGAAATTAACAGCACCGTTGAGTTTAGAGGATTATATTCCGCGACCAAAGTTGACATCCCTGGAAAAATCATCAAGTACGCAATGGAGATGAAGAAGAAATGAAGGTTGGCGTCTTCGGCGCTTCGGGATACGTCGGCGGAGAACTTCTCCGTCTTCTCTTGAAGCATCCTCGTGTCGAAGTGGCTGCTGCAACATCCAACAAGTACGCTGGAGAATTCATTCACAGAGTGCATCCGAATCTTAGGGGACAAACGAACCTCAAGTTCATGAAGTCGAATCCATCGAAAGTTATCAATGATTGTGACCTACTTTTCGTAGCAACTCCTCACGGGGTTTCCTCGAGCTTTATACCTGAAATAGCTGAGACCGGGCTGAAAATAATAGATGCTAGCGCAGACTTCAGACTCAAAGATCCGCAGGATTACGTTAAATGGTACGGTTGGGAACATAAATGTCCAGAAATGCTGAAGAAAGCAGTCTACGGGCTTCCTGAGCTTCACAGAGAAAAAATAAAAAATGCGCAGCTGGTAGCTGGGCCAGGATGTATGGCTGCTACGGGCATACTTGCGTTGGCGCCCATCGTTAAATCTGGAAAGATCGAGATGAACCGAATTGTCGTAGACTTCAAAGTGGGCTCATCCGGTGCAGGCGGCAAACCGACTCTTTCCTCGCATCACCCTGAACACTACAGCGTTGTTAGGCCTTACAAGCCAGTTGGACACCGCCACACAGCTGAGATTGAACAGGAGCTAAGCATCTTGGCAGGCGAAAAAGTGTCCGTAGCTATGTCTGCGCATGCGGTTAACATGGTACGTGGCATTCTTGGGACCTGTCATGTTTTCCTCACAGACCCGATCTCGGTGATTGAGGTTTGGCGTCTGTACAGGAATGCATACCGCGATGAGCCGTTCATAAGGCTCGTACGAGATAGGAAAGGGATCTTCCGGTATCCTGATCCGAAGATTGTGGTCGGCTCGAACTTCTGTGACGTAGGTTTCGAGCTGGATGAACACACTAACCGACTTGTGCTGCTTTCCGCTTTGGACAACCTTATGAAAGGCGCAGCGGGAACAGCGGTGCAAGATATGAACATCATGTGTGGATGGGACGAAAGAGAAGGGCTACAGGATTCAGGTCTACACCCTATTTAGTAGGTGAACGAATCTTGATTGTCTTGAAAATAGGCGGGGACATTTACCAGAAGGGTCTTAGCTCCGAACTCCTCAAAAACATTAAGAATGTTCTTCAGCAGAACAAGCTTGTTATTGTTCACGGTGGCGGAGACGAGGTGACAAGGATAGCTGAGAAGCTTGGGAAGAAACAAGTCTTCATCAGATCCCCGGGGGGCATAAGAAGCCGTTACACAGACAAGGAAACAATTGAAATATTCACGATGGTTATGGCGGGAAGAATCAACAAAACCATAGTGAGGTGGCTTCAGACCCAAGGAATATCTGCAGTTGGTTTGTCCGGAATAGACGGCGGCTTGCTGAAAGCCCGTCGGAAGAAACGGCTTATCATAATTGACGAGAGAAACAGAAAACGCATAATTGAAGGCGGCTTCACTGGGAAGATTGTCCATGTCAACGCTGACGTTTTGAGTCTTCTACTTGAAAGCAACTACGTCCCAGTGGTTGCTCCCATAGCCCTCGGAGAAGAGAACGAGTTCCTTAACGTAGACGCCGACAGAGCCGCAGCGCAGATAGCTGGAGCGCTCCAAGCTGACACCGTGATTTTTCTGACTGATGTCCAAGGGCTTTTCCTGAAAAACAAATACATCAGAAAGTTGCTCGTGAGCGATGCTGAAAAACTGTTGCCCGAGATAGGTCCGGGAATGGATAAGAAGGTTTTAGCTTCAGTTGAAGCTTTAAAGGCTGGAGCAAAAGAAGCCATAATATCCTCAGGGTTCGCCGCAGAACCTATAACCACCGCTTTGAACCACACCGAGGGAACTGTGATCACAATTGAATGAAGACCAACTAATGGCAGTCGAGGACGCTCATCTCGCCCGCGTCTACCAAAAATTTCCAATTGTCTTTGTCAAGGGCAAAGGCGCTGTTCTTTACGACATAAACGGAAAAGAATACATTGACTGCATGAGCGGATACGGAGTTAGCTTGGTAGGCCACTGTCACTCGAAAGTTGTCAGAGCCATACGTGAACAAAGCGAGAAGCTGATCACTTGTCACGGTTCGCATTACAACGACAAACGGGCGGAGCTTCTGGAAAAGCTTATGCAAATCAGCCCGAAAGGTCTTAACAAGGTTTTTCTGTGCAACAGCGGAGCTGAGTCCGTGGAGTGCGCGCTGAAGGCGGCTGTGAAATACACAGGAAAAACCGAGATCATAGGAATGGTCAGAGGGTTCCATGGGAAAACTTTGGGAGCCTTGTCTGCGACGTGGAATCCTAAGTACCGGAAAGCCTTCCAACAGATGATCTGTCAAAACATGAAGTTTGTTCCATTCGGGAAGATAAAGAAGGTTGAAGAAGCCTTAACAAAAGAAACCGCCGCCGTCATCGTTGAACCGGTTCAGGGGGAAGGCGGTGTACATGTGGCTCCAGACGGATATCTCCAAGCGCTGCGTGATCTCTGCACTGACAAAAATGTTGTGCTGATCTTCGATGAGGTCCAAACCGGCTTCGGGAGAACAGGACACATGTGGGCTTCACAACACTGGAACGTCACCCCTGACATAATGTGCGTAGCAAAAGCCATGGGCGGAGGCGTACCAATCGGCGCAACCATCGCAAAAGAAGACATAATGAACTCGCTCAAAGTAGGCGAACATTCAAGTACCTTCGGCGGCAACCCCCTTGCTTGCGCTGCTGCCTGCGCAACCATAGACGTTATTGTTGAAGAAAATCTTCCTGAACGAGCCCGTGTCTTAGGAAAAAGGTTCAAAGATGTTCTTGAAAAGATGACGGAGGACATGCGCGTTCTCCGCGATGTTCGAGGTTTAGGCTTGATGATTGGTCTTGAATCAAGAATCTTCATAGGTAACGTGCTTACAAGAGCTCTTAAGAAAGGACTTGTCTTGTTGTATGCGGGTAAGAATGTTATCCGTTTTCTCCCTCCGCTCGTCATAAAAGAGAAGCAGCTTGAAAAGGCAGCAGAGATTTTACATGAAATATTCAGCGAAGAAGAAAAGAGAATCTCACAATGATGGATCCGTGTTCTTCAAACAGGTTAACGGAGAAGACGAAAAAATGAACCGAGAAGATTCCATTAAACTTCTACAAGAGATGTTAGGCATATACAGTCCAAGCCGAAAAGAAGAAAAATTAGCCGCTTTTTTACGTGGCAAGTTTGAAATTCTGGGCTTCGGCAATGTCTGGAACGATAAAGCGGGCAACATATACGGCGAGATTGGATCTGGTTATCCAACAGTCCTTCTTTGTGGACACATGGACACGGTTCCCGGATGGATCCCGGTAAGAATCGAAAACGGGAAGCTTTATGGAAGAGGCGCTGTGGACGCAAAGTCTTCTCTAGCCGCCATGATCTGCGCAGCCTCCAGTCTCACGCCTGTTAAAGGAAAAGGCAGAGTCATCGTTGCAGGGGTTGTTGAAGAGGAGCGGAAAGCCAAAGGAATCCGTCAACTAATACGAGAAGGGCTAAGCGTAGAATACGCAGTCTTCGGCGAACCAAGTGGACTCAGGAACATAACCTTTGCATATAAAGGCAAGATTGGATTAACCGTTACCTGTAAAACTGTTTCCGGGCACGTTGGAGCGCAACATCTCCTTGATAACGCTATCGAAAAAAGCTTCGAACTGTGGAGAAACATCAAAGATCACTGCAGAGAACGCCAGTCGCCGCATGGAATCTTCTATTCGTTAACCCCCAGCCTAGTCAACATTAAAAGCCGCAGAACCTCAGGAGGCATACCGGACGTATCTATTCTAGAGATTGACATAAGGCTTCCTCCAACAGTCAAGCCAAACATGGCAGCAGACATAATCAAAAACGTGATTGGAAAATTCCAAGCCGCCAATCCAAGTGTGACCATTTCCACGAAAATCACGGACAGCGTTCAACCTTTCGTAGCCAGAAGACAAACACCAGTTATGAACGCTTTAAAAAAGGCTATCCTAGAGGTCACAGGCGGCCCCGTAAAGTTTCTCAGAAAAACAGGAACCGGAGACATGAACATCTTTGGTGCTCAAACACGTATCCCGGTTGCGACTTACGGACCGGGTGACGCAAGCTTAAGTCACACACCATATGAACGGATAGATCTGACGGAATATCTCGCCAGCATACAAGTTTACAAAAAAGCCACAGAATTTCTGCTTTCCAGCGTAGACATCGATTAGAACGTTACTTACGCCAGAAATAAGAGCCATACGTTCTAACAGTTTTCCACGGATATCCTACGTAGAATACTGCAGAAAAACAAGTGTAAATATCTAAAACCGCATGCTCGTTCTTCCTTTTTTATTATGTTGTGCCTTTAACCCTGAGCCGAAACCTGAATCTAAGCCATCTGCAAGATAAACATCACTGTAACCAGCGGCATCACTTGTTAACACCGGAACATGCAACCTGTGATTGCTTGTCTTCTATGTGTTACGCGTTTTTCTAGTGTTAAAGGAATGTCAAGAACGGTAGAACACAAGAAGAACCATTGTTCTGTCAGGCAGATTTGCTGTCACTGGCTTGACGTTTTTTAGGTCAACCCCACTTTTTTCAGCCCAACTGTTAAAGTCATCCTCTAGTTTTTCTCCAACCCTCGGCATCAAACCGTACGGACCGAAAACTTTTAGTTTTAAAGGCAAAGCTCCAACACCTCCTTCTCTTATGCATTAAATTCAAACACGCTTATTAGAAAAGAAAAAGATAAAAACTCAACGCAAAAAAGGAGTTGTCAGCCAAGATGGAAGAAAAGTTGAAATGCAGCCGATTTACTGTTCTGATGAAATCCTTTAACATAATTGGGGAAGATGCCGTTTGCTGCGGGGCTTAGCGCATGGTCTTTGTTTTTCCCATTTATGACGAGAACCGAACCGAAAGAAAACCGTATGTTACCTACACACTGATAACAATCAACGTCGTAGTATTCTTTATCTTCCTTTTACAAGGACCTAGAGCTATGTATGAAGGGTTCTACATTTACGGAGCAATTCCAGAAGAGATATTGCATGGACGAAGGTTGTGGACAATCTTTACAAGCATGTTTCTGCACGCCGACATCATGCATTTAGCTGGAAACATGGTTTTCCTCTGGATCTTCGGTGACAACATAGAGGACACCCTTGGCCGAAAGAAATTCATCATTTTCTATCTCGTCGGCGGCTTTTTCGCCAGCTTCGCCCACGTAGTGTCAACCCTGATTTCAGAATACACAAGCATAGTTCCGTACTTTGTACCCGAGCTTCATGTTCCCATCATCGGTGCTTCAGGGGCAATCTCCGCCGTCCTAGGAGCCTATCTGGTTTTGTATCCATATTCAAGAATAAGAACTTTTGTTCTCTTCGTGTACATAGTCACGTTCGCAAGCATTCCAGCTTATTACTACCTTGGCTTCTGGTTCCTTTACCAACTCCTAATGGGATTCACTTCACTCTTCGGATTCTCGTCCACGGTTGCCTTCTGGGCTCACATAGGCGGCTACGTTTACGGAATGATCATTGTGAAGGCTTTAGGCATCAAACCACTGAGACGGCCACGTCCAATAGCAAGAACGAAACCGGTCACACCGATCGCAGCCCCCTTAGTTATAAGACCCCTCGTAGATGTTCTGGTGGAAGATGACCGCGTTATTGTTCTAGCCAGCATGCCAGGATTGAACCAAAAGGATATCGACATCAAAGTTTCCGACTGGGAAGTCACAATCTCCGCTGAATATAGAGATCTGAGATTCTATCGTCAGG
>PIYB01000007.1 GCA_003601835.1 Candidatus Bathyarchaeota archaeon
TTGAAGGAAAAAGAACAGATGACATCCGGGAAGTTGCTTCCTATGAAGGGCTTTACGGAGGTATCAGCGAGGAAGGCGGAGAAATCCTCGTCTACGGAAAACTAGAACATGTCTCTGACATAAGGCTTGGAACGGAATATCACCGGGTTCTGGTGGGTTCAAAAGAAGCTGGGGGAAAAGATTACATCAAGCCCTTACAATGACTTGTTTATCATGAAGTCAAACGGTTTCGCCCCTAAGACTAGCCTGAAAAATTCGGTGCCATCCTTCTCCGCGACCTTCTCGAGTTTTCCTTGAGCAACGATGTGTTCACCTTTCTCCGCTTGTTTAGCGAATCTTCCTCGGAAAGAGACGATCTCTCTGATGGGTGACGCCGCTGTTCCTGACAGAACCTCGACGTCTGACAGTGCATATCTACAGGGCGTGAACATTGATTCTGAGTCGTCTTCGATCTTTGCCTTGATCCTTGTGTAGCCTGCTCGAGAATAAAGTCTGTCACCGTATTTTTCGTTCACTTCATCCCAGTCAAGAATGAACCTGACGAAGAAATCTTTTCCCTTAAACTTTCCTTGAGAAGATTTTCTTCGCTCTACTTTGATGAAGTCTTCTAGAGGCATCCATGTGTCCTTTGAACGGAACGCATACAATGCCTTGAGGTCTTCTGTGCTGTATGCGGAAACGGGACTGCATTTTTCTTGCATCAACGTTCCTAAAGCCTCGTATGCCCTAATGCAGTTCTCTCTTCCGTAAACTATGATGTCTATATCAGAATCTTCTGTATGGAGATCTACGAGAATCGACCCTGAGATTCCAAGTTTGCTGAAGCGAACAGAAGCCGCGTCATGCACGATCTCGACGAACTCGACAGCGAGAGACTCCAAAGGATCTAAATCATCCTTACTCAGAAGGCAAGAAACTTTTTCAGCGGGCTGGTACAGCTTTGAGACTTGTGTGTGCGGAACTCCTTGCATGTTTTCTCCGAAAACAGGGTCGTAGAAAAGGTACTGAGGAAACTTTTCCCTAAGGATGCGTTCCCTATCGGACAGCGAGTAAACCTTGGAATATTTTTTGCCTCCCCTTTTCCGTGTGCCCAAAGGGTCCTCAAAATAGCGAAGATAGGCGATTATTTTACGCGGAGGGTGAACAAGGCCTTTAACGTCGAAGATGAGTCCTTCACGGGTCTCGAGGAAATCTCCTTCACGAGCCTTGTAAACTTTCAATTTCAACCACTAGAACCTTAAGCCGTTCAACAATGCAACCATTAACGCGGCGGCGGTTAGGTCCGCGGTGGTCCCGGGGTTGTAGTCCTTGCCTAAACTCTGCAGCTTGGAGTCTAAACGTCGCAGAGCGGTTCTGCCCGCTGCTGTTGATAGCCCGCCTAGATTCAGGACTTCTTTGGCGGCTTCACATATCCAAGACGTTTCTTTTTTCCCTATTTTTACGGCTTTCTTTACGTCATTGGTCTTTTTTAACCCAACTTTTCTGGCGATGAAGGTGTCAGGAACTTCTGATAGGATTCTGAGAAAGGTGTGAACGGTTGCCTTGTTGATGTCACCCGTTTTGTTGAAGGTTTCTGTCAGCTCTTTGTACCCTATGTTGAAGGTGATGTTCATGCCTGTTACCAGCTCGCTTGCTACGGTATCATAGGACGAAGCGTCATTCATAACATCAAAAAGCGTAAGCCCTCGGCCAACAATCTTTGTTTTAGCTTCCTCATCGTACAAGTCCGGAACCCTGTTGTCTTTCAGCTTCCCCATTGACCCCGGAGAACTAGCTTTCCTCACCGCCTCATAAACAGCAACAACATCCCTGCGCGTGGTTGACTTCACAATCTCCATTACGTCTGCGCGCAAGGAATCAAGAAGGAAATCTCCGTTCTCAACATAAGTTTTCGCCGCTGCTGCTCCTAAAGGAATGAAAAGAAGGCAGATCCCGAGGTGAGTGTTGCCTCCTCTGTGCGACAAGGATATTTCGGCAACCGCTTTTTTAATGAGATTCCCCACTCCGATCCTGGAAATATGTTCTTTCCGCCTGCCAACCATTGCCCCTTTTACAGCGGCATCTTCAACAGCGGAACCGAGAGCGACCGCACCTGCTAGGAAGTGTTCGTATCTCGCATCTGGATGATCCTTGAGTCTGTGAACGTTCCCAGGTTTCGGCCATCCCGAGACTTCAAGAACAGCGGCGAGCTGGGCTGAATGCCTTACATATCTCGCGAGTTTTCGGGTTCCCATTTTTCTTTTTTCTTGTATCATCCGCATCAATCCCGGTTTAGTCCAGTTGGTTTTCTTGCAGTAGAAACGTTCGCATCGTTGAGCCGCAGGTTTGTTGGACTAACAAATGAGGAAAAATAGCGTCCATCGGTTTCGCGCAACATCAACAGTGGCACCTTTCTAGTAAGCTTGTCGTAGAAGAAAGCTGGGCGGCGAACTTTATATCTGTAGTGCATGAAACTACGCGAGGACGTTGCACGGTTCATTAATATGAAAGGAGCGAAGAAAAAAGCAGATGGCTTGTAAAGTCTTACGATTCTACGCAAGATGGATCATGGAGGAAATGAAGCGAACCTGCGGCGGCGAAGAAGATATCAGGTAAATCTCTGCGAGAGCTCCTAGGAGAAGCAAAACCGCGCAGATTGCAATGGCCTTAGCAGCATTGGACAGTTCATTTCGGAACCCTTTAACCCCGTATCTGGCAGAATAAAGAAGCCAGAAGCTTTCAGAGATCGCGAGGCTGTAAGACACATATTCCAACCAAGAATGCGGATACAAGAACAAGGCCACGAAGAGGAAAAACGGATCAGCCCCGATCTCGGTGCTCATAACAGCTAAAATTCTTCCGGTTGAATACAAGACGAAGGAGCCATAGAAAGGACCTAAAACGGGTATAAACATCATCAAGCAGTACATTAGGTTGTTTCCATAAATCATTTGAACACCCGCAATCTCAAGCATTTCCTGCATCTGTTTTAGGTTCTGCATAATCTCCTGCGCCTCTGAGGAGGAGACATTCGCGAAGGTTCCTGCGGAAGTTACTGAAAAACAGACGGCTAAAGCTATCAACAAAGCGATGAGGCGAGCTTTTAGGGAAATAGTTTCTTTCGCATAATGATGCCTACGGCTGACAGTGCCTTCGCCATAGAACATTTGTTGAGAAAGGGGTGCCCCACAGTTAGGGCAGAACCTAGCTTTTTCATCTTCCGGTAACCGTGTGCCACATTTCATGCAGTAGTTCATGAACCCACCGCAGAATCATTCGTGAATTCGTTGAAAAACCTTCCTATCCCTTCGCGTAGCATTCATCTTTCGAGAGCATACCAAAGATGGTCACAGATAGGTCTGACGAGGGGTGATGCTGACCCGTCGGCGTGGATTATGACGCGTTCGTCTGGGTTTCGCAAGAATTCGCCGATAACAGCAGCCTTAATGCCGTGGTTTGACAGTTCATCTGTAACTTTTTCTGCTGCTTCAGACTTGACGGATATGAGCAAAGCGCCGGAGCTAATCAGCTGCAAAGGATCAATTCGGAAGAACGTACATATCTGTGAGGTTTCCTGCGCTATGTGAATGTTCTGTTCGAAAACCTTGACGCCGAGTCCAGCAGCATCCGCCATCTCGTGTATTCCCCCTGCAATTCCTCCTTCCGTCGGGTCGTGCATGGCTGTGACCCCGCCTGTGTTGAAAGCTAGAACCGCCTCTTGGACGACGCTGATCTGTTCGTAGAATTTTCGAGCGGAGTTGAGAAGTTTTTCATCCAGCTTCTTCTTCAACTTGTCGTATCTGTCTGTTGCTAAGACCGCTGTTCCTTCAATACCTGCTCCTTTCGTGAGTATAAGTCTGTCTCCCGGCTTGGAACCCCCGGATGTCACATACCGTCCCGGTTCAGTTACGCCCATTGCGCAGCCGATGATTACAGGTCTGTTCAGTTCAGGTGTAACCTCTGAGTGTCCTCCGATGATGGCTACGCCAAGTTTCTCGGCAGCGGAACCCATTTGAGTACATATTTCCTGGACGGTTTTTTCCGTAGAGTTTTCGGGGAGAAGGATGCAAGAGGAAAAGAATAATGGTTGAACCCCGAATGTTGCTACGTCATTTGCGTTTATGTTCACTGCTAACCAGCCTATTCTTTCCACGGCGCCTGTTATCGGGTCCATGGCGGATATGAGCATCTTGTCGCCGACCTTTACAACGGCTCCGTCCTCGCCGAGTGCTGGACCCAGCATTACATCTTGGTTTTTGACGCCTAGATGCTTGAAAACTGCTTCCTTCAGGGTGCCGGGCGGAATTTTTCCCATTGGTAGCTTCATCAACCCATATATCTCCTGCTTACAGATGCGTGTCATGCGAGTTTACGCCGCAAACCAGGCGGCAACATTTACGTAGACATACTGAAAGGGCTGTTTAAGCATATTTATAACTTCTTGACAAACGAAACATGTTTCATTCATGCTCTGAAAACGGATAAAAACCCTTCCGGCGGTTACAGACTTGTTTGTCTTTGTTTTCCTCTTTATTCTTTTTAGACCAGGGTGTTGAGGGCAGTCAGTTTAAATAGCATTTCCGAATATTTTCTATGTGTGGGTGATGACAGCTCTGACCCTACTGACATGGATTTGATGATGTAGATCTTGAGTGTGGAGCCCACACGCTTCTTTTGAATATGTCTGTTCTGCTTGCTTTGTTCGGTAAGGAAACTCAAATAAGAAGCGTAGATGATTCTTAAGGCAGCCTAAAACATCGCCGTATCTTGGTGTTCGAATGGAAAAACTCAGAAACATCAAAGTTGTCCCGGTTGCCTTCGAAAGCCTCGGTGTCCGCTCAATGTGCACCTACGTGGAAACGCCTGAGATTAAGGTTCTCTTGGACGCCGGCGTCTCACTGAGCCCTAACCGTTACGGTCTCGCCCCCCACCCTGAGGAATACAAGGTTATCAGAGAACGACGTAGCCTAATGTTGAAGATGGCTGAACAGGCGGATATCATCACGATAAGCCACTACCATTTTGATCACCATACTCCTTCCTTTACGGATTGGGTTTGTAACTGGTGTTCAGCTACAACCGCAAGGAAGATCTACAGCGGGAAAATTGTTTTTGCAAAGAGCTACAAATCCAAGATAAATGCCAGCCAAAGACGACGAGGATGGATGTTTCACAAAACAGGTGGACAAGCCGCAAACAGACTTGAGTTTGTAGACGGGCGAACCTTCAAATTCGGCAGCACAACAATAAGATTTTCAAAACCCGTCTATCATGGACGCAAAGGTTCACCGTTAGGCTGGGTTCTGATGACCATAATAGAGCGTGACGAGGAAAAAATTTTGTTCGCTCCGGACATTCAAGGTCCGATGTATGAGGAGCCGTTGAAAAAAATCTTGGCTGAAAAACCATTTCTCGCCATAATAGGTGGTCCTCCATTGTATTTAGCTGAGTACAAGGTTAACCCGGAAAACATAAAGTTGGCTATGAAAAACCTGGAAGTCATAGCTGAACAGATTCCGGTCGTCATATTAGATCATCATATTCTAAGAGACCAAAACTGGGAAGAATCAGCAAAGTTGGTTCTTAAAAAGGCGTCAAGTCTCGGTCACGTAATCCTGACAGCCGCGCAGTATGTTGGAGAGAAAAACCTCCTTTTGGAAGCTCAGCGGAAAGCCCTTTACGCATCTCACCCGCCCAGCAAGGAATTTTTGGAATGGGCGAAAATCAATATTCAGGAAAGAAAAGGCATCCCGCCGCCTATCTAAGGTGGAAAGAAAGACATCGGGAACAAGATGAGCTGAAGACTTATGATGCGCTAGGAATTCGGGAAGCTGCTGAACTTGCCTGTTGACCGGATTTTTGGTTAACGCTTAAGGTATCGGTTCATGTCTTCGAGAACAGCTGATGGTATCGGCAAGTCCTTCATCGTCTTCAACCCTGGCTCGGCGTTAATCACTTTCGGGATTGAATTCACAATTATGGCGGCGGTTCCAAGGTCTCCGTGCACGCAGGGAGATATTTTCTCATGTATACTGGGTGTTCCATCAATTGTTATTGAGTCATATTCTTCTTTGGCACCGATGTAAGCCTTGAAAACCAAGGTTATCACGGGTTTCCCGTTCATGACGCCGCGTGCAGACTGAGACAAACCTGCCACATTTCCGCGTGTCACCTTTACAGCTTCGCTTTCCACCGGTGTTTCAGCTATAACCGGTTCCACTTCTCCAACCTCGATTCTCTGGAGACGCCAGCCTAAGGCGTCAGCTATCATGGCTACCGATTGTTCAAGGCCAACATGACCGGTGATCTGCCCTGTCTCCATTTTTTCCTTGAATTCCTCAAGCGTTAGTCCAGCACCGATCTTTTTTTGGAACGGTATCCTCCGTTTCGCTGCATCCATAACCCTTTCAACATGAATCTGCTTGACCTCTTGGCAGAGACCAGTCAGCACAATCGGTAACGTGTCCATTAGGAAACCGGGGTTGATGCCTGTGGCTAGAACCGTAACACCGTGTTTTTTAGCTAATCTGTCAAGGTCCGCAGCTAGTTCTCTGTGCGAAAGATGAGGGTAAGAGAGTTCTTCGCATGTTGAAATCACATTCACACCGTGTTCGACCAGCTCTGTAATCTGAGAAAACACGTTCTTGAGGAAAGATGAGGTTGCGTGAACCGCTACGTCAGGTTTAGTGGCTGGCAGTACTTCGCTAGGCGCATTGGATACAATGATGCCTAAAGGTTCCCCGGTTCCTATCACGTCGCTCAGATCTCGCCCAACCTTGTTAGGGGCAGAATCTATTGCGCAGACGATTTCGAGCCCTTTCTTTTTGAGGAGAAGTCTTGCTATGCTGGCGCCTATTGATCCAACGCCGTAAAGGGCAATTTTCAGTTTTTGTGGTTCAGCATTTTCTTTTTTCATTTTTCGCTGCGTCCTTCCATTCACAGAATTCGAAGATGTAAGGAAACGATCATCCAGCTACGATTACGAACCTTTTTTGTTTCTTAAACTTTTCATCATCATAGATCTTTACGCCTTCCACGACTCGCGTTATTACGCCCTTCTCGCTTGGATTATCAGGCTTCAGACCTAAGCTGAGAGATTTGAACAATCCTAACGTTTGTCCGATCGTAACGTCAACTATCGATCTGCAATAATCAGGTATGATGAGAACATCATCTGGGTCTAATTCTATAACGTGGTCAACATAATCGGTGATTTCTTTATTCCGTTTTTTACAGACAGCTATCTTTCTCATGCCGAGGTCTCGAGCGTGCATGTCAGCCATAAGGTCCAATTCGTAACGCTGAACAAACAGGTCATCTGACACGTAATACACGATCAAGGTTTCATCGTTTACAGCCGCTTTAGGACCATGCCTGATCCCTAGAAACGAGTCTGCCTTACATATTATTTGACCAGCCGTCAGTTCCTGCAGTTTCAGATGAGATTCTAAGGCGCACCCGTACAGAGGACCGGTTCCCAAGAAGAAGCTTCTATGAAAATCGAGCTCCGAGATCTCCTTCAACAAAGCTGAAGATTCCTTAAGCACCGACTCAGCTGCTTTTGACAGGTCTTGGACTATCCTCCCGTAATCCTCCATGCTTAAGATGTAACCGAGAAGCTGGGCGGTCATCAGCATAGTTGTGAAGGAAGCGGTCATGGCTAAGCCTTGATCGTTTGTTTCCTCGGAAAGAACCAGTAAGAGAACATCCTCGCGTCCTTCTCCCAGTTTTGCCAGCTGCCCATCTCTGTTGCACGTAACAATAATATGGCTGATCTTTCCGCAGAACTTGTCAGCCAGCATGAAGGCGCCGACAGCTTCAGGGCTGTTTCCGGACCTGGAGAAGGAGATCAAGGTGGTTTCGGCATGTTTGAGAAAGATAGAGTCCCAGTTCGTCACGATGTCTGTGTTCGGTCTTGCTTCCACTGGTTTTTGCCACCGTTTTCTCAGCAAGAGTTCAGCTGAGGTCCCGATGAATGCGGATGATCCGGCTCCGGAGAGAACGACTTGTGAATTGTCTTTGTTTAGGATTCGGGATTCCACGAAAGACCTTATTTCTTCCTTTTTTCTGCTTAAAATCTCGAAGTTTTTAAGCCAGATCTTTGGTTGAGACCAGATTTCGCGGGGGGTGTATTCTATTCCTTTTTCTTTCCTTTCTTTTTCAGGTAATGAAACTAGCTCGTACAGGGGACCGGTCATTTTTGTTTTCCTCCTAACTGCCTACTTGTTTGGAAGCCTCGTCTAGGAATTTCAATGCTGCTTCTTCCGTGATCTTTCCTTCGGCTCCGCCTGTGTAAAGGCAGGACAAGGCGCCGACTGCGTTCGCGAATTCCATGGACCTTTTGAAGGTCTGTTTCTTCCATATATAGTAGTAGATAAACCCGGCGTCGAATGCGTCACCTGCTCCAGTTGTGTCCACGGGATTAACCTTCAAAGCTTTGACCTTCACAATGTGTTCTTCTGTTCTGCCAATTGCACCGCGGCTTCCACGTTTTATGACAACTGTTTGAGCTGTTAAGCTCAGTTTGCTTAATGCGTCGTTCAAGCTGCTTAAACCCGTTATTTCCTTGGCTTCTCTTTCGTTCGGTAGAAAGATGTTTGTGTTCTTCAGTATGCTCCATATCTTGTTATATTCGCCAAGAGGGTCGCTCTGTGGGTCTAAGGAGACTGTGAGCCCATGGTTCCTCGCTTCCATGAATATCTCATCCAGAGAATCCAAAAGTTTCGGCTGGAAATATATGGACGAGACATGTAGGTGGTCATAGCTACGGAAAAGGTCAGGTTTGATGTCTGAAGGGGTTAATGCTCCGATGCTTCCCGTGAAAGTGAGGAGCGCCTTCTCTTGTGGATAGGTTAAGGAAACAGTTACTCCTGTTCTGAGGGCGTCGTCGATGATCACTCTTTCTGTGCCTACGCCGTTCTTTTTCAGCGTGTTCAAGACTATTTTTCCATTCTCGTCGTTTCCGACCTTGCCGAATATGTCAACCTTCGCTCCGAGCTGTGCAAGTCTACAGGCGAAAATGGAAGCAGAACCGCCTAACACTGTTTGGATATTGTCGCACAGAATCTCTCGTCCTAACTCTGGAAACTCCGTCATCCCGCTGATTATGACATCCACGTTCAGGTCACCGACCACAAGGATCTTTCTCAAGAAGCCGCACCTTCTTACTTCCGTATTTCCGTGTTGTCCACAATTCAAGGCTTGCTTCACGCAGATGTAAGTGGATTTGTGTCAAAATAGCGCTTAAGAAAATCTTAAGACTTGTGTTATCTCTCAGACTGATGGTAAAGAGATAAGGGGGAGAAAGTGTTTGAGAAAAATCGGCATGGCTTTTGTTGGCGCCGGTTTTCTGTCCGACAAGTATGCCGGTTGCTACCGGAAGAACCCTCATGTTGAACTCGTTGCTGTTTCGTCGAAAACGGAGGAACACGCAAAAGCCTTTGCCAAAAATACGGGTTGAAGGCGTGGTACACAGATTACGAGGATATGGTGAAACAGGACGACATTGACGCAGTCAACGTTTGTGTACCCAACTTTCTTCACGCTTCTGCAACAATCTCCGCTGCTGAACACGGGAAGCATGTGCTCTGTACGAAGCCGCTTGCAATCTCGATGGAACAAGCGGATAACATGGTGAAAGCCTGCAAACAAGCAGGGGTCAAGTTCATGTACGGAGAGAACTGGCTTTACACGCCGGCTGCTGAGAGAATGTTCAAGGTAATTGAGGAAGGCGCTTTAGGGAAGATTCTTGCTGTTGAAGCCCGAGAACAACACAGCGGCAGCCACTCGCCTTACGCGACGAAGAAAGAGTATTGCGGCGGAGGAGTGCTGATTCACATGGCGGCCCATCCAATTGGGTTCATAATGCACGTTATGAACCAGCCGGTTGAACGTGTCTACGCCGAGCTTGGGAACCTGCTGCATGACCTTGAAGTAGAAGACTACGCCGTGCTGGTTATGCGTTTCGAGGACGGAGGCTCTGGAATAGCGCAGTCAAACTACATTACGAAGGGTGGCATGCAGGACAGAATCGAAATCTACGGTTCGGAAGGCATGGCTTTCATGAACCTCACTCACGTAAACCCAATTCAGGTTTACAGCGAAACAGGATACTCATACGTTGTTGAGAAGGCTTCCATGAGCCGAGGTTGGACCTCGCCGGTCGTCGACGAGAACGTTCATTACGGATTCTGCAACATGGTTAGCCACTTCGTCAACTGCATCCTGAAGGATGAGGAGCCCCGGTCAACCGGAGAATTCGGTCGGGAAGTCCTTAGAGTAATATTTGCTGGCTACGAATCAAACAGAAAGAGGACCGCGGTCACGGTTCACAGCGGCTAAAGCTTCGTCGTAATGTATTCGATTACAGACTCGAAAATCAGTCTTCCATCCCCAAATTTAGGCAGTCTCTCAAAGCGAGTCCAGTCCGGCAGCTGCCAACCGTAATAAGCCCTTTCAGGGTGAGGCATCAGCCCGAACACTGTTCCCTCCGGGTTGCAGATGCCTGCGATGTCGTAGAATGAACCGTTTGGGTTAGCAGGATAGCTTTCTCCGGCGGGTTTTCCCGTTTCCATGCAGTATCTGAAGACGAGCTGATCGTTCTCTAAGAGCTTATCTAGAAATTTCTTTTCTTTTTCTTTTGGGAACATGAATCTGCCTTCGCCGTGAGCAATGGGCATCCGCAGAGTTTCACCTTCTGGTATCTTGTTTGTGAAGATGCATCTGCCAGAGTTTTCGTGGCGGAGATGTATCCAGCGGCAACGGAATCCAATTGGGAAGTTTGTTGCCAAAGCCGCCTCGGGAACCTCGCTTATTCCGCTAAAACCGGGCAGCAGACCGGCTTCTACGAGTATTTGGAAACCGTTGCATACCCCTAAGATTGGTTTGCCCTTGTCTGTGAATCTTTCTAGTTCTTTGCCAAGCTTGGCGGAGAACGCTTTCGCCAATATTGCTCCTGCTCTGACGTAGTCGCCGAAGGAGAATCCGCCTGGGAAAACTAGGACATCATATTCTGACAGGTTTCTTCTTTTGATAAGCCGGTTGATGTGAACGATTTCAGCGTTAACCCCGAGGTCTTGGAACGCTCTTTTTGTTTCGCCGTCACAGTTGGTCCCGCCAGCCCTGACCACGCAAACCTGCACATCCGTCTTTTTCATTTTCTCACATCCTGAAGGTGCTCTTCCAAGCCTTCATCAGCTCGTTCAAGCCAGCCTCCATAACCTTCTTCCCGTTTAACCCGTAGACTGAAAAACTTCTCTCTTTTTTCACTTCTCCAATCAGCGAGACAACAACGCCTTTGGTGGCTTCCTCGAAATCCGCTTGCACCGTTTTGGGAACCTCAACCAAGAACCGGCTGTTTGATTCAGAAAACAAGATTTGAGCGTCCGTTTGAACATAGTCCGTTCGAGGAACATTGCTCAGCCACAGGTCTATGCCACGGTCCCCGGAAAATGCCATTTCAGCAGCTGCCACCGCCAATCCGCCTTCAGAAAGGTCATGGCACGCCTTCACGTAGCCTGCGTCAATTGCGTTGGTTATTGCTTTCATGGCGTTTTTAGCATCTTCAAGTCTGACTCTGGGAACTGACCGTCCGAGAGCACCGTGGAGCCTGAAGTATTCTGAGCCTCCTAGCTCAAGATATGTCCGTCCGACAAGGTAGAGAAGGTCGCCGGATGTCTTTAGATCCATGGTGACAACCTTTCTGATGTCAGGGACTATGCCTACTGCTGTTATCAGGAGCGTCGGCGTTACTGGACCTAAAGGTGACTCGTTGTATAGGCTGTCTTTGCCGGAAATGAAGGGTGCCTCAAAACCTTTTGAAAACTCGTAACAAGCTTCACAAGCTCTGACAAGTGAACCAAGCCGGTCAGGTTTCTCGGGGCTTCCCCAAACGAAATTGTCCAGCAACGCTATGCGCCGACCGCCCACTGCGACGTTGTTCCTTATAGCCTCGTCAATGGCTGATGCAGCCATCCAGTATGGATCGATCTTGCCGTACTGCGGGTTCATGCCGCTTGAAATAACCAAGCCTTTCCAAGAAGAGTCCAGCGGTTTAAGAACAGCAGCATCGCTGGGACCGTCATTTTTTCCACACAAAGGCTTTAAAACCGTGTTTCCTTTAACCTCGTGATCGTAGGTTCTTATGACGGCTTCTTTGCTTGCCACGTTAGGTGAAGCCAAAATCCTTAGCAGTACGCTTTTAAGGTTTCTCGGTTCACCAAGTTTCGGCTCGACATGTTCAGGCGGCTTCCACTCCGCCGTTCCTCTGAATTTTGGGGGGCTGAAGAGAAATCCCATGTCTAATTCTGCGACGGGGATGTCGTGATATTTTATTTTAAGCAGGGGTTCCGGGGTTAATCGTCCAATCGGCGTAGCCTCAACATCTTCTGATTCGAAGATCTGCAAGACCTTTTCTAAATTCTCGCTTGGAACGGTGATCAGCATTCTTTCTTGAGATTCGGAGATGTAGATTTCCCACGGAGGTATGTGAGGATACTTCAAAGGAACTTTCTCAAGCTCAACGAGGGCGCCGCACTGAAACCTGTGAGCCGTTTCGCCGACTGCGCTGGATAGCCCTCCGCCGCCCAAGTCTGTTATGGAGGAAGCAAGTTCAAAGTCTCTAATGGTGATTATAGCGCGTTTAAGTTTTTCTTCTTCAATTGGATTTGCTATTTGAACGGCGGGTCGTGACACTTCCTCGGATTTTTCAGTGAGCTCCAATGATGCAAAGGTGACACCGTGAATTCCGTCTCTTCCCGTTCTGCCCCCCGCTAAAACTAGACAGTGCCCCGGTTTGGCGTTCTTTATGTATTTTTTGATCGGCAGCGTTCCTATGCATCCACAGTACACTACGACGTTCCCCGTGTAGCTTTCATCAAAGAATATTGCGCCGTTTACGGTTGGTATGCCCATGTTGTTCCCGTAATGACCGATCCCTGCGACAACCCCCCTGTAAACGTACCTTGGATGCTTCACACCGGGGGGCAACTTGCTGAAATCGTAATCTAACGGTCCGAATCCTAGAACGTCAGTGCAGGCTATTGGATCAGCCCAGACACCTAACACGTCACGGATTACCCCACCGGTTCCTGTTGCAGCGCCTCCAAAAGGTTCAACGGCTGAGGGATGATTATGGGTCTCAACCTTGACGGCTATCGCGATGTCGCCTTCGAAGCTGATGATTCCGGCGTTATCCTCGAAAACGGAGATGCACCAAGGTTTGTTCAGTTCCAGTGTTGCTTTAGCTATGTAAGTTTTGATAAGTGAGTTGATCTTCTTTCCTTCATGCGTCAATATTGTTCCTTTAAATGTCTTGTGAAAACAATGCTCCGACCATGTTTGCCCTAATGTTTGAAGCTCCACATCGGTGGGGTTCCTACCTTTCTCGGCGAAGTATCGTCTTGTAGCTTTCATTTCTTCGAGGTTAAGCGCCAAGCCCATTTCTTCACTTATTTGAAGGAGCTGTTCGTCATCTGCATCCAGAAGCGTTATCTCGTAAAGTTCGAACGGAACTTTTTTCTTGACATACCTCGATTGAATCATTGAGCTTCCTCAACTTGAATTGTGTAGTTGTCCTTAACCGGGTTTGCGAGAAGCCTTCTACACATCTCCTCAACTTTTCTTTCAGCCTCTTCCTGCGAAGAAGCATCAAGATATAGCTCGTAGACTTTGCTTACTTTCACCTTTTCAACTGGATAGTTGAGCTCCACAAGAGAGGCTTTGGTGGTTTCGCCTTCAGGATCGGAATGACCTGGCTTAAGACCAACCTCGATTCTCGCTTTGTATTTCATAAAAGAATGAAAAACATTTCTGTATATTAAACGTTGATGACATAAAAATTTAAAAAAGGATGAAGTTTCCATTTTCTCCAGGCAGCAGCATGTGCTTACGTCTTTTCCGCAAGTTTTTCCATAAGCCGGTCGTAGGCATCTCGGTCCACGGGTAAAGATCGGTTATCTGTGGTCCCCCCGAAGATAGGGGCACATATCACACCGACGCCGTCCAGTTCAGCGCACATCTTCAACAGGTCTTTCACGCCTTGCATGGTTTGCGCTCTGGTTTTTCGGTCTGGGCCGAGAAGGCCGCTGGGGGTTCCGCAGACTGTTGAGAACCTAATCTTTGAGGAGGGCAAAGTTTGTTTTGCTTCTTCCATTTTCTGGGGGCATTGACCGTAGCTGATTTCCACTCCTTCGAATCCGTAGTTTTCCATGTTTCGAAGCTTCTCAGCAAATGTTTCTCCAGGAACAAGGTTTTCCTGAACAGCTAACCTCAACAAGATCCACTTCCTTTCTCGCTGGTTGTAGGATGACAATAGACGAATTTAACACTTAACATTTTTTCCAGCGTCAGAAAGGTTTCTGCATCCAAAGCCTAATTGTTTCAAACCACAATATTAGACACGCTAAACCCCCGAACATTATCGCTACAACATTGTGGATGCTTCCGCTCTGACCGTAAAGAACCAAATAAACCACAAGCATGGTTGAGAACCAAACTGAATAGAAAAGGTAACGGGGAACCATGTAACGACCTAACCTCGTGAAGAACCTTAAAACCCCAACCTTCACCTCACGCGTAAGATAATACTCTCCCCGCATAGTTTTCTCAACAAGTCCCAACCCGTGAAGCTTATCCAAATGATGCGCTGCCACACTGGGACTGGAAAACCCCAGCTTCCGCTGAATCTCGCGGACGCCAACCGAGGAGCTTGGAGACTTAAGCATAAACCAGTAAACAAGAAGAGTCTTCCCTTTCAACTGGGACTCAATCTCAGCCAGCGAAAGGTTACTCATCCGAAACCGCCAAACCTATATAGGTGCCTAGAATATTAAAGGCTAACATCACCATAAAACAGCCGGTCAAACAAACCGAAAAGGAAAACCGTGGCCGCCGTAACGTAGAGGGGACATCTTAAACGGCATCCGCGGAATCTGGTAGCGTACAGGCCTGTGGAGCCTGGAGGCCGGGTTCAAATCCCGGCGGCGGCCTCCACTGTGCTATTTTTGGGTTGCTTTCTTGATTATGTCTTCTACGTATTTGGTGGGTATCTTGTGCATCTGTAGATGGAGTGAGCGGAAGGTTTGACGCCGGTTAGGTTCCATCCATCGTAGTAGGGTGTTAGGTATTCCCATACGGTTTTGCCTTCAGCCATTACTTCGAAGAATCTTCATCTGGTGCCGCCTTCGCATATGAGGGTGTTTCCGTTGGGCATTCTGTCTGCGCCGCCTAACCCGCCTCCGCACCACCAGTTCTTTTGAGAGTATTCCCAAACTATTTCTTCGGTTTGTGGATCGAGCTCGATCACCTTTGTGTGTCTTCTTGTGTCGCCGTTATCGTATATCAAGAAATGTCCGGCGCCCGGTATTTTCTCCCCAGTCATGGGGTGACGGCCAGGGATTAGGGTCGGCATGTGCTGTTTGTCTAGTACGCCGGGACCCCAAGCCCACACGATTTCCCCGTCTTTTTGTCTATGACTCCGATAACGTCCAAGTTGCGGTGGCTGAAAACGATGTTTCCCGCTTTGAACCGCGAATCTTTTCTTTTCGTCATCGTCCAGAACGTTGGATTCTACATATAAGCATTGACGAAGGAAATGTTGCGGCGGATTACTGTGTAACCGTTGGCTGTTTCGGGCGAGCTGAACGCATAATCTGGTTATTGAAGTTGTTTTAGGTATTCTTGGATCTTCGGTTTGACGGCAAAGTAGTCCCTTAACGCTTGGTACGCAGCTAGGCTTTTCCGGTTCCATTCTCTGATTTTTTCAGCCCGAAGCATGATGTTTTTCGGCGTGTACTTTGAGGAGACAAATTCGAACAGGTCCACTTTGTATCCGAAGCTTTCCAACGCAAGTTTTCTCAGGGTTTCGGTTAGAGCCACACCTATGTATTCTTTGGTCACCTTCGCTTCCACGAGGGGCTTGATCTGCGGAACATTTCTGGACACGCGGCTTATCTGTTTAACAACTTGCCTTTGACAGCAAGGCGCAGCTAGGATGAATCTGCTGGACAAGCGGATTCCTTTGGCAATGGCTTCGTCGGTTGCAGTGTCGCATGCATGAAGGGCACAAACAATGTTCACAGGTTGTTCCGGTTCAAAGCTAATTATGTTGCTTTCGTAAAACCGCATGTTGAAAAAGCCCAGCTTTTTGCTGATCTCCGTTGATCTTTTGACAAGCTCTGGGTTTGAGTCGATGCCTATGTAATCTATTTGTCTCCGCTTTTTTCCGAGAACATAGTTGACGAAAAAAGGCAAGTATGAACGTCCGCATCCACAATCCAGCAGAACCACTTCTCGCCTACGGGAAATGTTTTCCACACATTTCACTATGTGACTTGAAAAATGAATGACTTCGTACAGTTTCTTCTCGCGTTCACCATACATTTTTCCGCCGGGATTCATTATGCCGACAGCCTTGAGAAACTCAACCAGCTCTCCCAGATCCCATCCTATTTCAGAATGTACTTTTCGAAGACAGTTTATGAGTTCTCTGTTTTCCGCTGACGGTTCCATGCGACTCGACACTCTTCATAGTACGGTGGACACGTGTGTTTTGAACGCTTATGAAAAATATGACTAGGGCGATATATAATGAGAACTAATGATGGTATCCTTGTTCACAGCCGAGGGATCACCTGAACACCAGAAAGCCGAAAGCACCCTGTTTTATGCTTAACTAGCAGAGTTCGTGGAGCCAAACGAGTTCCATATTGAAACCTTGGAGATACCGTAAAGAAATTAAGGTTCCCCGAATTATGCTGGTCACGTCTGTAAAACAGAAGACCCCCGTTTTTCAGAAAGCCAAAAGGAAAAAAAGTAGATGGAATCTTAGGAAAAACATACCAGAAGGTATAAATTTCACTTTCTCTTAGCATAGCCCTAGCTTGGAGCGTTGTGTCGAATTGGCTTACAAATATATGGCTGAAGCATGGAGACAACCGGAATCCTCCTTCGTCAAAGAACTGATGCAGAAAAGGGTCATCGAATGGCGGAAACAGCCAGCCATAACCCGAGTGGATAAGCCTACACGTATAGATAGGGCTCGACGGTTAGGATACAAGGACAAACCCGGCTACGTCGTTGTACGCATCCGTGTTAGAAGAGGCGGGCTTAGGAAGCAAAGACCGAAAATGGGACGGAGACAGAAACGTATGGGCGTAACCAAGTACAAGCCTGCGAAAAGTATCCGGTTGATCGCTGAGGAAAGGGCTGCAAAGAAACATCCCAACTTAGAAGTTCTTAACTCTTACTGGGTTTGGCAAGACGGTCGCCATAAATGGTTTGAGGTTATTCTTGTCGATAAAACTCTTTTACCTGAGCTACGGCTAGGAAAAGGCAAAGGAAGAGTGTTCAGGGGACTAACCAGCGCAGGAAGAAAAATGCGCGGCTTAATACCCTAAACGATAACAGCCTAAAGGACGTAAACCAAGGCTACAACAGCGCACCCGTAACTGTTCTCTGGCACATCAAGCGTCTCAATTCTGTGTTTAACGTCGGTCAGCTTGATGCCGCGGATTTCCGCCATTTCCATGAGCCTGCCGAATATTTGTTTCTTGATCGTTGCTTCATCTGTGTTTCCGTAAGCCTCAGCCACCACGCCGTAACCATGGTTTTCTTCGGCTCCCCATGCAATTCCGGAGCTAATTTTGCCGCTTGTTCCTTCCGCTTTCGAGATAACCGCGTATGTGATTGCGCCTATCGGAATCTTCTGAGGTTCAACCTCTTTGCAGCCAGGCGGGATTATGGAGCTCACCTCCACAAGGTTACATTGAGCTATGCCAGCTTCTTTTAAGGCTAGGTCGAAAGCGTTCAGCTGCGAAACCTTGCTGACTGCTTTTCCACCGGTTACGAAGAAAGCCTTCGGAATCATATGTTTCCACCGTTTACATTCAACTTTATTCTGTCTGCAATCTCTTCACAGACCGGTCTCACGGCATATTCATGATAAAACGAACACATTAAATTAACTGTGATCCGACTGAATACCGGTTAACCGTTAGCAAACAGTCAACAACCGCTCATAACCCAGATGTTGCTTAGTAATGGCGTTCCACAGATTTCGATACTTAACACTGTTTTAACACAATATAAGCGGCAGTTGTATTCAGCGTAGGGATTATCTCAATTCTTAGCACGATCACAACCAAGGGGCGTTTTTTCCTTGTTTTTCGTTGGATTTCCTATCGAAATCCGATAAGTTGGTTCGGCTATTTTTCTTTTCCATCCGTATTTACGTTTGTCATAAAACGGAAACTTGACAACTTTCGCCGTGGAGGTTTTTCCTCTGATGTCTATCGTGAGCTCTGTTCCAGGCGCCGAAAAATCAGGATGTACATATCCGATGGCGATTCCTTTCTTCAACAATGGTGAATAGGTTCCACTGGTTACGACTCCCACTTCCTTGTTACCGCTTCTTATTGGCATTCCCTTCCTCGGTATGCCTTTGCTGACAAGCCTTAAACCTATCCTCGTCTTCTTTGGACCTTCATTTATCTGCTTAAGGAGCGCCGCCTTCCCAACAAAATCTCGTTCATCAAACCTAACCCCGTAGTCTAGTCCAGCCTCGATTGGACTGGTCTCTTCGTTCAGTTCATTGCCGTAAAGACAGTAACCTGCCTCTGTCCTCAAGGTGTCCCTCGCTGCAAGCCCACAAGGCTCAATACCGAATCCTCTCCCAGTGTCAAGAATCTTATGCCAAAACCTTAGAACGTCTTCCTTGCCTTGGTGTTCAAAAAGGTAGATTTCGAACCCGTCCTCACCTGTGTAGCCAGTTCTCGATATCAGAAAACGGTTGTGTCCCGCGGAAAACCATGAACAATGAAAACGTGGCATGGAAGCCAATTCAAAGCCGAAGCATTGCTCAAGCGTCTGAGCAGCTCGAGGACCTTGAACCGCTATCATGGGTACATTGTCCGTAAGGTCCTTCAGCTCAACATTCATCTCTTGAGAATTTTTCCTTAACCATGAAAGATCCTTTTCCTTGTTGACGGCGTTGGTCACCAACAAGAATTCTTCTTCACCTAGCCTGAAGATCATTATGTCATCGATAACGCCGCCGGAAACGTTGCAAAAAAAGGCGTGTTGACCCTGCATGAGGTCAAGAATTGAAGCGTCATTCGTTAAGAGACGGTTCAACAGGTTCAAGGAATGAGCGCTCCGTACGAGAAGCCGTCCCATGTGAGAAATGTCAAACAACCCGACGGCGTTCCTGACAGCTAGATGCTCAACGATGGACCCTTTGTACCAGAGGGGCATCTCAAAACCAGCATACTCATAAACACGTCCGTGTTCCTTGTGAAAATCGTAAAGCAAGGTTCTCTTCATGATTAGACCTTCGAATCGCCTTTGCAATATTTTTAAGGTACTGCGATTCCGATATTAACCCTTCGTTAATCCTCTCTATTCCTAGTTGCCCACGCTTCTAATGCAGGAAAAAGGAGAACCAAAAATTATTAATGCCACTATTCAGAAAGGTGGAAACCTAGTTCGAAACCTATAGCCACAAAAAAAGGCTTGAAGCCAAGGCTGCCAAACATGAATCCTCAAAAAAACGTCAAAGTTGCCTTTCAAGGCGAACCCGGAGCTTACAGCGAAAGCGCTGTCCTAACCTTTTTCGGTTCATCTTCTCAACCAGTGCCCTGCAGAAGGTTCTCGGACGTATTTAGAAGTGTCGAAACTGGGGAAACAGAGTTTGGTGTTGTTCCAATCGAAAACTCAATTGAGGGAAGCGTAAACCAAGTTTACGATCTGTTCCTGAAGTATGACCATAAAGTCTGCGGGGAAATAGTTCTAAAGATCGCCCACTGCCTCATAGCGAATCCCGGAACTAAACTTGACACAATTAAGGTCATCTATTCTCACCCGCAAGCCTTAGCTCAATGCAGAAGCTTCCTGGAAAACCTAGACTGCGAAATGATCTCTACGTACGACACAGCTGGCAGCGTAAAAATGATAAAAGAGCAACAGCTGATGGATGCTGGCGCCATAGCTGGAGAAAGAGCCGCCGAGATCTATAACATGAACATTCTAGCTCGGAATATATCAGACACCCCAAACAATTACACGCGTTTTTTTGTACTATCCAAAAATGATGCGCCTCCTTCTGGCAACGACAAAACCTCCGTGATCTTCTCGACAAGACATGTGCCGGGCGCGCTCTATCAGATTCTCGGAGAATTCGCGAAACGAAAAATAAACCTCACAAAAATCGAGTCCAGACCGACGAAACGCCGACCTTGGGAGTACAACTTCTACCTAGACTTTGAAGGCCACAGAACTGAGAAACATTGCGCAGAAGCCTTAGAAGGCCTGAGAAGCAAAGCAGTCTTCGTTAAAGTTCTAGGCTCCTACCCGAAAGCCCCAGAAATATCGAACAGTTTGTAGCCTTTCAGCTTCAATAAATATAAATCTGCTAAATCCGCGGCGTTCTTCTGTCTTATTTCACTCTTACGATCTCTGGGATCTTCCCCCACAACCCCAATCGGCCTTCTCGAACTATTATGACCCCTCGAACACACTCGATGCCTCTCGCCTTTTCCAGCCCAAGACGAATCGACCCGTCAACATCCGAGCCGACCACAGAGTTGCAGACAGCTGTAGCCGCAGCATCAGCCAACGCAGCGTTCTCCGCCAATATAGTTACGGAGTCCGCTTCTCCGAAGCTTAAGGCGTGCCCAGTTTTGCTTGAGCTTGTAGCAACTCCCAGCGGACAATCCTTTTCGGTGACGCGAAGACCGATTTTGCCGGAAACCTTTGGGTAGGCGGATACTATCGATATCACGACAGGGCTGTCTGTGACAACAGCTATTTCCCCACCATCTTCGACAATTGCAACCCTTGCGCCGTCTCTGAGCATAGCTCTGACCGCAACATCTGCTAGTGCACCGGCGACGGATGCCATTGGTCCCACATCGGCTTTCTTCGAGGCTTCGGTCATGATCCGGACGATTTCGGGAGCTTCCGACGAGGGTTCTATAGGCTGCAACGTGTTTTGGAATTCTGGATGCTCCTTTATGTAGTTGAGAAGCAATCTTCTATGTCGTCTTATTTCAGCTATCGCTGTGGCGATGGCTTTTTCACTGTCACTTTTCAGGTGGAGCTTGGATTCCGCGATTCTCAGGCTTTGCTCGTACATAGTCGTCTTCAACGGCGGTTTTCACCATTGTCAAAGAACCGTAATGGCTTTCACTGGACACGCCGCCACACAGGTTCTGCAGGCTACGCATTTTTCTTCATCGAATTCAAGTGTCCAGTCCAGCCCGAATCTCAAGGCTTTTGTTGGGCAAGGAGAGATGCAAGCTCCACAGGATGTACAGGTGTCGTAATCTATGTGGAGAATCCTAGTGAACTTTTGAACCTTTACCCCTGCTTTTTCAAACATCCTAAGAACGTCTTCAAGTTTCTTGCCTGTTACAGGGATTGATACGACAAGTTCACCTTTCTGGGCGTTCACTTTGGCTTCCAATATGTTTATCGGTAAACGTGTTTTGAGCACAACCTCGGCTAGAACAGGTTTCTCGACAACCCCGGGTGAATAGGTGAGCCTTACCTTCATATCGTAGATCTCCCTCCTACAAGCTTCTTGGAGATATCATCCGTCGTTATGATTCCCTTGACGCACCTAGCCTCATCAACAACAGGGACCCCTGAAATGTTGTGTCTCGCCATCCTTCTGGCTACAACATCAATAGATTCATTTTCTAAAGCCGTGACAACCTTTCTGGTCATTATCTCTGACAACTTTGCCTTCTCGTTAGCTAACGCTCTAGCCAAGTCCCAAGATGTCACGATCCCAACAAGCCTCTGGTTCTCATCTACGACCGGTAGATGATCGATTCCCTTCTCTACGAGTTTTCTCGCAACTTTCTTCACATCGTCACTAGGCTGCGCCGTGATAACCTCTTTTCTCATCACATCTCGAACTTTAGGCTCCCTCCGCTTTACCTTTAAAGGTTTGAATGTTCTTTGTCTTGGAAGAGGCTCCACCGGCTTTGTGAGGAAGAATCTTCCTTCAAGAATCCATTTCTTCAGTACCTCAGATATCTCCCTCGCCATCTTGTAGCTTGACAGTGACGAAGAGGGCACATCTTTGTCTCCAATCGTGACCTTCCCTGACCGTAGATCTGCATATGTAACCTTCCCAACCACCGGTCTCAAGTCAGGTCTCCGTGGAACACCGTAATCTTTTATGGTTACAGTTATGTCCTCGTCTTTCAAAGCAGCAGTAGATGCAACCCTTCGATTTATTATCGGAATTGGGATGCCTACGCCCACATACAAAGTAACCCCGTACCTGTGGAAAGAGGCGCCTCGGAGATACCGGCTTTGCATCTGTTTCAGGTCGCCTCGAACCATGAGCGTGCCGAAACCCGCTTGGGGACTGTGTTGAGTTCCCTCGCCGATGATGTAGCCGGTTCCTCCACCCAGAAAGATTCTTGTGCCGATTCCTAACGTTTCGTAATTCCAGTCTTTACAAAGCGGGTTCAGCTGCCCTGCACCTGAGAAGGTTACGTTTCCAAAGTTCGGCAGCAACGTGCCCATGTACGTATATATAACGCGGTCAGTGCTGTTTGTGGCTGCGTCATAAGTTTGATAGCAGTTCCTCGGGTTGACTAGAATAGCTTGGTTTAAATCGTCGATCGTGATGACTGTTTCAATGTGCCTGCGTGGATAACAGTCAGTACCATAAGACTCAGCTCTCAGCTCAACCTCCTTGCCTGAAACCAAGTCTTCTATAACATGCCCCCCGCCATATTCGAACCCTCTAGTCTCGCTTAACGCCGTGGCACCTAGATATCCATCAACAGCAGCTAATCCCTTGTAAAGTGGGACGTCATTGAGCCAACATTTAGTCATCTTTATCGGTGGGTCTGCATGCCCAAAGTTGAGGAAGACGCCGGAGCTGCACATGGCGCCGAAGGTTCCAGAGGTGACAACATCCACCTCTTTCGCTGCAACCTCTACTCCGCTGCTTTCGACGAGTTTGATCATTTCCTCAGCGGTTAGCACAACAGCGTCGCCGCGCTTTATCTTCTCATTTATCTCCTCCACCGACCGAATCTCATCTGTCTCACTGTTTCCAGACAATTTTCATCCCTCCAACAACTTGTCCATAGGTTTCAACATAAAAAATGAACGAAATGCTGCTTCAACACGAGAAAACTGTTGAGATTCTCCGCAGATTATTCTGAGACTTGTTTCCCCCATGTATTCTTTTACATATTTACGCTACGTATTATTCACTTGCATATATATTTTTCCTTGAAAACTCGTAAACCAAGAATCTAAGCCCGGTTTTCTCAGGAAAATCTTCAGAGATAGCTCGTCTTTTTCTCATCCGGAAGCCTAAGAATAAACATAGCTGCACGAGTAAAACCTTGAAAAACATATCCAAAAAAATGTGCAAAAGCGATAAATAATGGTTCACCTTTCTCTATGCGGAACTCAAACTAAAAGCTGGATAAACCTATGGAAGAATTCTTCCAGCTGGCTATTGAACTCGTCGAAGCCAGCAAAAAACACGAGCACTACCGCGATTCGGAATGCATCAACCTCATAGCAAGCGAAGGCATCAAATCTCCCGCCGTTAAAGAGATGCTTCAACTATCCATGGATCTCGAAAGCAGATATGCAGAAGGCGAAAACGATCTTGAGGGACACGTGAAGAAAAGGTACTATCAAGGTCAGAAATACATGAGCGTCATCGAGGACCGCGCAACAGATCTTATGAAAAAACTCTTCAAGTGCAGCTGGGCAGACGTTCGACTTGTTTCAGGTACGCACGCCAATCTCGCTGCTTTTAAAGGGCTTTCAATGGTAACCAAAAGCCAAAAGATGGTTGTCACCCCACTTAGCTGCGGGGCACACATCACACACGACTATTCAGGTCTCGCAGGAAAAGTCTTAGGGCTGGTAAACATAGAACATGCATATGACATAAAGGAGATGAATATAGACCCAGATAAATCAGCCGCCATAATTAGAGCAGCAAAACCCGGCATCGTAACATTTGGCGGAAGCCTTTTCCTGTTCCCCCATCCAGTCAAAGAACTCAGGGCTGTAGCTGATGAGGTAGGTGCATACATCGTCTATGATGCAGCTCACGTTCTCGGCCTCATAGCCGGCGGCGAGTTTCAGGATCCGCTGAGAGAAGGAGCTGACTTTGTCACATCCTCAACTCATAAAACGTTTCCTGGCCCTCAGGGCGGTGCGATCTTCGCTGATCTGAAAAACACTAGGATGGAAAAAGCTATAAAAAATGTTCAGTATGCCATCTTTCCGTTGAGCACCTCCAACACTCATCTGGGACGGTTGCCTGCGTTAGGGGTTGCGGCTTTAGAGCTGAAACTGTTCGGTGACGATCTTGCTAAACAGACGGTTAAGAACGCTCAGGCGGCTGGACAGTACCTGTACGAGAATGGATTAAAGGTTCTAGCTGAGCACAAGGGTTTCACAAGGTCGCATCAGATCGCAGTGGATGTCCGTGAGTATGGCGGCGGAAAGATAATAGCGGAGAAGCTGGAAGCAGCGAACATAATTTTGAATAGAAACCTGTTGCCGTATGATGATCAAAGCAACCGAGAGAACCCATCGGGGCTTAGAATAGGTTTCCAAGACGTGACTAGAAGAGGATTCAAAGAAGAAGATATCAAGCATCTTTGTGATCTGATGATGGACGTGATAAAGAACCGTCGCCAGCCTTCCGAAGTCAGAGAAGACGTGATAGCCTTAAGAAAGAAGTTCAACGAGATTCATTACGGGTTCAAAAGCGTGGAAGAGGCCTTAAAACATCTTGAACAGGCTTGATAAATAGTGAAAAGACTGCTGTTCATTCTGTCTTCACATTCCTTTTAAGAGCCTTAACAGTTCTGTCCAAATTTCGTCACGTTCGCTTACCGAGCTCCCGATGTTTTCGAGACTATCTTTCTCCTCGGAAGAATCTTATGATATTCACAACCGTGTTAATGTCACCGAACCCGCCAGCCTTTGTTACCACACGTAATCCATCATGGTGTCCGCCGATAACGGTCCCGATCGGAACGCCTGGCAAGATTTCGGCGTCAATCCTTACCCCACTAGCCCCCAGCGCATCCATAATCTTCACAGCAGCGTCTCCGCCTATGAGCGTCAAGCCGGCTAACCTGTGACTTTTTGCAATCCGTTTAACGGCGCCGCTCAAGACTGACAAAATTTTCTCAGCAACCTGTTCTCGTTTCAACCCCAGACTTTTTCCAGTCTCCTGTATCTCTAAAACGGAATTCTCAGAATGCACTGCCCGGATGATAACGTCTTTGCCCTTTACGAAAGCTTCTCCCGTCCTGTTCACAAGCTCCATTATTGCAGCTTCAAGCTCTTCTCTGGTTTTGAAGATTTTGTTAAAATCAGGATCAAGAACCACAATGTTTGGCTCATCTTCAGCTAACGCTATTTGACCAAGTGTCACCTTGTTTGTGCTTCCAGACACCACAAGCAGTCTTGATCTTGATCCAACATTCAGAAGCTCAGCAACATGCAGAGCTAACCCAGCAGATCCACAGGGCAACATGTTACAGTCCGCTGAAGCCTTGGCTATTTTCGCTAGATCCTCCCGTGTCTCGCAGTCTGCTACTATTATTTTGGCTCCTTCCTGAATCAGTCTTTGAATTTCATGGTTTACGGACTCATCTCCGCTCCTGACTTTAGACAAGCTCAGATAACCAATCTTCCGGCTCGTCTGTCTCCCTATTAGGTTGATAATGTGCGATTCCTTCACGGGATTCAAAGGGTCCCGAGCAAACTCTGACTTTTCAAGAGGCACGTTGTTGACCATAAGCTGTCCGTTGACGACGGTTCTGCCTTGCTCAGGAAATGCTGGCGCCACAATAACAGCGTCTAAGTCGAGCTCGTCTAGAACAGCGTTAAGCTCTGCTCCAAGGTTTCCTCTCAAGGTTGAATCAATCTTTTTGTAAACTAGTTCAATCCCTAGGTTCCTAAGTCTCCTCAGCGTGTCTCTAACTTTCTTATATGCGTTTTCCGCCGTCACATTTCTTGTTTCAGTGTCAATGACCACGACATCGAAGTTTTTCCTTAACGAGCCCAACGCGTCAGGTTTAGCTAAAACAAGAGTTTCCAGCCCCTTTTTCTTAAACTGGATACCAACATCACAGGCTCCAGTGAAATCGTCCGCAACCACGCCGAAAAAGACGGCCATGCCTATTCCTCTGAAAAGAGACGATCGTATCAAATTAAAGAATCTATCGTTCCGCAGCATGTTGAGCTGATATTGTTATTGCTTGTCATTCTCCAGAACACGAGGAATCTTTCCGGATCTAATGGCATGGTCAGCTAGGACAAGAGCTAAACAAGATTCTACGACGGGTACGGCTCTCGGGACGACGCATGGATCATGTCTTCCCGACAGTTCGATTTCGGTTTCTTCCATCCGGCTTATGTCAACGGTTTTCTGTCGCTTAGATATGGAAGACGTCGGCTTGAAAGCAACCCTCACAACAATCGGCATGCCCGATGATATTCCGCCAAGCACCCCGCCAGCATTGTTGGATAAGGAGATAACCCTGCCCTTTCTAACAGCGTACTGGTCGTTGTTTTCTGAACCTTTCATGTAGGCAGCTTGGAAACCTGCGCCAAACTCTACGCCTTTCACAGCGGGAATGTTGAACATCATTTTGGCTATGTCTGAGTCTAAAGAATCAAAGACAGGTTCCCCGAGTCCAACTGGGACATTCAAGGCTATCCCTTCAACTATTCCGCCTAGACTATCCCCTTCTTCAATCGTCTTAAGTACAGCCTTTTCCATAAGGACTGCGGTTTCCGGAACAGCGCAGCGCACTGCATTTTTGTAGACGTTTCTGCGGATATCGTCGTATTCCACTTGACCAGCGACTTTTATCTTGCCGATCTGTACGGTGTGGGCTAAAACCTCTACGCCGAGGTATGTGAGCAGTTTCTTGGCGATTGCACCCGCCATCACGTAAGCTACGGTGACGCGGCCGCTGAATCTTCCTCCTCCTCTATAATCGTTGTATCCACCGTACTTTATGTGAGCTGTGTAATCCGCGTGTCCGGGACGAGGCTTTTGTCTCAACAGACGGTACGGTTCGGATTTGACATCGCGGTTTCTAACAATCAAACATATCGGCGCGCCTGTTGTGTATCCTTCGTGGATTCCTGAAAGAATCTCGACGCGGTCCTCTTCCTTTCTCCGAGTGCTCACCGACGTAAACCCGGGTTTTCTTTTGTCCACCTCAGCTTGAACATCCTCAATTGTGAGCTTTAGACCCGCTGGACAGCCATCTAAAACCGCACCGATACATGCGCCGTGGCTTTCTCCAAAACAAGTCAGGACCAGAGCCTTCCCTATTGAGTTACCGTTCAACAATTTCTCCTCCTAAATGAACGATGTCCCGAAGAAACTTTGGGTAGGATTTATTTATGCATTCGACGCCACGAATCACCGTGCGCCCGCGAGTCCTTAACGCAGCAACGACGCACGCCATTGCAATTCTGTGATCCCCGTGAGAATCCAGCTGGGCGGCATGAAACTCTGGTACCCCTTCTATTTCTAGAACATCGTTTGAGGCGTTGATCTTTGCGCCTAGCTTTGTTAACTCGCTTAGCAAGGCGGCTATCCTGTCCGACTCCTTAAAACGCAGCCTCTTCACCGATCTAATCACAGATTTTCCAGCAGCTAAGCAGCAGAGAACCGCGCAGACCGGAACCAGATCAGGATTATCACGTAAATCAACGTTTACCGGTTTCAATTCTCCATTAAGCCCGTGGACCTCAACAAAGTCTTCGCCGATATTGACCTGAACATTCATCTTTGTCAACAAGTCAACGATCGCTCGGTCGCCTTGCACAGAATTCCTTGCCAGATTTTCAACCTTCACATGTGAGTCTGTGATGGTTGCGGCGGCAAGCAGGAAGGCTGCGGACGAGTAGTCTCCTTCTATTGCGTGATCGTGTGGCTTATACTTCTGTTGGGAGGGCACGTGGAATTTTCCATATCCGGACTGAACCTTCACATGTACTCCGTGTTCTTGTAGAACTTTCAATGTCATCTTCACGTAGGGTTTGGATACAAGTGGGGTTGATAGAACTATGTCCACATCTTTTTCAGCCATAGGCGCGGCGAAAAGTAGACCTGAAACGAATTGGGAGCTAATGTCACCTCGGAGGCAAGTCTTTCCGCCGGGTATTTTTCCTCCGAACATAACCAGAGGGGGGCAACCGTTTCCACGCGTGGAATAGCATTGGACACCAAGCTGCCTCAAAGCCGTCAATGCTGGGTTCATCGGTCTCCTACGGAGACTGTCGCCGCCTGTTAACACAGAGATACCGTCTGCCAATGCGCAGACTGGTGTGAGAAAACGCATGGTTGAGGCTGAATCTTTGCAGTTCACAACATCTGGAGGGGTGACAAGTTTTGAATGTCCGCGGACTTCGAATGTTCCTTCCTTTGTTTGATGTATCTCTGCTCCTAGCATGCTGCAAGCGTTAACAGTAGCTAATGTGTCGTCACAGATGAGCGCGTTCTCTATATTTGACGTTCCCTCTGAAAGCGCAGCTGCTATCAGAGCTCTGTGCGTGTAGGATTTGGAAGGAGGCGCCTTAACTGTTCCGTTAAGCCGGTTTACCTTTTTTACAACAATATCTGTCAACCTTTTCACGGCACCACATGGGCTTTTATGGAGTTGATCTTGGTCTCGATTATCTCGCCTTGGAATTTCTGCCAAGCTTCTTTAACATAATCTACCTTTTCCGGAGGCACCACAGCGGCAACGGCTGGTCCTGTGCCGGAAAGTCCTGAGGCTAAGGCTCCAGCATCTAAAGCATCTATTGCCGCCTTTGTATCGTACTTCAGAACCGTTGAGTAAGCAAGCCCATTAAGGGTCATTGCTGCCCAATATTCGTCTTGAAGCGCAAGTTTATGTAAAGCCTTGACTTCTCTTCCGATAAGTTTCATCTTCTTAACATCGGATTTGGCTGTGTAAACCTTTTCAGAGGGAACGTGAATAAGGACAGGATAGTTTTCTCTCGGATGCACCTGTTTTAAGATTTTCCTGTTGTAATTGTCCGTTATCACAATATCCCCGAAGTACGATGCACAAGCATCGTCAAATGCGCCTGTTATGGTAACCCCCGCATCCAACGCGGCGTCAACGCCCAGATTAACAACAGTCAAATCGTCAACTTCTTGACCTAAGGCTGCAATAACCGCTACTGTAACGGCGTTAGCGGCTGCGCTGCTGCTTTTTAGCCCTCTTGCAATTGGAATGTCTGACTTGGTCTCCACATACGCGCCGTATTCATCTTCAAGTCTGAAATGTTTCAACACGCGATTGACGGTCTTCTCTATCAGGATTGTGCTTTCCTCTGGATGCGATAGGATTCGTCCTTCGACATGTCCTGGTTCGCTGGTCAGTTTCACAAAGGCTTCCGTTTTCAGTTCGACGCCTAATGCTGCCCCGAAACCGCATGAAATCGCATTGATAATTGTGACCGCTCCGTGTGCAACAGCCTTTCCCACAAGCGCCATCGCCGTGTTTCGCCTCCCTTCATTCTTCTTTTCATCTTTCCTTCAGTTCCCGCAACGCCGCGTCCATCATGACCTTTATTGGCGGTTCAACGCCAGTCCAAATCTCGAATGAGATTGCCCCCTGAAACACAAGCATAGTTAGACCATTAACGGTCTTCGCGCCTTTCTTCTTTGCTTCGCTAAGCAGTCTCGTCTCAAGAGGGTTATAAACGAGGTCGAAGACCGTCAAGCTAGGATGGAGAAGACTGGGGTTAACAGGTGTAACATCTGTGTTCGGTCGCATTCCGACGGGGGTCGCGTTTACAAGAATGTCTGCGTCTTCGAGTTCTTTCTTGACGTTTTCGTCGTCAAGTTTCCCCGCTCTCGTCTCCGCAGCGTTTTCTGACATGCAGGAAAGATTATTCACCAAGTTCTCTGCTCGTTTCAGGGTTCTGTTCAAAACTACGAGTTCTCTTGCTTCCTTTGCCAGAGCGAACGAGACTGATCTCGAAGCGCCGCCTGCTCCTAAAACAACGATTTTCTTTCCAGACGGATCTGTTCCGTGGTACTTTAGAGCTTTCAAGGCGCCCATCCCGTCGGTTGTGTAACCGATTAGTCTTCCATTCTTGTTCAAGATCGTGTTAACTGAACCTATGCTCTCAGCGGTCTTATCCAGTTCGTCAAGGTACTTGATGACATCTATCTTGTGAGGCATCGTGACGTTCAATCCACGAATCCCAAAACTGCGCATACCTTGAACGGCGCTGTGAAGATGTTCTTTTTTCACGGTGAAAACTACATAGACATAGTCTAAGCCAAGATGTTGAAACGCGGCATTCTGAAAACAGGGACTCAAAGAATGTTCCACAGGATTCCCTATCAACCCGCAAACTTTCGTCTTACCAGAAATCCTCATAAGTCAACACCAAGTTTTCTGTAGATCTTCCTTAGATCGGCTATTGATATTTGTCCTGAAGCCGTTTCCAACGTGCTTTCAAGCGAAGCGAAAGTGAAAACGGCGCCGAAAAATGGAGAAAGAACCCTGGAAAGGATTCCTTTTCCGCCCATAGCGAAACAAACTAGTTCTGTAGCATCCTTCATCTTGTGAGCGAAAAGCAAACAATTAATGTTGTCCGCCAAGTTGTTAGCTTTAGTGACAAGCTTGCAGACCTTTGCTGCTGCTTCGATCTGTGACCTGACAATCTTTTCCATCTCAGACTCAGATGGCGTACGCTGGAAATTGTGAAACGAAACAATGGGGTTTGAACCGGAATCTCTTATTCTACGGACTATTTCATTCAGGTTCGCAGTGGTCAATTCTACGTCAACATACTGGAACCCTATCTCGGCTGCTTTGATCAAGGTTTGGACTCTTTGTTCCTCGTTTTGCCGGCGATATCCTCCTTGGCTGTATTGTCTGTTTGTAGCGATAAGCGGCACCGAAGCCTCCTTAATGGTCTCGTTAAGCTGATCAAGGTCGTCAGAAGCACTCATATCCAGATAGTCTAAACGTATCTCAATCAGATCTGCGCCCGCCTCCTCCGCTCTTCTGATCATGGATGGTAGATCGGAGATTCTCGTAGCCGGCAAAGGGACGCAGATCTTGGGATTCACAGTTCGATCACCCGTTCTTCCTTCACAAGGGTTCCGAAGTGTCTGCCGCCTTCTTCAAGGTGTACAAGAACCTTGTCGCCCGGAGCAAGTTCGCTCACGGATTTGCTTCCGTTTTCTGTCACTAGCCTTATTGTTTCGGCGTTCTGGAGAATCGTTTTAACGGTTCGTCCTTCACATTCCGCTTCAATCATTAGCAGCGGTCTCCATTCTATCTTAGCGCGGCAAAGGGTTGTGGTTCGGCTTCTTCCTTCACGGTCCACTATGAGAACCTCATCTCCAGCCTTCAACTCAGAAAGGTACCGGGTCTTTCCGCCAGGTGCAAGAACATAAAGCGCAATTGACCCGGCGTTAACCCTGAAGGGACGAGGAGCAACAAAGGGGGTTTCATGAACCTCAGCTTCCACAAGGAAGAGGCTTGCAGATTGGCAACCAACAAGCAGTCCTTCTCCTTCCTTCATCAAATCGCATGTGTCAATGCACACACGTGCGCCTGAACTTAGGGATTTGATGTTTTTGACTTCTGCGGGAATAAGCGGTATGGTTTCAGCGGATTCAATCTCTGATGTTCTGGTCTTGACTTCTTTAACGGTTTCATGAATCTTCAGTATTTGCCTGATGTCTGAAACGTCAGCTACGATTCCATCTACACCTATCTCAAGAGTTTCTAGGGCGGTCTTTGCTTCCTGAACATCTGAAACCGATGCGAGAAGCCTAGTTTTGCCCTGTGTTGTCGCTATAAGATTTTCTATAGGGATTATCTTCCAGTCTGGACATACCGCTAAGATGTAGTCAGCTGCTGCTTCGGCTGCTGCTAGAATCTTTTTTTCGTCTCCTTTCGATTTAACCGTGACGGCGACGCAGACTTTACGGTCTGATTTTCTGATCTCTTGGATGTCACTGAGGTTTTCTGTAAGTATGATGTCTCCTTTTTCTGAAGAGGTTACCAATGTGGTTGCTCCTGATTTTCTAGCCAGCTCGATATCTTCAGGTTCAACCATGAAAGCAGAGACCACAGACGAAGTCTTCCTTATAATCTTCTTTTTTGTCTTCTCATCTAGGGTTGGGTCAATTTTTACCCATAATTCTCTCATTTCATGTTTTTCCTCCAAGTTGACTTTTTAGCTCTGAGTTGTTGTTAATCGCTACCGCTTCTTCTATTAACTGAATCGCCTTCTTTCGGTTCTTAAGGTCCACAAACACCACGACGCTGGACGTGATGGTGAAGGTGCCATAAATGTTTATGTTTGCAGAGTTTAAGGCTTTAGTTATGCTACTTATTACTCCGGGGGTTTCCTCAAGCCCGATTCCTTTAACCCTTATGAAAGCAAGATTCTTCCTTACGCCCATGGCTAGAGTACTTCGGTGCCTAACGACAATTGAATGAATCAGCTCCAAAAGAGTCTCACCAGCCTTTACTGGAAGATACAGGACTAGAGAATTATGGTTTATAGACATGCCCAGCAACGGCGCCTTCGCTTTGTTAATCTCTCGAAGAATTTCAGCGAGAGTCTGCATGGATTCCGAGACGGCTTTGCCGACTATTGTGATCGCCATTGCAGAACCTGAATACGGATCGACAAAGATGCTTTTAGGAAAGCTACCTCGAATTATGGTTCCCTCAGCGTCAAGGCTTCCAGCTGAATTACTGATAACTTTCACGTCCATTTCCGGGTTTTTGTATCGCAAAGCCTTTTTGTGAATGAACTTGGTGCCAGAATCAGCCAAACCCACAAGGGCATCCATCGAAATTTCTTTTATTTTCAGAGGTTTCTTGATGACCTTTGGGTCAGCTGTCATAATTCCCTCCACATCTGTGACCAAAACAACCTGGTCGGCGGCTAACGCTTGAGCCAGAATCATGGCTGTGATGTCGCTTCCCCCTCTTCCCAACGTTGTTATCTTCCCGTGTTCCGTTTTACCGATGAAGCCGGGAACGACTACAATTACACCCTTTTCAAGCAGCGGTTGAACGTGTCTTTTGATTAATCTTTCGCAGACAGGTAAAATTGGTTTAGCGTTCAGATGAACATCATCGGTTATAATAGGCCAGTCAGGGTCAACTGGATCCATGTAACGGCTTTCCCAACCGTGAGCCCGTAGAGACGCCGAGAAGATTCTTGCATTGGTTCTTTCACCCATAGCAATTATGTCATCTAACTCGTCGTTTGGAATCTCTTCTCCGCACGCTGTTTTCGCCGTGTCAATCAGATGATCCGTTGTCTTCCCCATCGCAGAGACGACAACAGCGATCTGGACGCCTTGCTCAGCCTTTTTTATGACCGAGTTCGCTGCCCGGGATATTGCTGTTCCATCAGCTAGGCTGCTTCCTCCGAACTTGGCAACGAGGCGACCGAACGGTTTTTTGTCTTTTTTCATTTTCATCATCAAAACCCCAAAACGGAAGAAACCAGAGACCGTAAAAGGAAGTTTCCGGTTTCTTCAGCCTAATATGTAGTATAAAAGCTGAAGAAACGCGTCATTCGCGTAGTGTAGAGAAACCTTAACGAGCGCATGTTTTCCATCTGAAGGCTCTCCGCTTTTCCGTCTCTACCATTATCTCGTATATAAGCCTTGTGAAGACAGGGACTAATTCCTTTTTGCGTATTGGTAGAACAAGTCATACAATGGGTTTCGGCGAAATCTTGCTGTCTGAAGCAAAATCTTTTATGCGGAAACCTTGTTTACTCTAGGGGTGCATCGCTCAATAAGCTCATCAAAAGAGAGTGTAGGTTATGACAGAGATAGGTAAGAAAATTCGAATGGACCGGATAATGAATAGGGATACGGGAAAGACGGTTATAATCCCCATGGATCATGGATTAACAGTTGGCCCTATTCATGGACTGGAAGACATGCGAGTCGCAGTTAACAAGGTCGCAGAGGGAGGAGCCAACGCTGTTCTTTTGCATAAAGGGATCATACGGGCGGGTTACAGAGGCTACGGAAAAGACATTGGGTTAATAATGCATCTCTCTGGAAGCACAGCGTTAGGACCTGACCCTAACGACAAGGTTCTCGTAGCAGATGTGATTGAGGCAATAAAGATGGGTGCAGACGCGGTATCGATTCACATTAATGTAGGCTCAAAAACTGAACCTGCTCAGTTGAAGGTTCTTGGCGACGTAGCTAGGATCTGTGAAGATTGGGGCATGCCTTTACTGGCGATGGTGTATCCGAGAGGGGAGAAGATTAAGAATCAATATGATGTTGACGTTGTAAAACATGCGGCTCGTATAGGTGCTGAACTGGGCGCGGACATTGTCAAGACTAATTACACGGGAAGCCCGGAGACATTCAGAGAAGTAGTTAAA
>PIYB01000040.1 GCA_003601835.1 Candidatus Bathyarchaeota archaeon
AAGTTCATATAGGAGAAAGATGAATGATCCCTTACAACAGAAACCTGTCTCTTTCCAACTGGTTCAAGTCGGTTTCAAGTTCAATTACATCCAGCTCTGTCAATTGATTCCTTCTCTCGTTAATTATATCTCTCGTTATTCCTGGCGGCGCCTCTCTAAGAATCCACTTTATCGCAGCAATTCGGCGATTTCCCTCAATAACGACGTATTTGTTGGAGCCATCCTTGAGGTGTTTTCTAACAACTAACATAGAAATGGGTAAGAACCCAACAGTTGCAATGCTTGATCGTAGGTCATCTATTCCCACTTCTTCCTTTAATCTTCTAAAGGCATCTTCCTGAACTCGATCCTCATCAATACCTTCTTCTGGTTCTTGCCCCCCAATCTCTGCAAGGCGAGGATTATTAGGATCCAAAAGAATGTCGGTAACGTTTACTTTTTTTGGCTTCAATCTACTACTAATTTCTGCCAAATCTGAAACAGGCATATAATTATTCCCCGAGACCTCATCAATTGTTTATAATATAAAATTTACGATGGGCTGCGGCGGGTTTTAAGCAAAAGGCGTATATATTAACTTGGATATCTCAAGGAAGAAAACCAAGATGATGAGGTGAGCTGGTATGCCGAAAACTGTGGCGCAGAGTAAACTTGTAGAAAATGTTCGTACGATAGTTGACAATTCTAGAACCCACAGCGTTGTCTGTGATCTTCCTGCAGCTAAAGGCGGGCAGGATACTGGACCAACAGCGTTGGAGCTGGCGGTTATGGCTCTGGCGGACTGTGCTGTGACAATATTTGCGGATGTGGCTAAAAAAAGCAAGATTGAGGTGACAAACGTCGAGGTGACAGCTGAAGCGGATAAACCTGCGGATTCACCTGTGTTAAGCGGTGTGAAGCTCAAGGTTAAGGTTTCAGCTAAGGCAAGAAAACAGTTGATTCAAGCGGTTTGGAGAAGAACTGAGGCAAACTGTCCAGTGGTCGCCATATTTAAGGAGCAAATACCTGTTGAAGTTGAACTGGAAACAACGACGGTGGAGTAAACGGTCCTAGTTTTTCACCACTCTACTCTTTTATTTTTTCCAAACAATCCGAAGGAACCATTTTTCATGGTGCTACTTAATTCTTTGTGCACTGTTTGATGCGGTTTCGGCGGCAATTGTTCGTGTTCATTGAAGAATCTCGGGAAAGGCTTCTGGGGCTTAACCGAATTTTGACAGGATGAACGATGAGAACGACGGCTTGAATTTTTTCCTAACTTTTTCGATGGGCTCCCCTAGAATTCTGATTCTTTGCAAGTTGCAGGTGCCTAACCCTTTTTCAGCTGCAAAAGTTATGTGTTGCGCCTTCTGCGGATTAAACCCTATGACGGCAGCTCCCACTGTGTCAACTGCAACTGGGTCTGTCCCGGCTATGACGAGGTTCATCTCAACCGGTTTCCCAGCTGTTTCATGTCCTTCTCCGCCTATTATGCCATCTATGACTGCGAGTTTTGGTGGAACAACAGATGCAAGGTCAGCGATTTTCTTGCTGAGGTGACGGTGAATCTGACCTTTCGGTTTAACGACTCCCATAAGGTTCTTTAAGCTAAGGGTGACCCCTGCCATCCTATGCAGCTTCAGCTTCGGCACACTGACTATGGCGCTGGTTAATGCGGTTTTGGAGACTCTAACGGATTTTAATGCAAGAGGATCAGGGACATCGGCAACCACGTATTCGTCTTTGTTAAGATCGATTAGGTCTACCATCCACCGTCTGGCTACCTCGTCTACCCCTGCAACCTTAAAGGCGTACATTGTGTCCGCGAAGCCGCTTCCCTCACCAACAGTGACGTTCTCATAATTTTTCTGTTTCAGATATTTGACGACCCCTTCGATGACCCGGGCGTCAGTTGTGATTCCGGTGGATGGGTGGCTTGAGTCTATGTAGTTAGGCTTGATGAGGATTCTGTCATTTTTCGCGAGTGCCTTCTCAGCTTGGATCATTTCCAGAGCTTCAACAACCATCTCAACCGGGTTCTTACCCTTGACTATGGCAACCTCCGCTGAACGGGTTGTCAGATGTTACACCTCAAGCCGAGTTCTGTTTGCTTATAACCGTGACAGCTGAATAAATCTTTATCGCGGGCTGAACCAGCAGTTTTTGGCTGATGTGCCTTGTTTTGTTTCCCTGCTTTGGACGTTCACTGGTTGCTGCCGCATCAGCCTTAAATGTTTGCTCAGCTCATGAGGAAAAAGGGGATAAGCAAGCAGTGAATCATTTTTCTCTCCAGCCAAACTTTCAACATTGTTAAGGGCGGTGATTTCAATGACGCCAGCTGCTGGTTTACTCATGTGTATTTTGGGCAAGGCGCCAACGGTTCCATAAGCACAATCAGCAACGGGCGGCTTCTCATGGTCGTAAATGACACCTCCTCCATGCAAAGTTACTCGAGGGTTCAGCAGGGTACGTTGCCTCACAGGTGGATTCGGTTCGAAACACCTCAGCTGAACCGTGAATTGACGGTTAGGCGTTTTCTTGAGGCTGACGACGGATGCTTGTGGATTCGTTGCACCATGAACCGTCCGGTTTCAGGTATTATGGAAACGGGTCTAGGGTCAACCTTGGCTTTATATTGTGGTTTGATGTGGGTCAAGGATACAACGAACCCATAGACGAGGCTAAAGCATTAGGGCTTGATATCCAAGTTTACTCAACAGTTTACATTAACAGGCGAGTTTATGTTCGTTCTGAAGCCAACAACTCAGCAGATGTTGGTTACAAGATTTGGATGTACAACAGTACAACAGGCAGGTACGAGTACGTTCAATGCGACTATGACTACCACCCATTATTCTTTTGTTTTCATTACTAACTCGACTGACATGCTTCAGGGCGACGAAGAGTACAAAGCAAAAAGCACAGCATGCAGCTTCGTCATAGACGCTGGACACCACATTAAACTTGCACTACAATCATTCAGAATATGGAAGGCGAAACTCAAAGACTTCGATATTTTCATCGAAGCTAACAACGGGTACGGAGCAGTCACAGTGAACTACGTGAACTTGGTTTTCAGTCCCAGCATCACCAGCCCATACGTGACGATTCACAGCACATTCTACGGAACCCTAGCATTTCTCGTTCTGCTTGCTGCCCTAAAAATCATCGAAAAAACAAAAAGACAACAACGAACAAGCAGCCACTGCTTTCATCAAAGAACCCTAACAACCACGAGGAACAGACTTGAACATGGTGGGGTCGCCCGGATTTGAACCGGGGTCCCGAACGCCCGAAGCTCGGAGCCTAGACCAAGCTAGCCGACGACCCCTTTTTTCCTAGTTTCAGACCCGGGGTATTTCTTAAAAATCTTTGGTGTTAAAAGATTTGCCTCAACAAGGTTTACGGGTCTTTTCAGGGCTTTCTGCGTCTAAAATGTCAGCATCCAAGGCGCATAAGTCTTTGCTGCGATGAGGACTAGGAAGGAAACCAGTGAAACTGTGACGTTATCGTCAATAGGGTAGAATTCGTAGTGTTCGACGATTGATGCGAGGCCTCCTGCAAGGATTCCCGCTGTTCCCAAAGCCGCGCCTACAACCATTGAGAACAAGACCATTATGAGGTTTCCCCACCAAGATTTTGTTCTCCTCTTGTAAACGAAGGTCCTAAGCATCCCTGTAACGGCATCCCCGACGGACATAAACAGCACAGGCAGAACACCGAGCCAAAAGTTGCCTCTGGAAAACCACCATCCTAAAAAGATTATCATGTCCCACATTACGCAGAAAGAAACCTCGTAAATGTTCTCTTTTGTCTGAAACCAGTACATTATCTTGCCCAGCCGACGGGGAAATAGATGAAGACTTCCAGAAGCATCGCCATAACCAAGGGAAAGAAAGCTGTTTTGAAAACGAATGGAACCACGACTGTGCAGAGACCGCTTGCAAACATATGTATGAATTTTCTGTTGTAGTAAACCGCATTGTGCGCAATATCTCGTTCCCGCATCCACTCGTAAAGCTTCTTCGTCACAATCATAACTACAAGAATAACCCAACTGAAGAGCAGAACCGTTACGACATCTTCCTCAACCGAGATCATGAATGAATAGCCGTCGATGCACACATACAAAATAAAACTTTTGGCAAAAAACGCCAAACAAAAACCGGTCTTTCCAAGTAAAGCCTTACACGGATTCCCGAACAGCCTAAAACATTTTCTTAAAACGGTGCCAAACGAAGACGCCCGTTTCAAGTTGAACCTAGAAAAGCCTATCCTAGATTAGCCCCTCTTTCCCTGAGAACATGCTGAAGCAACGAAACATCAAGTTTTCTTGGGTACACCCCATGTTTTGCTGCTAACGCCGCCGCTGTGCCAGCTGCTTCTCCTATCGCTACAACGGTTGGCATTATTCGTATCGCGGCTTGGGCTTCCCGCGTGGTTGAAATGCATCTTCCGGCAACCAGAAGATTCTCAACCTTCTTTGGCACTAGGCACCGGTATGGTATGTCGTAAGATTCGCCGGGAGGCGGACACTTCTTCGCGTATGGATTGTCCTCTTGACCTTGGCCCACAGGGTTGTGCATGTCTATCCAATATGAACCTCTTGCGATGACGTCTTTGAATTTTCTTGCTTCAATAATGTCTTGCCCCGTCATCACGTATTCTCCGATTATCCGTCTTGTTTCACGCACCCCTATCTCGGCTCCAGACCTCGACAAGTAAGCGTTCTCGAAACCGGGAACCCTTTCTTTAAAGAATTTTGCCAGTTCAACCATCTGCCGTCTGGCCTCGATTTCCGCACGGGTTAAATCCTCAACGTTGGTTCCGTCAGCCTTAAGAACCCTTGTCGAGTTAAAGTGCAACTCGCCTTTGTGGGTTGTGGAAAAATAAAGAACGTTCTCCCTTGGAATATTGACAATGCCCGCAGCCTTCGCCTCCAAGAACAGCCTGTTAATCTCCTTCCTAGGCGGCACCCTGCTAACATCCACGCCAGCCATTCTGAAAACCAAGGTCATGGGCTGCATCAACCCATCCTGTTTTCTTCCTTTTTCATAAGGAGCCCCAGCCATAACAGCAACATCACCGTCCCCCGTAGCATCAACAAAAACTTTACCTGAAACAAGCTGCCGTCCAGACTTGTTGTGGACTTCTACCCCGAAAATCTCGTTTCCATGCATAATCACGTCAATGACGCATGTATGAAGCAAAAGCTCGACGCCAGCTTCTTGAACCATCTCGTCGGCGACAACCTTCATAATCTCCGGGTCGAAAGCTCTCGTCTTCTTGTCATACCCGTCCATACGTGCCAACCGGTCTATTATCTCCTGAAATATACCGTGCACTATCTGTTCTTCACCTGCGTTGAAAGGCATAAACGGGTTCACTAAACCCGCTGTCATAGATCCACCCAAAAAACCGTACCTTTCAATCAAAAGGGTCTGTGCACCGCTACGTCCAGCCGCAACCGCAGCTGCTAGACCCGCTGTTCCCCCGCCAACAACCACAACATTATGCTGAGACCTCAGATTCAACCAGCTCAACCTCAGATTCAAACTGTGCAGTTAGACTTAATATCAGTTTTCATGCAAAATCTTCGATCCCTGAATTTCCCAGAGTCACCCGAATCATCCTGAAGTTCCCAATCAGAAAATACGTCTTGCGAAAGGACTAATCTTGAGATGAACGAAGTTCCATGTGCTGAAGGTTTCATGAATCAAGTCGCCCAGGTAATGAGCAATCAGGATCACCAGCAACGTAACCGCAACATGTTCTGCAATAACCTTGTATGGTTTTTCTTTTTGCGATCTTGCCATAAAGAAACTGAAGATTGTGATCAAGAACAAACCCCACGCTAGGCTTGCTAAAATGGCCGCGTGCAGATCGAGTAAAGCAACGGGGATGACAAATGACAGCGCGATCACCATTTTTGACATGAATGTGAACAACGCCGCCTCCCACAGCTCCTTCGACGTATGTTCATGCTCCGCTTCCTCTGAAACATGGATTCCCATCGCGTCGGAGAAGGCGTCCGCAATTGCTACGACAATTATTCCCACTAGAACGGCGAGCCTAGACACTGTTCCTGAATGCAGTCCTATGATAACCCCAAGCGTCGTAATGACGCCTGAAGTAAGACCGAACCCCATCCCCTTCCACAAGCCCTTCTTCAAACCTGAACCGCTCCTAGCCAACTTTAGCAGTCTAGGAACGACGCCAAAGAATTAAGGTTTTCTCTTTTTCGTTTGTTCTAAACGTTTATTGAAGCCCTTAACGGTTGAATGCTGATAGGCGGAAAACGCCCATTTTCAAGCAACGAACGTCCAGATTCGTTTGATCTTTCTCTGCTTAGGGTAATCTTTAAACGTTTAGCCATTATTCATATTATGAAAAGTGCCATGGAAAGATTTCTACCCATACTGAACACAATTCAAACGCGGCTCAGAGATATCTTGACAAGGAACGAACGTTACATGTTGTCTTGGGACATAGCAAAGCTCAGAGACATAGGGGAAGACCTAGTTGAGCTCGCCCGAGACGTTTATCCGCAACTGATCCAAGTTGAACATAGAATTCTGTACCTTTCCATCAAAGAGGCGGGACTGGGCATCAGAGACCGAGCGACAACAGTTCAAAAAAGAAGCCTAGAAGAATCGGACAAAGAATACTTCAAAAACGTACACGAAGCCCTCGGAAACATCTGTGGAAAAATCGAAACCGACGAATATTACAAGGCGCTGCTCGCCGTAGCCGCCAAAAGAGAAGAAGAAAACCTCGTGACACCGCGGTAACCGTGCACGCGTATCGTAGCAGTCCCACCGAGAAATCCCTGAAAACATTGACCTAGAACAACGCATGAGCCTAGCAACAACTGGGTGGTGACGAGTAAGCCTGTCTATGAAATCTGAATTTTGCTGGAGCATGAACCGTCAAAAACTAGGAGAAGACTGGGTTTTAGCCGGCAAAAAAGGGTTTAAGGGGGTTAGTCAAGGGGGATATCGAGGTCCGGGTCGTCGCGTATTCCTCTGCCCGTGGTTTTGTCAAGCATCAGGCGTTGTTCAACCATTGCAACCAGCTTTCTCGTAGAGACAACGACATCTGGGTTTACTGATATGCTGTCGATACCGCTTCGAACAAGGAACTCGGTGAACTCAGGGTAGACGCTGGGCGCCTGGCCGCATATGCTGACTGTTTTTCCGTCACGATGAGCCAGCTTGATGAGCATCCGGATTGCACGTTTAACTGCAAGGTCTCTTTCGTCAAAAAGGTGAGCCACCGTTTCATTATCACGGTCGCATCCGAGGATCGTCATTGTCAGGTCGTTGCTTCCAATGCTGTAGCCGTCAACGTACTTGTTGAATTTGTCGGCAACCAGGCAGTTGCTCGGTATCTCAGCCATGAGCCAAACTTTGAAGTCTGGTCCTCTGCGGAGTCCTTCTTCCTCGAATATTTTGTTGATCTTCTCTATCTCTTCGACCCGTCTGCAGAACGGTATCATCACATGCAGGTTTTTGAGGCCGAACTCGTCTCGAACCTTCTTCACAGCTCGCACTTCAAGTTTGAAGGCTTCAACATATTTCGGATCATAGTATCGTGAGGCTCCTCTCCAACCCATCAGAGCTGAGGGTTCCACTGGTTCATATTTGTCTCCACCTTTCAGATCCCGGTACTCCGATGACTTAAAGTCGCTGAAACGCATGACCACCGGTCGAGGATAGAACGCTGCGCATATTTTCCGGAAGGCTTCAGCAAGTCCGTCAACAACCTTCTCCGGGTGACCTGTTTCAATCAGATGAAGTGGGTGTTCACCGATCTCGCTTGTCCAAACAAATTCCTGCCGCAACAGTCCTACGCCGTCTGCAGGTAAAGCCGCAACCTTCTCAGCGATTTCAGGTTCACCGAGGTTTACGTAGATTTTCGTGCCGGTTACTATATGAGGCTCGGCAACTGTGACCGCTCCGGCAGCCGCAGCTGCTTCCTTCTTTGCAACCGCCTCTTCAAGTGCTCCTTCGTAGACTACGCCGAGCTTCGCGTCAACGGTTACCATGATTCCGTCAGGTATGGTTTCTGTAGCCGGAGTTCCCCGGGATGCTGTGCCTACGATGCATGGGATTCCAAGTTCTCGCGAGACTATGGCGGCGTGACAAGTCATTCCTCCCGAATCTGTTACTATGGCTGCTGCTTTCCTCATTGCTGGAACCCAGTCTGGAGCAGTCATCTCCGTGACCAGAATCTCACCTTTCTTGAAGTTGTTAATCTGTTCGACGGAAGGTATGACGTGAACCTTTCCTACCGCCAGTCCGGGAGAGGCAGGAAGCCCTTGAACCAGTATCTTCCTTTCTGTTGTTGTGGTTATCCTTTCTTCAGGTTCAGGTGCTTCTTTCTTGGTTGACCAAACCGTTTCAGGTCTTGCTTGAAGAATAAACAGCTTGTTCGTTCTCTCATCGAGGGCCCATTCTATGTCCATGGGTTTCTTGTAGTGCTCCTCTATGGTTATGGCGTATTTAGCTAACTCTTTAATCTGCTCGTCTGTCAACACCTGTTTGTCCTGAAGTTCAAGCGGCACATCACGTTTCTCTGTTCCTCCTGAAGGAAGTCTAACCAGCTGAACAGTTTTCTTCGGGACATTTTTCCTAACAATAGCCAAGTCAGATTTTCTGACAATGTACTCGTCAGGAGTGATCGTGCCTTGAACGATAAACTCACCTAAGCCGTAACCAGCTTCCACTAGGACTACGCTTCTGTCACCGTTTGAAACGTCCAGCGTGAAGATCACGCCGCTTGCTTTACTGTAAACCATCAGTTGAACGGCGGCGCTCAGGGCAATGGACATGTGATCGAATCCTTTCTGGATTCTGTAGAAGATCGCTCTGTCCGTGAATAGGCTGGCAAAACATTCCTTCACTTTCTCAACGACTTCCTCCGGGGTGTGAACGTTCAAGTATGTTTCCTGCTGACCGGCGAAGCTAGCGTCAGGAAGATCCTCAGCAGTAGCAGAGCTACGGACTGCAACAAACGGGTTCTTCTCACCGATTTTCTCGGCGAGCTTTTTGTACGCCTTTACGATCTCCTTCTCAAGATCAGGAGGCATTTTTGCCGTCGCAATGATCTCTCGGATTCTTTCACCTATGCTGTGAAGGGCTTTGGTGTCATTCGGGTCTTTCATTTCTCTTAAGATCTCAGCGATCTTTTCGTGAAGTTTGTTCTCCGTTATGTAATGTCTATATGCTTTTGCGGTCGTTGCGAATCCGTATGGAACAGGAACTCCTGTTCTCCGTGTCATCTCTCCTAGGCTGGCGCTTTTTCCTCCAACCAAAGGTACGTCTTCCATTCCGATCTCGTCGAACCACAAAACATATTTTTCTTTCTTAGTCGCCAATTTCTTTCACCTCAGAACTTGATACATTCATTTTTTCCGTGACTATTCTACAAGGCGTCGGCAGTTTAGCTCGTCCCCTTTTAAGAGCTTCTTTAGCTGCCTCAACTCCGTCTTCATTGACGTAAGATATGATGACCGGTTGACCGGGGTTTATCCGAGCAGCTCTACCAACGGGCTTCCCAAAAGCATGTCTCATACCGTCTTGAAGCCTGTCAGCGTGAGCCCCAAAAATCATTTTATTCTCACGAAGTATAACGTGAGGAAAAGGTAACACGCGTAAAAAGAAGTTGTTTCCCAACTTTTCCTGCAGGTGACGGTTCGCTGCGATGCGAGCGGCTTCTAAAGCATTGTGACGAATTTGAACCTTTCTGGTTGCTACCAGAGAAATTTGATATTCATACCTGTTTGAAGGGGTTCCCATCGTAAATTTCACTATTTTAGACTGGGGAGCCCCATGTATGTACTTTGTTCTCGTATACGGAACACCTTTAACTCTACGATAGTTTCGTGCCTTCATCGTTGTTTTCCTTTTGAGCATACTGAATGCGGGATATTTAAGGGCTTCGTTTCTGTTCTCTCAGAGGTGTATTCTTGAACCAAACCTTCGCCAGTTCCTCGTAGTTATCGAACACCTCTCTGAGAATCGGGATGTAAACCTGAATTTCCTCATCCGTCATGTATTGGAATTGATACTGACCCATGTAAGGCGACGGTTTCCCAATTCTTGTTATGAATTCTATGTGCATCAACGGGTCGCCCTTCTTTATTGTGATGGGCGTCCTTTCATTGTTCAAATTGACCAGTTCTAAAGCGAGCCTTCCAATAAAGCCGCTGTGAACCTTCGCTGCGTTAAGAAATGATAGTCCTGCCCTACCGTATTTGCTTTTAGCTGTTAGGTGAGCAACGTATCCTGGCGGTGTGAAAACAACCTCTTTTGATATGAGGTTTTTGTGTTCCAAGTAGTGAAGCGTTGTTTCATCTCTTACTGTTAGAACGTAACCGTCGCCGTCCAGCAAGCTCATGTCAAAAGGATAGATACACCTGTATTTCTCGATAATCTCAACCAGTTTGTCTTTGCCTAATATGCACATTCCTTTTACACCAGCAGTTCCTTGGAATTTCAAACCATAAACTACTGAACCACTTAAAAATCTAACTAACATCTCTTCTCGGAAGACATAGACTCGTCTTACCCTAAGATCAGTGGAAGACAAATATCCAGTAAAGCTTTTCGATGTTTTTTATGAATCCCTGAACTTCTGGGAAATGTCTAAAGCCTAATAAGGAAAAACATCAACCTCTAAACGATGTTCTATGAAAGAAACACGTTGATCCGTTAACGACAAGGATATTTCGAGGCTCCGGGGCTTGCCGCACTCGTGTTCCACAACTCTTACCCCGAAGGCAAACAAAGTGAACTAGAAATAATCCAACACGGCGAACGCATAGCAACAACCGGCTTACCGAACTGGCTGAAGACCCAAACGAGAACCGTCCCGTTATCATGTGCGAGTATGCTCATTCAATGGGAAACAACACGGGCAACCTTAAAGAATACTGGGAAACCATCCGGAGATACAAGCGTCTCTGCGGAGGATTCATCTGGGACTGGGTTGATCAAGGCATAAAGCGGAGAACCGAGAACGGGGAAGAATGGTGGGCGTACGGGGGCGACTTCGATGATGAACCGAACGACGGAAACTTTTGCATCAACGGTCTTGTCTGGCCTGACCGGAAACCGCATCCAGCGATGTGGGAATGCAAGAAAATATTTCAACCAGTTGAAGCAGAAGCAGTAGACCTTGAAAAGGGAAAGATTAGAATCTTGAACCTTGATTACAAGCAATCTGGGCTAGGTGGAGGAAGCTGCGGACCTGACACGTTACCCAAGTATCTGATTAAGCCTCAGCCTGTGCGTTTCAAGGTGAGGCTGA
>PIYB01000041.1 GCA_003601835.1 Candidatus Bathyarchaeota archaeon
CATTTATTATAAGAAAGTTAGGAGCGCCTTACGGGAGTATACTAAAGCAAAGAATGTTTTGAACGACATAATGTTCAGCTTCAATAAGGATCTACAATCTCTTGAGGAAGAAATTCAGGAAGTTAAAGGGGGTGACAAGGAAAGGTTTGCTGAGATCACCAAGGTAATTGCAGAACTTAGAGCTGCCATATCAAACGTGGAAAAACAGATAGAGCGTCTTGCGCAGTCTGGAGATAATCTGGCGAAGAATTATGACTCTTTAAAGGCTGCCGTCGATAGTCTGACCGTTCGGCAAAACAATCTTTCGGAGAAAACGTATCAAATGAGATTATCAGAAGAGGCTGAGCAGCCTATGATGCTGTCGAAGCCGCCCATACCGATCCGTAGAGAGAGAGCTTTATCCCCTTTGACGAACACTGAGTTGAAGATTCTTGAACTTTTGGCCGCTGGTGGAGAGAAGACGGCTCCTGAGATAAGAGAAGAAATCAATTTAACGAGGGAGCATACTGCGCGGTTGATGAAAAAATTGTATGCCCGTGGGTATGTTGAAAGGAGAACTGACAGAATTCCCTATGTGTATCGGTTGAAGAAGGAAATGGAAGGATTCTTAAAGGAACAAGGAGAATAGCTTGAGCTCTAATACTTTTTCATGAGCTCCCTCATTTCGCTTGACATAATCCTGTACAACACTCTGTTAGAACTTCTTTGTTTAGAAAGAAGCCCCCTTTCAGAAAGTCTTGATAGATATGTGGAAACCGTGCTTAGGCTAATCTGTTCTTTTGTCTCTTTCTGATATAAAGACTGAACATCTTTTGCTGAGAACCAAACTAGGGGAAAATATCTTTCTACAATAAATTGAACTTTCTCAATCTTCGAGAACTCTTCAGCTCTTGGAATATCAGCAGTTGTGCTTGGCATTCCGCCGAGAAGTTCAATCATGTCTAAGATGCGTAGTGCATTTTTTCTAGTGATTCTGCCTTCCAAGCTTATGACATATCGGTTTCCAGATTCATCATAGACTTCGACGCGCATCTTTTTTACGGGCATTGAACAACAACCGGAGGACTTTTGACGTATGATTTACATTTTACAGATTCACAAGTTATAAATTGTTCGGTGAACAGTGAAGAAGAAAAAAACACAAAAAAATTTTTAAATTAAGAAAAAACCAATTTTTGCAATTATTTTATTTAACAGAATTATCTACGTAGAAGTTTACTTGAATGAAAAAGAGAAATGGTGCCGTCACGTTTTCCAAAGGAAACAGAGGGGTAAAGAGTTCACATAAAAAGAGCGAAGATAGGAGACAAAAAAAGAAAAAGAAGAAAAAAGAACAAACATAATTATGATAGTTCAGATCGTTGTTCACTTAAAGTCAATACTTTTATTCTAACAAAAAGTGTTCCTTGACTGAATATTTGGAAGCAACTCTCGACAAAAGCAGCTGATAGTTGAAATGTTAGAGGGTTTATGGTTAAATTACTGACCTACCCGTTGATTTCCATTCGAGAAGAAAAAATGGTGTTAAATAGACCTTGGATTTTAATGATAACATAGAATCATGCTTTTTTGATAATACACACCTTTTGTTAGATAGTACAAAGAAATATATGATCACAATTATAAAATGATTTTCTTGAAACACATTGGGCTGCTATATTATCATCATCTTTCTAACGATAAAAACAAAACCCTGCTCCAGTCGAAATACAGGGGTCTGAGAGGTTCTCTACAGCCATCTTAAAAGTTCCTCAATTTTTTTGTACGGCAGTACTTATCTCTGCTTTCCCAAAAGTTGAGGCTTAACCAATTAGCTACTCCACAGAGGAATACCAATGCCCAGGCAAGGAAATATCTTGGAAGAGGTGTTTGATAATTTTCTGAAGGGGTCAGCTATTTTCAAAAATAGAATAGCGCTCAGGCATGATTATGTTCCTGAAAGTCTTCCTCACCGTGAGGAACATATTAGGTATTTAGGTGAAATGCTTGCCCCCGCGCTTAGGGGCGGCATATGTTCCAATATTTTGATCTACGGAAAAACTGGAACCGGTAAAACGGCTGTTGTTAAGTTTGTTCTCAGTAAATTAGCAAGTAAAGCTGAAGAGATTGGTTCGTCTGTTAAGGTGTGTTTCATAAACTGCCGGTTGACAGGCACGGAATACAGGGTTTTCTCAAACTTGTGTTCCAGTGTCGATGTGAAGGTTCCATTCACCGGTCTTGCTGTTAGCGAGGTCTTCGATAGATTTAGGAAAGGGCTTGACTTAAGCAACGTTTTATTAATCATAGCTCTAGATGAGATTGATGCCATAATCAGGAAACGCGGCGATGTTTTACTTTATGAACTCACGCGGATAAATGAAACCTTACGAAATAGTAGGGTAACAATTCTTGGTATCTCAAACGATCTCAAATTTAAGGAAATGCTTGACCCGAGAGTTTTAAGCACCCTCAGCGAAGAAGAACTGGTTTTTAGACCTTACAACGCCAGTGAATTGCAAGATATTCTCGATGAACGTGCAAACATAGCATTTCACGATGGAATACTAACCGACTCAGCGGTCAGGTTGTGTGCCGCTCTTGCGGCAGCCGAACATGGCGATGCTCGAAGAGCCCTAGATCTTTTAAGGGTTGCCGGTGAACTAGCTGAGAGAAAGGGTGATCCATGTATAACAGAACAGCATGTTAGACAAGCTCAGAAAAGAATTGAACATGACCGGGTTTTAGAAACCATGAAAAGCCTGCCGACACATTCGAAGCTTGTACTCTTAACTGTTTATCTCATGACGAGATTCAATATTAACCGGTCGATTACAGGAGACATTTACAACCTTTACTGCGAACTATGCGAAGAAATGGGGCTTGTTCCACTTACTCAGAGAAGAGTCAGCGGATTGATAAGCGAACTGGATGTCATGGGACTACTTAACTCGCGAGTAATAAGTTTAGGCCGTTACGGAAGAACAAAAAAGACAAGCCTTGGAATTCCCAACAGAGTCATTAGGGAAGGATTTGCAGAAGATGAAAGGCTATACACTATGCTAAAGTATCGACCACGATATTTAGGCGATTACAAAAGCAAATAACCGATACTATTCATAAAAAAGGCGTGAAGGCTCCTCGCGTTATGAATGAGATAAAAATAGTACCCATGAATTGTAGTTCAGTAGTATCCATGCTTAGAAGATCCTTAAGTGACCTTTCAAAAAGTAAAAAAATTCCAGCCAACAAAGGTAAACCTCAGCCATGGCGCACGATCCCCGTGAGATATTCTCATATGAGCAAAGAACATCAATATCAACCAGCATATAGGCGTACTTTGCCCGCTCAGCTAGTCTCCAAAGATCCAAAAAACGATGTGGACTTAGTCGTATAAGGGGCTCGAACTTGGAAGTGGCGGGCCCGGGGGGATTTGAACCCTCGATCTCAGGCTTTCTTCACTATGCTGGCTCCGAAGGCTTTCGCAGGTTTGTGCCTTCTGCGCCCTGTCCAGCTAGGCTACGGGCCCAAGGGATGTTCTTACGTAATCTCTTTTTGGCTTTCTTAAAGAGTTTATGGGGAAGAATTCTTTTCTTTCGATTAAAACATATAAGATGATTGTGGCAGACCGGTTCGGAGGTTGCTTGAGTTGAAGGTTGATGTGCCTTATGGGCGAGAATGGAGAACAATAGATGTTGAGGAAGAGAATCTTATAGGTGTTTTTAAGCCTGCGGATATTGAACAGCCGCCTTTAACGAGGGAGGATATCGCTTTTTCCATTGCAAGCCCGATTGGCTGCGAAAAGCTTGACAGGTGGGTTGGTCCGGGAAAAACCGTTGCTATTGCTGTGGATGACAACACTCGGATTACGCCTGTCCACGATGTTCTTGTTGTTCTTCAGGAGAAGTTGACATCGTTAGGGGTTAAGAAGAACGATATTTTGGTCATTGTTGCTTTAGGCACACATCGGAAGATGACTGACGAAGAGATGAAGAAGAAGTTCGGTTCTGAAATTCTTGAAGAAATGCAGGTGATCAGTCATGAATGGGATAATCCTTCGGAGCTACGGCGAATGGGTAATCTTCCAAACGGCGTTCCAATCTTGATCAACAAACATTTCATCGACGCAGACATCCGGATCGGCATAGGCAACATAGTTCCCCACTTCACTTCAGGCTGGTCCGGGGGCTCCAAGATTCTTCTTCCAGGACTTGCTGGCGCCGAGACTGTAGCTGGGATGCATTATTATGGGGCTAAAACTCTTCCCAATGCCATTGGCAGAGCTGATAATGTCGCTAGGGAACTTATGGACGACTTCGCTAGGAAAGTAGGGTTGCACATGATCATCAACACGGTTCTCACCCGTGACGGGAAGATCGCTGGAATCTATTCAGGCGACCCGGTGAAAGCGCATCGCAAAGGCATAGAACACTGCAAGAGAATCTACGGTATTCCAATTCCCGAAGCAGCCGATATCACGATAGTCAGTAGCCATCCAGCGGACATCGAGTTCTGGCAGTCAATGAAGGGACTTTACTCAGCTGATCTGTGCACCAAAAAGAACGGCGGCATCTTGCTGATAACGCCTTCTCCGGAAGGGTTATCCGTGGTCCACAAAGACTGGGGAGACATGTTGGCTTGCAGTTCGAAAGAGCTTGAAGAACAGATTGAACGAGGTGAAATAGAAGACGTTACCGCTGCGTCAATCGCCCTCTGCGTCATCAAGACAAGAGAGACGCCTTACAAGATTGCTTTGTATTCAGAAGGGATTTCGCAGGAACAGGCGGAGCAGCTTCACTTCGAAAAGGTCAGTAGCCCGCAGGAAGGACTTGAATATTTGAACCGTGAATTAGGGAAAGATTCTAAGAAACTGGTTCTTACACATGGAGGAGAAAGCCTTCCAATACTGGAAGGCTAGAAACCTTCAGAAAGACGGTTGCTGACAGGTCAATCGATAGGGTTCTCAAGATGTTTTTGGTAGCTTTATTTTTCCCAAGTCTCCTGTGAACGCCGCTTCCAGTATGCTTTTCATGTAGTTGTCTATGTCGCCTTTAGCTGGGTCTAAGGGCACCGGCATGTTCAACAGTTTCATCTTTAGCTGCGGGTCTTTGGCGGCTTCAAGCATTCTGGTCAGATGAGCTTCGGTCGCTCCGGCTTCCTTAAGTGTTGTCGGAAAACCGAGGGTTCTGTTAAACTCTAACATTCCTTTCGCTACTGTTCTGCCGAGCTCCGTAGCACTTAGGCTTTCTAGATCTAGATCCTCTTTAATGAGCCCGTTTCTCTGAAAGATGCGCCCAATAGTTACGAGTTGGTCTTGGATGCTGGGTGAAAAGAACATGGTGTAGTAAGGATTAAGGATGGCACAAGCCCTTCCATGCGAGAGAACGTCCACAAGCGAGAAGCTGCCTAGATGCGGACCGTTAGTGCCACCGATCATTATGGAATATCCACCTAAATCCGTTCCCAGACCTAAAGCAACCCGAGCATCCACATCATCCGTCAACGCTTTTTTCAGATTGCCGATGATCAAGCTAAGCCCGAGAGACGCCACTTCTTTCTCTTTCTCGTAATAGTCTTTACCAGTTGCGCCCATGAAAACCTCCCACAGATGGGCTATGCCGTCTAATCCTCCGTCAAGTGTTAGGTTTCGCGGCGCGCCGATGGTGACTCCGTAGTCGAAGACCGATTTTTTAGGCGTTATAGCTTCATCAACAATCAGTTTTTTCTGACCTACTATCGGATCAGTTATGTTAGAATATTTTGTCAGATGAGCTGCGGAGCTCGAGGCTGACTGAACAGCAATCACGGGAACCGCTTCTTTCTTTGTGGCTTTCTTTATCTTTGTTACCATACCGGTTCCAAAGTATGGGTCAATAGAGCCAGCTGTACCCCAATCGACTCCGAAAACCTCGGACACCTCAGCTGGACTGTAAGTTGCAAGCACACTTGCAGCCTTCGCCCCGTCTATGGTGCTTCCTCCACCGAACGCTATTATGCTGTCCGGCTTAGACGCTGACACCTGTAATGCTATTCTGTACAGATCCTCACGGGGACAGTTAGGTCTAGCCCCACGCACAAGATTGCATGAAATGTTCTGGGCTTTCAACGATCTTATGATGGTGTCTACATGTTTTCTTGCCCATCCAGAAGAACTCGCAATCAGAAGAGTGTTATCCCCAAATTCCTTAGCGATCTCGCCTACTTTACCCAAAACTCCAAGACCGAAGATGTAAGAGTCCTTCTTCCATTCCTCAAGCATTTGACGTGCTTTCATTTTTTCATCTGTTTCCATCATCAAGTCTCCAGTTAACGAATGATGCCTCTAACACATATTTGATTTTTGCAGGAACACATATTTCTGTGGTAACAAGCTAGAAAAGCTAAAAAACAGGATCAAAGCATATACATGGCTGTCTAGCATTAGCGTGTATGGTGAACAGTTTGACGTTACTCAACCAGAGAAAAATTTACGTAACCAGAACTTTACCGGAAGAGGCAATGAAACTCCTTCACTCAAATTTTGAGGTTGAAGTTTGGCCTGACGAGATGCCTCCCCCGAAGAGTCTGCTGATTGAGAAGGTGAAGGAGGTTGACGGGTTAATTTCTCTTTTAACGGAACAGATAGACGAGGAAGTCATCAAGGCGGCTGGACCCCAATTCAAGGGCATAAGTCAAGTAGCCGTCGGGTTCAACAACATCGATTTGAAGGCTGCAACCAAGAAAGGAATCTATGTCACAAACACGCCGGGGGTGTTAACGGATACAACGGCTGATTTCGCCTTCGCTCTTTTGATGGCGGTTGCAAGAAGGGTTGCAGAGGCTGACAGGTACGTTAAGGCTGGGAAATGGAAGGTTCCTTGGGGGCTCATGATGATGCTTGGGCAGGACGTTTGGGGTAAAACAATCGGCATAATAGGCTTGGGCAGAATAGGTTCAGCCGTCGCTCGGCGAGCTAAAGGTATGAACATGAAGATACTTTACTACGACGTGTACAGAAACGAACAAGCGGAGACGGAGCTTGGAGCCAAATATGTGCCTCTTGAGACGCTTTTGAAAGAAGCAGACTTTGTCACGATTCATGTGCCTCTGCTGCCCTCGACTTATCATCTGATGAATGAGGAAAGACTTAAGATGATGAAGAAAACTGCATGCCTAATAAACACGTCTCGAGGACCTGTCGTTGACGAAAAGGCGCTTTACAAAGCCTTAACAGAAGGGTGGATATGGGCTGCTGGGTTGGATGTGTGGGAAAATGAGCCGACAGATCCGGATAACCCGTTGCTTAAGCTTGACAACGTAACCGCGGCGCCTCACATTGCCAGCGGCAGCATAGCGACAAGAACAAAGATGGCGGTCATGGCTGCGGAGAACATGGTGGCTATACTGGAAGGCAGAGTTCCACCTAACTTGGTCAACAAGGAAGTTCTTGAAGTTAGACCTCCGGAAAAAGAATGACAGGATACGCTAGAGGCGCCAGAAACCTAAGAATTCTGCAACAGAACTGCTCTGAGAATGTTCTCTTTTTTCTCGTCGAGTAGTTCTAACCCGTGGTTTAGTCTTCAAATGGCAGATGATGCGTTATGGACTTCGAGAGGTATATGCGCCTAGCTTTGACAAGATCAATTATTCTTCTCAGCTCATCCCTTATGTGATCGCCTGGTTTCCTCAGTGCACCTTCGACAAGTTCTCCGTCCGGTTATCTTTATTGAACCGAACTGTGCTGCTACGCTTACAACTCGGCCGCTTGCATAGTTGGATTCGCAAACGCTTTATATTGCATCGTTCATCGTCTTTTCGGAGCCAGTGACTTCTAACGCGATGTTGACGCCTAAACCGTCAGTCAAATCTTTGATCGTTTTTACCGGGTCTTCTTCCAACGCGTTTACCGTGTAGTCAGCGCCGAGCTCTTTTGCTAACCGCAGCTTAAAGTCTATAATGTCAATGCCTACGACCTTGCTGGCTCCTAAGGCTCTAGCCCAGATGACAGCGTGCATTCCGACGCCTCCAAGCCCGAAGACGGCAACAGTGTCTCCAGGCTTAAACTCTCCTACTTTAAGCGCGTGAAACGGTGTTGCAACTGCGCATCCGATTATGGCTCCTTGATCGAACGGGATCTCCATTGGAAGCTTGAATGCGTTTCTCGCCGGGATTGCTATGTACTCCGCGAAGCCTCCGTCCACGTGATGCCCAATGGATCTGCGGTTTTGGCAACGGTTGTCGTTTCCTCTGCTGCAATGAACGGTCTCCGCAAGAGATGATGTAGTGAACGCAGACTCTGTCGCCTACGTTGACGTTCCTGACGTTGGCTTCACATTTTTCCACGACGCCTGCTATTTCATGCCCCAAGATGATAGGAACCTTTCCGGGTTGTGCTCTTCCATGTTTGTTGTGCAGGTCTGTGCCGTATATGCCGCTTGCCTTTATTTTCACTAGAACATCGTTTGCTCCAACCTTGGGGGTTGGAACATCCTCTAGCTTCCAGGGGGGCTCCCGGTTCATAAAAGCGGAATGTCTTCAAGAGCTTATTCACCGACAGCTGGTTCTCTACGTTTGTGTTCTGAGTTCTTCCATTCTTTTGTTTACGTCGTCCAGTCCTAAGCGTTTAAGCTCTTCAGGTTTCGGTATGCCGTTTTTGTCCCAGCCTACGGCTTCATAGTATCCTTTTCGTGCCTCCTCGATTTTCCGGCGGGCTACGGTTTTGCCTTTGTATGGACCTTTGCGTAACGGTTCATACCATCTTGCGGGAACATCGTCGTCCTTTTTAGGGGTCCATTTAAGGTCGGGGCCGCCTAACAGCAGAAGTGCTCTTTGGATGTGTAGTATTCTGCGTGCTGTTGTGTTGAACCATTCGTCTTCAGTTATCTTCCAGCCTGTTACGGCTTCAATGAACGGCCAGAGAAGGTCTTCAGCTTCTTTTTCGAAAAAGTTGAACCAGCAGAACACTCCTGAGTCATAAAGCATTATTCTGAGCTCGCTGTTGCCGTGGTCGAGTGGGAGACGAGCGACGGAGGTGTGGTCTCCGCCTTGAACTGAACACGCGTAAGATTCAGGTCCCGGATAGTCTTCTTCGCTTCTTATCCCGTGTGCACCTATTCCTATGCCTTTTGCAGTCACAGCGTAAGACAGAACGTTCACGTTTTTCATCTCACCTATTTTGAGGGCAGCTCTGTATGTGCCTTCAGCCAGAACGTCGCCTATTCCTCTTCGTTCAGCTATCATCCTTACCAGGGCGGAGAAGGCTTTAACGTCTCCCCAGTTTAGTTCAATGCCGTCCAGGTCGTTTTTCGTTAGTATGCCTTTCTCGTACAGTTCCCCAGCGAAGCCTAAGACGTTCCCGGTTTGTATGCCGCAAAGACCTAAGTCGTCTATGAGCGAGGTGAGGAATATGTTTCCTTCAGCGTTGAAAATGCCGAGGTTTGCGCCGAGGTAGGCTTGGTTCTCGTAGTCCGGGTTATCAGTTACTGCTCCCTTAAATGCGCCGGATTTTATGACAGCTACTTTTAGGCATGTGGTTGGGCATCCAAAGTCCCCCCAGTATCTCTTAACCCAGTACTTCTCGAATTCATCTGCGCCATAGCTCTTTTCATCATGCCATTCCTCCTGCCAGTTTCTTACGGGTTCTGAGCTAAGACGGGAGCCAACATCGTAGCCTAGGAACCCTGTGCCCCACCGTCTGAACGCTGTGCTTCTGAAGTTTATCTCCAAAATTTTGTCAATAAGGGCTGAAACAGATTCCATGTCAGCAACGTCGGGCAGAGGACCTGAGCCTTTAACAAGAACCGCCTTCAGGTTTTTTGAACCCATGACTGCTCCGTATCCACCGTAGCCTGCGGCATGCACCCATTTGGATGTAACGACAGCCAGTCTGCTTTTGTTCTCACCTGCCGGTCCGATGTAGACTGCTTGAGGTTCCCTTCGCAGCCCCCGTCTTGGAGCTTGTTTTCTTAGCTCTTTCAGTCCCTCCGTGACGAGGATTTTCAGGGTTTCCTTGCCGTCCTTGCCCCAGATGTGGCTTGCGTCCTTTAGTTCAACGTCAGAATCGTTGATGAACAGATATACCGGTTTTTCAGCCTTTCCCGTGAATATTACGCCGTCGTAGCCGGCGCATCTGAGCTCAACACTGAATTCTCCTCCTACCGTTGATCCGACGATTCCGTTGCTTTGAGGAGACTTACCTGAGACGCACAGCCTGGCGCCGGGGACGTATCCTGTTAAGGGTCCCGTTAACAGCAGAAGCAGGTTTTCAGGTCCAAGAGGGTCAATCTGTTCCCACCGTTTTCCTAGTCTGTCCCAAAGGATTTTTACTGCTAACCCTCTTCCACCGATGTACTGCCGTAAGATTTCCTCGCTGAACTTGGTTTCCTTGATGTTCCCAGTTGAAAGATTAACCTCGAGAAACTTTCCAGCGTAACCTCGCATCTAAACCTCCTCCTTCCATTCTTCGCCGTATAGCTTAACAATAACCTGTCGAGTAATCTCTTCCGGGGTTTTGGCGTACAGCCTGAACGTATGTGTGTCCTCTTTTTTGACGATTTCCAGAGCGTTCCATCCGCCTTCCGCGCATGCCTCAACGCACCGGGGGTTTCCTCCACAGAGGTCACAGATTACGGCGTAGTCTTCAGTTGGGTGAATAAACGGAATCTTACCTGGACAAGCATCGATACATTGCCCGCATGCCGTGCATTTGTCCCTGTCGACAAGAACAGCTTCAGTGTCCTTGCTTACGGATAACGCGTTCGTTGGGCAAGCGTCTACACAGGGGTAGTCATGGCATTGCACGCATAGGTGTGGAACCTCGATTCCGGGGACAAGCATAAAAACCCTTATCCGCGAGGCTTCAGGCCAGATTTTTCCTTCATGGCTCATGGAACAGGCGATTTCGCATCTTCTGCATCCGCTGCATTTAGAATAGTCCCTCGCTATCCAGACATGTTCAGCTTCGGACATTTTTTCACTTTCAACCTTTTCAATTAGATTGTTCCGAACAGTCGTAGAATATTCATTAGGTATTCAACTGAGGAATGTTTTATGTTTTTTGTAGTTTTCACGGCGCATTGTCTTTCGTTTTCGGAAAAATTTTTTCTATATAAATGTTCTTTCGATTTCTTTCGTTTCGTTTATAAAGAAAAGAAAGACTCTAACGAAAAATTTTCGGGAAACGAGAAAGGAAAAACCGCGAGAGCTTTACCCAATTTGCGACGCAACTGCGCTGTTGCTCCGCTCTGAAGTTTTC
>PIYB01000008.1 GCA_003601835.1 Candidatus Bathyarchaeota archaeon
ACTCGCAGAGGATCTTACGGTTTCAACCGGTTACGATTCTAGACTCAGCTCCGCTATGTATGTTTCTTCGTCCAAGCGCTTAATTTGGAAGCCTTCTTTGTAGCATATGTGTAGCATCCGCGTGTTTTCAGCCATTATCTCGCCCCAGACCTTTTTTAGCTCCATGTCTCTTGCCACATCAACGATGTACCTGAACAGAAGTGAACCTAAGCCTCGGTTTTGCCATGGGTCTCCGACGACGACTGCTACTTCTCCGCTTTCGCCGTCTGGTTCAACAATCAACCGGACCATGCCGGCTATCTGTTTTCTCCCTTTTTCCTTCAGCTCTGCGACTATGGTCATCTCTCGATCGTAGTCGATGTTGCAGTATCTTGCTAAGGCTTCGTGAGAAATCTCTTTTATGACGCGGAAGAACCGGAAGCGCATCGTCTCTTCTGAAAAGGCTTTGAAGAGTTCAGCGACCAGCGGTTCGTCTTCAGGTTTTACGGGGCGGAACAGCGCTTGTTTGCCGTCCCGCAGTTTCCGTTCAGTCACATATTTTCCGGGGTAAGGTCGGATTATGAGATGCCCGTATCGTTTGGTCGGAGCAGCTGCGGTTTCCAGATCGATGATTATCCGTGCGTCTAAAGCCACGGCACCTTTCTCGTCGACCATGAGAGGGTTTACGTCAGCCTCAACGATCTGCGGATGGTCGATGATTAACTGAGAAAATTTGACGAGCATTTCCTCGAGAAGCCGAATCTTCACTGAGGGTTTAGCTCTGAAACCTTCTGAAAGAATCTTGTAAGCTTTTGTCTGCTCAATGATTCTTCTTGCAAGCGTCTGGTTTAAGGGAGGAAACCCAACTGAGATGTCCTTGAATATCTCGACGGCTGTGCCTCCTGTTCCGAAGATTATGACTGAACCGAACTGTGGGTCTCGTTTCGAACCTATCATCAACTCGTAGCCGCTTGAAACCATGGGTTGAACAGTTACGCCTTGAACCTCTGCAGACGGGAGATGGCTTTTAACATTCTTCACGACCTCTTTGAAACTACGTCTAACATCTGGCTCGGAGTTGATGTTCAGGATTACTCCGCCCACATCCGTTTTATGTGCAACTTGAGGAGAAACAACCTTCAAAACCACCGGATACCCGATTTTAGACGCTATGTTCACCGCTTCCTCCGGCGTTTTCGCAACGTAGGCTTTAACCGTTGGAATCCCATAGGTCTCAAGAAACTTCTTTGACTCCGGCTCCGTGAGAACCCGTCTCTTTTCGCGGACAGCCTCGTCAAGGATCTTCTTTAAATGGTGGCGGCTAGCTGAAAATGGTTCACCTAGCTCTTCCGGCGTTTCATAAAGCATTTCAAGGTTTCTTGCGTACTGCCACATGTACACAAACGTTGCGACCGCTTGTTCAGGCGTCAGGAAGGTTGGAATCCTGTTTGCTCGGAGAAGAGCTCTGGCTTCCTGCACATCCTCTTCGCCCAGCCAAGATGTCAAGATAGGTCGGTTGGCTTCTTTCGCGATTTCTATTAGGGCTTCAGCCGTTTCATAAGGATCGGCGGCGCCAATAGGCGTGTAGATCACCAGATACCCGTCTATGTTCGGGTCTTTGAAACATGTTCGAAGCACCCGTCGGAACCTGTCAACCGTAGCATCCTCACATATGTCTATCGGATTATTTCGGCTCCAATAATACGGCAGAAACTCATCTAAAGCCTTCAAAGTTTCCTCCGTCAAAACCGCAAGCTGCCCGCCTTTCTCTATCAAAGCATCCGTCGCCATAACAGCAGGACCACCGGCATTCGTCACTATAGCCAACCTCGGTCCTTTCGGCGGCTGCTGCATAGCTAAAATCTCAGAACAGTTAAACAGGTCCGCAATCTCCTCAACTCGGACGATGCCCGCTCTGCTGAAAAAGGCATTGTATATTGAGTCTTCACCTGTAACGGCTCCTGTATGCGACGCTGCTGCCCTTGTACCCTCAGGCGACCTTCCAGCTTTCACAACGATTATGGGCTTGGTTCCCGCAAACCTCCGAGCTGCACTCATAAACTTCCGAGGGTCCTTCACAGCCTCCACGAAAAGAACGATGCTTCTCGTCTCCGGGTCTATTCCAAAATAGTCTATTAGATCAGCATAATCAACATCTATCATGCCTCCGACAGAGACAAAATAGCTGAAACCCACGTTTGCGTTAGCCGCCCAGTCTAAAACCGAGGCACACAAAGCCCCACTTTGGGACACGAACGCAATCTGACCTCTTCTAGCCGGCTTCTTCGCGAACGAAGCGTTCAACCCTATGCTTGGACGCATCACACCGATGCAGTTCGGTCCAATTATTCTTAAGCCGTATGTGCGTTTCAGCTTCAGAAGCTGTTCTTCCAAGGCTTTTCCCTCGGCGCCGGTTTCCCCAAAACCTGACGACACAATTATGATTCCGGTGACACCGGATTCCCCGCATTCCTCCACAACCTGGGGAACCACATGAGCGGGCGTAGCCACAATTGCAAGGTCAACCTGCCAGGGAATCTTTTTGACGCTTGGATAAGCCGTTATGCCTTGAATGCTTGGGCTGAAAGGATTAACGGGGTAAACGAATCCTTTGAAGCCGACCCCGATAAGGTTGTTCAACAATGTGAACCCGACTGATCCTTTCTTGTTGCTCGCGCCGATGACGGCTATTCTTTTAGGGTTGAAAATCTTGTCTAGCCCCTCGATACCCGTGACATACCCCTCCGGTTTCCCGTTTTTCACACTTAACCAGGTAAGCGACAAACAGCGTGCAGCGTGAACATGTTTCGCTGAGACTACTTTAGAGCTCGCATGCTAAAACGGTTTCGTATCGTCAGCCCAAAAAAGGAGGAGCTTCGAACGGGGAAACCGTCTAAAGCAGGAAAAATCTGGAAGATGGGTGTTTAGAAAAAAGGGGAGTGCGTGGTTACCTTCTGATCCGTGTTAGGTGCACCGAGCAGGATATGCATGGGTCGTAGGCTCTAGCGATAAGTTCGAAGCGTTCACAAGTTTTTCGTCTGGTTCGCTGATGAGCCGTTTCGCTGCTGCCCTGTAATCCTTCTCCATGTTAGCTGCGTTTTGAGCGGTCGGCGTTATGACGTTGCATTTCACGATGCATCCTTCACCGTCAAACGTGTAGTCATGGTAAAGTATGCCTCTCGGCGCCTCAACAGCCGCAGTTCCCCTGTTAGCCTTTACCTCAATCTCAACTAATCCTTCGTTTTTCAACCCGTTGCTGAGCAAAGCATCAATATCTTCTATGCACCGGTCCACGCTGTGAACAAGCTCGATTGCCTGAGCCAGATTGTTCGTTAAAGTGTTGTTCTGCGTCAACAGATCCTTATGCTCGTCATACAGGGCTGCTGCAGTGCCTTCCAGCTTGTCCTTGTTAAGCAGAACCCTAGGCAACGCCCCGACCATGAATGATGAACCTTTGTACGACGAGAATTTGGCGTGAGAATACTTAACCGTCCGTTCGTTCGTTAACGCCTGATAGTTCTCCACTGGATGCCGCGTGCCGTCTGAAACCAGAACATAGTCACCCATGAAACCGAACTTGTCACCGGGATCGAGCGCCATCAAAACGTTGTCCGATTCAGCGAACTTCGGTGTTTCCAGCTTAGCGAACAAGTCTACCGCCAGCTCCGCCGTCGGCTTGGTTGCCGCCATCACCATCTTGATCTGTTTCAGATCCTGTTCGGAAGGAACCGTGCTGAATCCTCCGACCCGTTCGTTCATCCCGTGGACCTCTCTTCCGCTCACAATGTTGTGCACCATGTTGCCAGCCTGTTTCAGCCGTAACGCAGCCTTCACCTCTTTCGGGTACTTGGAAGCCATCCGAACAGCATCCGGGAACCCAAGATAATCAGGCAAGGCAAGCATGAAAACGTGAAGCGCGTGGCTTTCAATCATCTCGCCGTGTATGAGGAGGTCTCTGAGGAGGCTTGTCTGTTCCGTAACTTTGACGTTAAAGGCTTTTTCTATGGCTCGTATGGAGGCTAAACTGTGCGAGGCTGTGCATATGGCGCATATTCGACGCATGATGTCTGGAACTTTCTCGTAGTGAACAGTCTCAATGAACGCTTCGAAAAACCGGGGACCCTCGAAAATCGCCATGTTAACATCCTTTATCTCTTCGCCGTCGATGACTACCTCTACGCGTCCATGTCCTTCTACCCGAGTGAGCTCCTCAACCTCAATTACCCTTTTCATCACTCGTTCCCCTCCGTCTTATTCCGCCGTTCAGAAATCTTCTTCGTCAACTTTTGAATGTCCTCAAAGTTGCCGCCAAAGAAACGCAGCCGGTTAATTATGTACTTCTCATCATACCCTTTCTCAAGCAAAACATCCAGCTCCGCCGCAGCGTTCGCCTCATCAGGTATCGGACCTCGGCAGCCTATGCAGTCCAAGCCGAGCCCCGGGCATCTAGCATCACATCCCGCCGTGGTTAACGGGCCGAGACAAGGCATCCCTTTCTCGACGAGAACGCATGGATACCCGTTTAGCTTGCACTCGACGCAAACCGGGTAATCTATTGTTTCAGGTAGGTCTCCGTGTAAAAGAGAGGTTATCGCCCTGAAAATCTCCGTCTTTTCTATCGGGCACCCTGGGATTTCAAGGTCAACCTTAACGTGAGCGCTAAGCCCTTTGGGTTCAAGAACATCGTAGTAATCCTCTTCAACCCCGTACACTTTTTTCATCCGTTCAGCCATGCTCATCTGACCGTTTCTCATGGCTTGAACACAGCCGCCTATGGCGCAGTCACCGAGTGCTATGAGAGTCTTCGATTTTTCACGTATCTCCTTCAGCCGCTTCAGGTCGGTTTCGGTGCTTACTGAGCCTTCAACGAGAGCTATGTCAAGTTCAACGTCTTCGTGGTAGCTGCTGCCTTCTTGGAAGTCTTTGATCTCGAAGTAGCTAAGCAAGTCCAGAAGCTCGTTTTCCATGTTCAGGATCATAAGCTGGTCTCCGCCGCATCCTGTTAAGCTGAATATTCCAAGTTTCGGTTTCGCCATTCTTCCATCAACCTCCACGTTCTAAATCATACCTTTCGTGTTTAACGCATCCCAGTAAGTGAACACCGGCCCGTCTTTACACACATATTTAATGTTGCTTCCCGAGCCGATTATGCAGTGACCGCATTTCCCAACGCCGCACTTCATCCTTCTCTCAAGCGTCATGTAGATCTGTTTCGGGCTGAAGTTTCTCTGCAACAGTTCCTTGACGACGAACTTGTACATGATAGGCGGACCGCAAATCACGGCGTAAGTGTCTTCAGCTGAGATTTTCATGAGCTGAAACAGCTTAGTGACAACCCCGCTCATGCATCTGTCGCTTCTTTCACATGCAAGTTCATAGCAGGCTTTATCCGAAGAATCCTCGTACGAAAGATAGAACTTAACGTTCTGTTTGTCGCCTTCGTAGAAAAGATGGAGAAACTCATCTCTGAAAAGCATAGCCGTGTAACATCTGATGCCGTAAAGAACGAGTATCTCGCCGTACTTTTCTCTGTTCATCAATGCATGTTGAAGAACCCCTCTGAGCGGGGCGATTCCCAACCCGCCGCCGACCAAAAGCAGGTTGCTTCCTTCCATCTTCTCCATTGGAAACCCGTTGCCGTATGGGCCTCTGATCCAAAGTAGGTCTCCAACCTTCAACCTGTGAATGGCATTCGTGACCCTTCCTACCCTTCTCACACAGAGCTCAAGAATATCAGGGTTCTTCCTTGCGGCACATATTGAGATCGGCGCTTCGCCTACGCCCATAACGCTGACTTCAACGAACTGTCCGGGTTTGTACACAAAGCCTTTAGCGTAGTCCTTGTCTTGAAACTCGAGCTCTAAATGTTTCTCTATCTCTGTCATGTTTTCAGATTTGACTATTTTCGCTGGGCTTAGAACCAGTTCCTTCGGAGCTATCTTGCTCAAAGCCGCCTTTCCGCCTTCTTCCATCACAGTTCACCTATCACCTTCTTCATGACCTCAACAAAATTTATCTCAGCTGGACAGTAAACGGTGCATCTTCCGCAGCCCACACAGTTAAGCATGCCCTCCGTGAGGCTTCCCTTGCAGTTGAACCTGTTTCTCAGTCTTTCTGTGCGTGTCGGTCTAAAGTTCAAGCCGCCGGCAACCAAACCGTGTTTTCTCAGCATACAGGAATCCCATCTTCGAACTCTTTCCCCTGTCTTGAGATCGAGGCCTACATAATCGACTACATCGTAACATCTACAGGTTGGACATGTAAGGTTACATGTGCCGCATCCGAAACATTCGTCAGCCGTCTCTTGCCAAACGGGAGACTCATAAGCGAGATCAAGCATGTCTTGGAGGCCAAGCACGTTCAGTTCGAGGTTGAACTCTTCTAGGCGTTTCTTTTCGTTCATCTTGAACTCTTCAACATCCTTTTCATCAGCATCTATAAACAGCGGTTTGTTAGCCTCAATTATCTGGTGTCCTTTTTCGCTTCCCACACGGACAAAGTAGCCGTCGCTTAACTCGTGGAGGAAAAGATCGAAACCGTCGGTCGCGTAGCTTGTTCCCATGGATTTGCAGAAACAGTATTCGTCAGGGTGACAGCTGATGCCTATGAGGATGGTGTTCCTTCTTTTCATCGTGTAGAACAGGTCCATCAGCTCATCCATGTAGACTTTGTCAAGAAGCTTCAACGCATGTATGTCGCATGCATGTATGCCGAATATGATGGTTTTCTCTTGTTTACCTATGGCAGGTGTGTAAACCGCTTTCTCTTCGTCGAAGGTGTACATCGTTTCTTTGGTTCCCAAGAAAAACTTCTTCGGCGGAATCATCGTCCTAGTGTATTTCAGGTCCATCTCCTCTGGCGACTGCACTTCTCTGAACTCATACGTTGAACCTTCGATGTTCACCGGGCCATAGACTTTACCTAGATTTCCCAAACCTTCAAAGAACCTAGGAAATTCGGTTTTCGCAAGTTTCTTATACATTTATTCTTCTCCCAGTAAACTGAATTTTATGTTTGGGTCAGTTGTTTCTGATTCCTTAGCTTGTGCTTACATATTCATTTTTCGGTTGTCATGCATCACAGAAGACTGAAAAAATGTTTTTTGTAATCATCATTCAGTTTATGCGGAACACATTTTAATGCTAAAGCCGGTTCTTTGCTGCATCAGCCTCTTTCTACCAAGAAAACGTTTACGGAGAAAACAAGGGCTGATGTAACCACCAGCCTTGACAGCCGCGTTCAGCGTTCCTTCCGTCAGAGTTCGAATACCTTAGCGTCCGGAGAGGATTTTTACCACAATTTTGTGCGCCACAGAATTGGGACGAAGTGGAAGATGCTTGTTCAACGTGAACCATTCGGCGCTTTCCAGCTCCCGGGATCTTCTAACCTTGTTGGCGTTGGTTTCCGCTTTAAACCCTATCATCAAAAGGTCACGTTCCTTAACGGTGTAGGTTCCAAGAATTGTTAGACGATATGTTGGTAATCCTGTTTCTTCGTTAACCTCTCTGGCAGCGGCTTCCTCAGCTGTTTCGCCGCGTTGTATGTGCCCCGCAACCAGCCCCCAGTACGGATGCTGCCAGCCGATGCTTCTTGTTAACAGAATCTTGTTGTTGTTGACCACGGCGACGATGACTGCGGGGGAAGGCTCATCAAAAAACACATAGTCGCATTCTGAACAATATTTTTCAACGCTTCCATCAAGGAGAGTTTTTAGACTTAACTTTTTTCCGCAAAACTGGCAATATTTTAGCGGCTTCAACCCTGTTCCTCACCATTACTTGTCAAGAAACGACGCTGGAATGATATAAGCGTTAAAAGGCTGTAGGCTTATGCTGAAAATGAAGGAAAGGTTTCAGGATTCCTCTTTTCGGTACAATTCTTTTATATTCATCTAAAAGCCTTCTTGGCTGAGGGACAAACATTATGGAAACAGCGGACAAACAGCTCGTTCACCGTGCTGTTCTGGTTACGGGAGGAGCAGGTTTCATCGGAAGCCATCTTGTTGACTCGCTGATGTCTAGAGACTGCAAAGTGCATGTTCTCGACAACCTAACCGGCGGCAGCCTTGAGAACGTTAAGAAATGGCTTGACCACCCGCGTTTCGGGTTTATCCACGGCGACCTTTTAAGCAAAGCAGACATTGAAGCAGCGGTTGAAGGCTGCGAGTATGTGTTTCATTTGGCAGCCAACCCGGAGGTTAGGTTGGGGTCTGTTGCACCAAATGTACATTTTGAACAGAACACTGTGGCTACGTTTAACCTGTTGGAAGCCGTTAGAAAGGCGGGAACGGTGAAGTCTTTGGTTTTCACCTCTTCTTCAACTGTTTACGGGGATGCTTTGGAAATACCGACACCTGAGGATTACACGCCTTTGGAACCGATCTCCATTTACGGCGCGTCAAAACTAGCTTCTGAAGCGATCATAATGGCTTATGCGCATACTTACGGTTTTAAGGCAACGATTTTCAGGTTAGCAAACATCATCGGTCCGAGAAGCAAGCACGGCGTCATATACGATTTTGTTTTCAAGCTCAAAAAGAACCCTCGTGAACTGGAGATTCTTGGAGATGGGACTCAAGCCAAGTCTTATCTCCACGTTGATGACTGCATCGAAGGGATGCTTTGTGGTCTCGAGAAATCACGGAAAACGGTTGAAGTTTTCAACTTAGGCTCTGAAGACTGGGTTGACGTTAAGACGATAGCAAACATCGTTGTCGAAGAGATGGGTCTCAAGAATGTTGCCTTCTTTTTCACCGGAGGAGTAGACGGCGGAAGAGGATGGAAAGGCGACGTCAAATACATGCTTTTAGCAATAGACAAGATAAAGGCACTCGGCTGGAAACCAGCGCTTAACAGCACCCAAGCTGTAAGGGCGACGGCGAAAACAATCATCGAAGAAAACAGGTAGATTGCTTCGCTTTTGAAGGTGACTAAGGGTTTACTGCATGTGCCAACTGTTCTGCCAGACAGAGCCGCGGACTTTTGACGAAAACCGTCTTCAAATCGGTAAATAACCTCGAACTGAACGGCACCAAGAATAATGAGACGTTATTCGTTTCCACTATATGTAGAACGCATCTTCCGGTGTTCTTCTAGCTCTCTCTTCTGCTTGACGTCTCGCCTGTTGGGCAACAACGCTTTTGTTCGCCCCCTTCTCTGTCACTTCAATGTCGTATTTTATGAACTCTTCAATGAACCCGATGAGCTTCTTGTTCATCTCTTCAAGTTCTTCGCGTTTGAAGGAAACCATGATGTCCGGATTGTTCACCCAGTTCAGCCACCCCAGTATGCTTCTGTGAAGCGCGTAAAGGGAGAACCGCATTGACTGGATTAAATCAAGCCGGTCTTTATCCCTTTTTTCGGACATCTTCCTCATTTGTTCAAGGATTCTTTCACAGGTTTTAACCCACCCTTCACTCATCGTTTCCGCCTCTTTTCATCCGAGCATCGTAAACATGATTGTTCATGATGTTGTTCGAGTGCATCAACTATCAAGGGTTGAAGATTAATATCCCTTTTGGTCCGCTAAACAACGGAGGCTTCAAGGCTTATGACAAAATTTCAGTAGCGAACATAAAAACTTTCGAACTTGCCAGTCGGCTTCTCCCAAAAAACCTCAACATGCTTCACAATGGCGCCAGAAGGACCTCTCCGACAGAAAGCGATCATAGCGTCCACGGCTTCTTTTTCTCCTTCAAAAACGGCTTCAACCCTTCCATCCCGCAGGTTTCTCACCCACCCCGTCACGCCGTGCTGTAATGCTCTCCGTTTAGTTTCATACCTAAAAAAGACTCCTTGAACAAAACCGCTAACGTACACGTGAGCTCTGACTCTCAGGCTGCGTCACCCCTAAACATGTTGCTGAACATCAGAACCTACGCGCGATTCAATGTTCAGGAATATTCTCGGCGTGTGGACAAAGCGGCTAGGAGACCTTCTTGAATTTCATGGTTTGCCCTGAAAGTTCGATGTCGTAGATTTGGTTCACGTCGAACTGTATTCCCAGCGCTTCATACTCTTGCTCCGTTAAGAAAAGGATGATCTTCGGTGTTTTGAACTGTGTCTTCATCCCAAGCATCGGTACCTGCTGTTGCAATGCTTTGAAGACGTCTTGAACGATTCTCGCTTCTTCGCTTGGAGGTCGAATTGCGAAGCTGGGAACCACGTTTTCTTCAACTAGCTCCACTCTTTTTCCTAGGTTTCCCGACGGGTCTCGTATCGATTCTATCCGTTGAACTACTACTCTCATAGCTTGATTCTCCGTTCACACATTTTTAGAACACGGTTGCCTAAAAAGAAGCTGTTCACTCCATCTCGATTGTCGCCGGCGGCTTAGGTGTTATGTCATAGTAAACCAGCGAAACATTTGGGCATGCTTTCAAAATCTGATCAGCAGTCTCCTTCAACGTTAACCACGGAATGTTCGCTACCAGCGCCGTGAGGAAATCCCTTGTCTCCACAGCTCGTATCGCAACCACATACGGCTGCCTGCCTTCCTTCTCGCCGACTGCGTAAAGCACCCTCGTAACCAACGGATTTCTCCTAACAATCGTTCTCTGCAGTTCATTCAGGTCCCTAAAGCTTGGCTGATACAGTTCTCCCCCTTCACTGCGGCAAGTTAAACCAACAATCTCACCGTACATCCGCGCCTTCTTCCTCAACCCCGTAGCCTTGTCCGCGTAAATTTTTGCCCACACGTTGCTGGGGCGGATGCCTAACGATTTTGCAACATCTTCCACCATTCCCTTCATCTTTGGATGCGGAAGCTTCTCTTCATTGTCTATTATCACAGCGAAGTATTGGCTAGGCTTATGCTTCTCCAAGTTTTGCTCCACTATCGTTGTAGCCGTTTTAAGCGTAGCAAGCTTGTCAGGCCTTATTTCCCCCACAACCCGTATTGAAAGCCCGGGACCGGGAAACGGTTGACGCTCAGAGATCTGAGGCGGAATCTCTAGATATCTGGCTACTTCCCTTACCTGCCACTTGAGGAGGCTAACAAGCGGTTCGACAACCTTGAACCCGTAAAGTTCACGTGTGCTGATGCCTATCTGTTCTAGAACGTTGTGTTGAGTTTTTATTCCGCCCTTCGTCTCTATGATGTCCGCGAGAATTGTACCTTGAACCAACAACCGGCTTCCTTCACGTTTCGCTATGTCGCTTAATGTCTCATAGAAGGTTTTCCTGAAAGCCTTACGTTTCTCCTCCGCGTCTCTCAAGCCTCCTAACGCCTTCAGAAACCTTTCCTGAACTGGTTCAATCTTCATCGGTAGGTTCAGAGGAGGCTGCGAAAGAATCTCTGCAATCTTCTCGGGCTCACCTTCCCTCATGAAAGCATCGTCTAATATTACGCACACAAGATTGTCTCCGATAGCGCGGTGGGTCAGCACGGCGCAGGTTGAGCTGTCCACGCCGCCGGAAACAGCGATAACCGCTTTTTCTCCACCTATCGTCTCTTTAATCTTTCTGATCTGGGTCTCCGCGAAGGTTTCCGCATCGAATTTTTCCATTCCAAATAATCTCTCCTGATTTGATGTGTCGAGGGTTCCCGTTTATCCTTATTTTAATGGCAAATTCTTTTAAGCTTAAGCCTCATACATAGTAGTATCACATAATATGTACATATTATGTTGGGGTGTGAACGGAATGAAGCTCGTAACCGTCCTCCTTCCCGAAGCGTATCTTGAGGGACTTGATGAACTTGTCCGACAGAACATGTATCCAAGCCGAAGCGCAGCCATACGAGCTGCAGTCCGCGACCTTCTGCGAAGAGAACTGTGGACCCGATAGACACCGATGGCTCGTCATCCGTTTCTCTGTTCAACAACCGGAAAGCAGCCGACAGTAAAACCCCTGCGTTTCCAACCGCCTAAAACATCGCGGAGAAAAAAGAGAACTTGTTCGTAAAGTCACATTAACCGTTTTGCTGCTTCTCTAAAAGCCTTCGCAGCCTCTGCAGGGTTGTCCGCAAGCGTTATTGACCTGCCGATGATGAAATACTTTGAACCAGCCTCGGAAGCAGCCTTCAGGTCCCCGCCTTGAGCACCTATGCCGGGAGAATAAATCGGTACCTTGGCTCCTAAAATTTCATGGACCTCCCGTATCTTACTTGGATATGTCGCGCCTACAACTGCACCGTCAGCCTTCCATGCAAGCGCTTTTTCAGCGAAGACCACGTATTGGGGCTTAAGCTTGTTCGTTTCCCGGTCGAGAACCTTCTGTCCGTAGCCTTCTGAAGCAGCCTTGTGGCTCATGTAAACAAGCAGAATAACGCCTTTGTCTAGGCGTCTTGCAGTTTCGAAGACTGGTTGAAGCCCTTCCTCCCATCCTACGAAAGGATTAGCAATCACAGCGTCGAAGCCTGCGTTGAAATAGTTCTCCGCTATGACCCTGTTGGTGTACCCTACGTCGTTAATTTTGCAGTCCATTATCACCGGCAAACCCAAGTTGTGCGCCTTATCCACGATTCTGCGTATCCCGCTAAACAGCCCCAGAGGCAGAACAAGGTGACGGTTCAGCTTCAAAGCACAAACGTAGGGGTGCACCTTTTCTAGGATCGCTATGCTTCTGGAAAGGAGGTCTCCGGAGCCTTCTGGGATTCTGTCTAAGGCAAGAACTATGGGACCCTTGTCTTTTCCGTTTTCCTCCATTTTAAGCCTGAACGACAACGCTAATCCACTTCTTCTCAGCCTTTCAGCTGATATTAAGCTTTTGCGGCGTTTTTCTCTGTGCAGTTTCATCATGAGACTCACGGCTGATCTCCGGTAATCGTGGACCATGCTTTATCGTTGTCATCACAGACGGGGGTTGGCAGAACGTTGACGAGGCAGTTTCAGCATTAAGGAGGATAGCTGACTCTGGGCACAAGATAATTATATTCCTACTTAAAGGCGGTGAATACCCGGATAGAATCGAGCTCATAAAACGAACCCTGGACCTGAGACTCTACAAGATAACTGACCCTGAGACAGATTTGCAGGGGCTCGTTCTTTCAGAAAGCATGAAGACGTACAAGATTTTTCTAACCTAGTCTCAACGGCTTCCAGAATGGTTTTGGCGCGGTTAACGGTTTTTAACGGTTTATGACGTTGACGAGAGCTGGTAAAGATCGGTTCTTCTGTCTGCCCACAGATCGTTGTGTTCCGTGATCTTCTTGGAGTCGGCTTCCGCCGGGTTTATGTCCACAACGCAGACTTCCCCGCGGGTTTTCGAGCTCCGTGCAAGCACCTTCATGCTCGGGCTTAAAATCTGGCTCATTCCCGTGAATTTTAGACCGCGTTCGGTTCCCGTTCGGTTCGCGGTGATGATGAAGATTCTGTTCTGTACGGCTGCTCCGAGCAACGCCTTTTGACAGTAGGGCAAAACAAGGTTTGATGGATGGCAGACCACTTGAGCGCCCTTCAAAGCTAGTATTCGAACGACCTCGGGGAAGATCCAATCGAAGCATATCATTATTCCTATTCTCGCTTTGTGAACATCGTAAACTGATATTGGACCGTCTCCACGCGTGAACCAAAGTTTCTCCTCGTCAAATAGGTGTGGCTTCCTGTAAACAGCGAGGAACCCGTCTGGACACAGGAGTACCGCGGAGTTATAGAACTGTTCCCCCTGTTTTTCGCAGAGCCCTGCTACGATGCACATATTTTCCTCGGCGGCGAAACTGAGAAGGGTCCGGGTGAATGGTCCTTCCGGGATTTTTTCTGATAATGCTTCAACTTCTGATCGGGATCTGAAGAAGTATCCTGTGTTGCATAGCTCGGGTAGAACAAGTAGGTCCGCTTCTTTCTGTGCGGCTTCTTCTAAAAATTTGAGTATCCGCTTAAGGTTTCGTTCCTTATCCCCGAATGTTGGTTTGAACTGTACATAGCCGACCTTCATCGTGGTTCGTTTCTAACTCTTAATGTTTTCAGGATTTGCAGTTTTCGGTTGTGTGTTCGTGTTCGCTTCGCTTTGTTCAGAAAGATTAATATAACACAGTTATGTTTCCTTTTCTTCGGAGAGACCTATGAGCCCGCGGGAATTCCGGGAAAGCCTCGAACAAAGCAAAAATTACGCTGACCTTTTCGTTTTGGTCAAAAAAGCCGTGAAAAAAGTCCTAGGGCTCAACAGGGCTGGGTTGATGCTTTACCTAGGCGACCTACCGCTCAGGGTTGCCGCCTTTCATCAGGTCGGTTCAAACGGCATAGTCCTAAACAGAAGGATTCTAGAGATAATGTCAAGATCAACCAGCACCCTTACAGAGCTAAACTCCTTCATTTTCACCCTTCTGCTGCATGAATATTTGCATTCCTTGGGTTACCTAGATGAGTCCGTTGTAAGAAACTTAGTTCACCACATCAGCCTAGAGACTTTTGGAGCTGACCATCCAACGGTTGAGATGGCTTTGAACCCTCCGCTGCCGAGGATACTTCCACCGGACATTCACGACGAAAATGTGCCATCAAGTTTGGTGCTGGTCAAAGATTTCGAAAGATCCGACCATCCTTACATCGTCTAATTCTACGGCTTATATCATCCAGATGCCCGTCGTAAACGTGACATTTAAGCTGAGGAAGCCGACATGTTTATGTTGAAGTACTGCAATTAACGTCTTCCAAGTGATTCAAGATGAGGTTGTTCGGAAAAAAGAAGAAGGAGCCACAGGTCCAAGAACACTCATACGAAATTTTCGGAGGTTTCACAATCACCAAAACCGACAGGGGTTACGAGATAACGTGGAGAAGCCCCAACTTGACCACCATCACGGTCGATTCTGAACCAGTGATCGAGGAGAATGTTCAAACTAAACGTGAAGGAAACCAGATTCAGGTCCTGTCTCCCGAGTGCAGATTAAAGATCATCACAAAAGAGGAGACCACGGAAGCTCACATCGCCATAATCTAGGCTCCGATTTTCCGCTGTCTACAACATTTTAGCTCATTTTAGCCTAAAATTGTATGCAACACCGTTGTGAGCTTTGAATGTACTAGAAGTTATAGACTTTGATGGCGTTTTCACCCATTATCTTTTCGGCAACCGATAAGGCGGTTTTCAGGCTGAAGTATCCTGAAACAACTTTTGATGCAAGAACATCTGAAACTAGGTCTTTAGCAAGCTTAAGAGATGCATAGCTGTGTTCAATTATGCCGTGGTCGCCGCCCCACGCGAAGATTTTGTTGGAAGGCACAATCTCTAACCATTCATCCAGCCCACGTTTGTAAGCTGCAGGAGAAATGTGTGCAAGCCAACATGCATCGAGGTACACGTTCGGGAAGTATTTTGCTAGGAGCCCTGCTTCCTGCATGTACGGGTATCCCCCGTGGAAAAGATCGAACTGAACATCAGAGAACTTTCGGAAGAGATTCGTCAAATGTGTTGGCTTGGCGTTCGTTATCGTGTTATAGTTTCCAGCCTGTATCCCGGTGTGGATCTGGAAAGGAAGCTTGTACTCAGCACATTTCTCGCAAACAGCATGCATCATGAAATCGTCAAACTTTTTCCGTTCCTGCGCGTCCGCGTTGTTTAAACCTTTAACAAAGATTTTTTCAGCGTCTGCTTTGGCAACATCATCGTAGAAAAGAATTCGTTGATACGCCAGCCCAGATTTGATGCCTACTGCGTCAGCCTTAACAACGGTTTGGAATGCTTGATCAAGCGCGTCGAGATAATCATCGAAAGAATGCACCTTCGCATCTGTGAAGTTTTTGACAACGTTAAGGTTGCCGTTGATGAAGCCGTCCATCCTGACAACTTGGACAAGTCTTTCATCCTTAACGATCTTATTGTTTGGCGGAGCCGTTCCGCTGATGTCCAAGATCACTCTGTACAATTTCATCCTGTCAAGGATTTCCAACGATCACTCCAGAGGGTTCCGACTTTTTCCGTATACGTTGCTATATCTCCTTCCAGTTAGAATCATCCCTATGTTAGTCGGAATTCACGTCTACGGAGATATCTATGCTTTTCACAGTTTTCCGGTTGCTGCCAAGGCTTTTCGGTGAGCGGACCTCAAGACCGTATGATTTAAGAACAACCTTGCTGTAAAAGAACGGGGTTGTGTGAAAAATGGCGCGCCTACTCACAGGTAGACAACTGAAAGCCTGTTTCAGAACTTTCTGCCCGTTCGAAAGCGATGGAACTCTCAAACCTGAAGAGGAAAGAGTAACAATCTTAGCTTCAAACCTAAACCCGCCTGTCGACTTAGAGGGAAGAGCCTTCGTTATGGCGGCGGCGCAAGGCGAACAGTCACCGATGATCATACAGATCAGCTACAACTCGATGAACATTGCAGGAGGAAAAGAAACACATTTCAAGCCGCCTGAAGGCGTAACGCGGCAGCCTATGCCTTACCCAGCGACTGACGGCGCAAAGCTACAAGTTGAGGTTCTTGAGCATCTTGTGAACCAGTACGGCGCAAAATACGTCGGTGTTTCCCTAGACCATTTCAACGTGCCAAAATTCGACGAAGCCAAATTTTCAAGCATGCCTAAAAAGAAAGACTTGAGAAGCGAACTCGCCGAAGCCAGAATAAGAGACGCCGTCGATTTCATGAAGCCAGTTTTCGGCGCAATGAAGCTTGAAGACAAAACTTTGAACGCCTACGTAAATTATCTTTCAAGCCCAGCCTACTTAGAATTCAAAAGAGACTTCGTCAACGTTGTCGCAGCAGTCAATCCAGCTTGGGGAATGATTGACACAGAAAAACTTCCACCGGTCTTGGACTTCGTTGTAACCCGAGAAATAAGCGACGCCATAAAAAAGGAACTCGGAAACGAAGACATCATCCTTGAAGCAGAATTCGGCGCCACAGGAAAAAGCGGCGAGGAACTAGGCTACAAGCAGCTAAGAGGAAAAGAGTTAGAAGCTTTCGCAGACCAAGTTGTCTGCTTCATAAAGTACACAGGAGCCGAAGGAATCGCTTACCCAATAGGCATGGCCCACGCAGCTAAGATAGGGGAGAAACACGAGCCGGACATCGTTAGGCTTGAAACGGTTCAGAGAAAACTGTTCTTAGAAACAGGTGACTACATCCCCTTCGCTCAGCATGGTGGAACAGGAGCTGCAAGGATCGCTTACGGCTTAGTAGGCAAAGACAACATCAACACGAGGTACCTTGTCGTCGGAGCAAACGCCTTCGCAGACCACTATGAGGCTAATGCGGAAGCAGTGAGAGCTGGCGCCAAGAAGGCTTGTGGAACAGTGATCTACAACTTGATGGTTAACGCCGTCTACGAAGAAACAATAAGGAAACTTAAGGAAACCCGAAGCTACCAGAAAGGACCCGCCCTCAGCTCCATAATCTAATTCTGAGTCAAGGCTTCCACCCTTTTCTGTTTACCGGTTACCTACGCTTATGTTACTGGAATAGGTTAAAATGGTGTAGTTTCCGTTTGTGTTGATGGTTGCGGTTGCGTAAGCAAGCCCGCTCCAAAGGATTCAACCCCTTCTCTTAATAAAGAAGAATTGTATAAGTTTATATAATGGTTAGTTACTAAGTAAGTAATAGTTAGTTGCATATCGAAAAGCATGGTGATTCGGGAAATGACTAAAGTCCTTCATGAGCCGAAGTTGGATACGATCCTTATGGTAGAGAAGGCCATAAAAGAGGCTGAGAAGTATCCGTCAAGGATGGAGCTCTGGAGATCCCTACCGAAGAAGATACAGTATCAAACCTTCAAGCGCATCCTCGAATATCTGGAATCTTCAAACAAGATCATGTTCAACAACCGCGAAATAATCTGGATCTTCCCAGACAATCCAAAACTTAAGAAACTATTAGAGACAAGCGTCAAACTTTAATCGTAGCCGAATCTTCGATTGTAAGTTTTATGATCCATAACCTCTAAGACACAGACGACCTTCTTCAATCCATCCGCAATAATCGTATAGGTGAGACGATAGTTCCGATCAAGATCCAGCCTGAAAAGATTAGTTATCCCATACCTTCTCACATAGATCCTGGGCCATTTCCTCTTCTCAACCTTCTCTCCAGCCTCCATATTCTCCCTCAAAACATCAAGGCCGTTCCTAATGAGCTTGTAAAGGTAACTCGCCCCATCTAATCCCGAATAGAACTCTGCAAATTCAGGGGTTCCCCTAAGGTCATCGGGAGCCTTCTTCCTCAAACAAAACACCTACACAACGTATCCGTTGATTCTACTTTCCTCAATAACAATTTTTCCCTTCTTTACGAGGCTTTCCCGTTCTTTCTCCGTTTCTCTTCCATGCAGAATGTGGACAAATCATGGTTTTTCTCGTAAAAACCCCAAATCACACTTATTTGTATAAAATAGTAAAAAATCAAGGCGGTTTTAGCGTGAAGAGCATCATAGCCACCTTCAGAATCGAGAAACAGCTCCTAGAAAAATTTGACATTTCCTCCATCCAGAAAAAGAGGAAAAGTTTCTTGTTTAAAGTTTGCGCATCGTTTAAAACACGCAGATGAGTGTTTGAGTGTTACAGACGCCTTCAATGCAATGGATCTTGTTCACCACAAGGTCCGCCACGTCCGTTAGTTCCTTCACGTTAACCGTGGCAACTATGTCGTATGCGCCGGTAACAGCACAAGCCTTCTCGACGCCTTCGACCTTAGAGACTTCCTTGACAACCTCAAGAGCCCTACCTAGAGCTGTCTGGATCAACACGTATGCACAAACCAGTTTAAACCCCTCCGGCTTTAGATATTTCTGAGAAACCTTTTATGTTTTCCGCACAAATCTACCGGTTCACCGCGTCAATGTTATCACGCCATCCGCATACACTGGAACAATCTTGAAAACGTCAAGTTGAGAAGAAAACTCCACATCATCTTTGAACCCCAAACGCACAAGATGCTGAGCGTGTTCACCCGTCATAACGGTTTCACACAAATTGTCTTCTGCTTGTTTAAACGCCAGCAAAGCTGCGGAGGCAGCGTCAGAAAGCTCTATCTTTTCCCGCGGCAGCCTTGCAGCTATGGCTCCGCCGCACAGGAAGTCTTCTAAGGAAAAACGTCCTTTTTTGCCAGACAACACCAGAGATATTCCTGTTTTGTTTCTTTCAGCGACTTCTATTGCTTTGGATGCAACCGCGTGAGCGTTGAGAAACGCGCCTATTAGAACCCATTCCGCCGAGCTGGAACGGGACAAAGCCACTGTTCCGCTTGTTGTGGTGAGAATCAAGGTTTTCCCCGCAACCTTGCACTGGGTGAATTCCAACGGAGAGTTGCCAAGGTCAAACCTTTCAGGCTTCATTCCTTTTCTCTCTCCGGCAAGAAGAAAGTCTGGATGCTCCACGTGAAGCCGGTAAGCCTCCTTCAGCGTCATCACGGGAACAATCTTCTCAGCGCCGTTGGCTAAGGCGTTCAGTATGCTTGAGCTGCACCTTAGGACATCTATCACGATTATTACGTCTCCACGGTTGACCGCTTTGACAGCATGACTCGCCGTTAACTCAAGGTTCACCTTGACAACCATTTCCGTTCACGCCGTTCCCCGGACGGTTATTGAGAACCCTTAAAATGTTTAGGAATAGAAGTCTTCCGGCGGGTCTCCCCAATCCGGAACTTTCAGCAGCCTCCCACCTTGAAGAGCAGACTGGTGGGCAACCAAGCCTGGCGCACAGTAGCGTACGGTTTCCCAGATGTTGATGCGGGGAAGCCTATGACGGTTCACAGAATCAACGAACTCGTGCACAAGATACGCGTGGGCTCCGCCGTGTCCACCTAGGTTTGAGGCAAGAGGCTCAGGTAACCATTCATGATGTTTTGTCGGTTGAACAATCTGTTTTCCGTTTTTGTCAGCCCAAACTGCGCCTGCAAGGTTGTGTTCGAAGCTGCCTTCGGTTCCGTAAACGCCGCTTGCTCTTTCACAGCCAAGGTGCCCTATCCTACGGAACTCGGAGATCAAGGCGGTTGCGCCGTTGCTCATCTTGAACAGTGCGGTTTCATTCGAGAAGACGTTTTTGTGGATGGTGTCCTTCCGGAACCAGTCATCGTTCGGGTAGATGAATCCCTGCGCAGAAACCTCGGTCATGTGAGCCTTCATTATTGAGACTGGGAAACAAACTGAATGCGTGGGATGGCTCATTGGAGCCGCACCTGTTTTGTCCCGTCTCCATTTGTCACCCCAACGGTTCTTAGCAACCTCGTAGAGCCCGTGACTAAGGTCGTGAAAATACTCAGCTCGGCAGTGCACGAATTCTCCGAAGGCGCCATCCTCAGCCTTTTTCCTACAGAACGCGTTCTCAGGTCTGAAGTAACTGGTCTCTCCGTTCATGTAAATCATACCGGTCTGTTTCACGGTTTTGACTAGAGCGTCGCATTCTTCGAGGGACTTCGCCGCAGGAACAGCTGTGTACACATGTTTACCGGATTTCATGGCTTGAATCGCTTGCCGCGCGTGAAGCCAAGGTTGCGTGATGGTTGCTGAAGCCTCAATGTCCGAGCAGCAGATTTCGTCAAGACTGTGATAGGTCTCGGAGACCCCGTGTTTTTCCGCGAAATGTTTCAACCGGTCCTTCTTAAGGTCGCACAGAGCGAATCTTTCAACATCAGGATGGTTCTTGAACAGGTCTATGAATGCTTGACCGAACATTCCGACGCCTACTAGTCCAAGGCTTATTCCCAACATTTTCCTCTCCAGAGATTATTCCTTTTCTTGTTCACCATCAAACAAGAACAGATGAACGGATAAAGATATGCTGAGAAAAACCTGAAAAAATGTTCCGTTAACGCTGGTTCCAAGTTCTTCTGCGTCTACATGCCTGTTTGACATGGGAAACCTTTTTTACGGCATCGCGTCTTCATATTCCTCTGGCTTGGCTTGTAGTGGTACCTAATATGTCTAAAGCTGACGGCACAATCAAGATTGGGCTTGAGGTTCACACCCAGTTAACCAGCTTGAAAAGTAAGCTTTTCTGCAGTTGCTCATCGGATTATCGGGGAAAAGAACCAAACTCCGTTGTTTGCCCTGTTTGTTTAGGTCTACCCGGTTCTCTTCCGGTTCTGAACAAGAAGGCAGTCGAGTATGCTGTTATGGCTGCCTTAGCATTCAATTGCAAGATTTCTAAACGGATGTTCTTCTTCCGTAAGAACTACTATTACCCAGACTTGCCGAAGAATTTTCAGATCACCCAGTACGACAAGGCTGGAGGGGTTCCGCTGGCTACAAACGGCTATCTATATATTGGGGAACAAGGGAAACGAAAGAAGATAAAAATCAGCAGGATTCACCTAGAAGAAGACCCCGGTAGACTTGTTCACCTTGGCCCCATTGACCAGTCACCCTACACGCTTGTTGACTACAACCGTTCCGGCATAGCGCTTCTTGAAACAGTCACTGAGCCGGATATGAACTCGCCGAGGGAAGCCAGGGTTTTCCTTCAAAAGCTAAGATCCGTCTTGGAACATCTCGGCATCTTTGACGGCAGTCTTGAAGGCGCCATGCGATGTGACGCCAACATCTCTTTGGCTGGCGGAACAAGGGTTGAGGTTAAAAACATCTCCTCGTTCAAAGAGGTTGAACGTGCTCTGAGCTTCGAAATCATGAGGCAGAAAGGACTGTTGGAAAGGGGAGTTGCGGTGAAAAGGGAGACACGGCACTGGGATGCAACCCGCCGGATAACCGTTTCTCTTCGCACCAAAGAAGAGGAGCAGGATTACCGTTACTTCCCTGAACCTGACCTTGTGCCGATTGAGCTAAGCGAGGAGTACATAAACAAGGTTCGGTCGATGATGCCTGAGCTCCCTGATGACCGGATGAAACGGTTCATGTCCTCGTATGGTTTACCGCGATACGATGCAGGAGTCTTGGTGAGCTCGAAGGCTCTGGCTGATTTCTTCGAGGAATGCGTGAAGCTATACAATAAACCTAAGGACATAAGTAACTGGATGATGAGCGACCTTCTTAGATACTTGTACGAAAACAATCTTGAGCTGCAAGAATCCAAAATTACCCCTGAGAAGCTTGTGGAGATGATCCGCCTCATCGACGAGGACGTCATAAGCGGAAAGATCGCGAAAAGAATCTTGCCTAAAATCATTTTAACCGGGAAGCCGCCTCGAAAGATTGTTGAAGAAGAAGGCATGATGAAAATAACGGACCGCCAGGTTCTCAGCGAACTGATTGACCGCGTCTTCTCAGAGAACCCGAAGGCTGTTAAAGATGCGCTTGTAGATGAAAAAGCCGTCCATTACTTGATAGGGCAGCTGATGAAAAAAACCGAGGGAAAGGCTGATCCTTCTCTAGCTGCGAAGATGGTGAACGAAAAACTCCACAGCATCAAAAAGAAAACCTGAAAACCATAGCCTCCGGTTTTCCATAGTTCAGGGTTCCAGAGCTATCTCTTTCTGTTGCTCAGCTGACAAGTAGATGGCGTCAATTATCTTCATGCATTCTAAACCGTGTTCCCCGGTGGCAACAGGGGTTTTATCATCTAGGATGCAGTCTACGAAATGCGCCATAGCGGTTCCGATTTTGTGTTTCGTCGCTAGTATGAGGCTGTCTTTCAAGATGCCGTTCTCTTCCGTGAACATCTTCGCTTCAAAGTTGTATCCTTCGTTAAAGTTCCTCTGGATAATCCCGCCTTTTGTGCCAAGAATCTGGGTCACCATGTCCTCTTTTTTCTCGGAATACCCGTCCCAGCTCGTCTCAAGTATCAGGGTTGCACCGTTGTCAAGTCTGATGAAAGCCACAGCGAGGTCTTCCACATCATACTTCACGCCTGCTTCTGCTGCGAGCTTTTTTCCAACATAATCGTAGGTGCTGGCGGAAACCGTAACCGCGCGTGGATATCCCATAAACCACAGTGCAAGGTCAAGCCTATGCACTCCAAGGTTAATAAGCGGTCCGCCGCCGGACAAAGATTTTACGCCAAACCAGCTCCCGAACTTGGGGATTCCTCCTCTGCGTCTGTGCCACACCGTTCTGCAGTAATAGATCTTTCCGATGGCGCCTTTGTCGATTATCTTCTTCAAGGCGATACAGTGATCGATGAACCTGTAGCTAAAGTCAATCATCAGCTTCCGGTCATTCTTTTTAGCCGCCTTAAGCATCTCTTCAGCCTCTTGAGCATTCATCGCCATAGGTTTTTCGCAGAGAACGTGAATTCCCTTGTTTAGAGCTTTGATCGTGACTGGTGCATGCAGATAGTTCGGAAGAGCCACGCTTACCCCGTCAAGTTCCAAAGGAGCATCCAACATCTCATCTATGCTCGTATAAGCGTAAGGAACATTGTATTCCTTAGCCACTTTTTTGAGCAAAGTTTCGTTTATGTCGCACACCGCAACAACTTCGGATCGCTCATAAGCAGCATAGTTTCGCAGATGGTGTTTTCCAATGCCAAGCCCAATGACGCCGATCCTTGCCTTCCTTTTTCCCGCCAACAGACCCTCACCGTTCAAACAGCATTCTCACAATTCATAAAAAGCAGCGTGGAGGCTTAAAACAGTTGAAGAAGGTCTAGAGGCCTTCTTGAACATCCGTTCCCAAAACTCTTCTAAGAACCTTGTAAACGCGAAGCGCCGCTTCACGGTCCACCATAAAGCCTGAAGTTGAACCAAGCAGACAGAAACCCGTTAAACCTCTTATCTCGGCGAGGCCAAGCAGAATTCCATGGGCACCGACGATTTTTCCGCCTCTATAAATGACCGCGCCGTTCTCGACGCATTTCTGGGCTTCCTTTTTCGAGATTGCGGCTACATACACTTCGTGTGTTGGTTGAGGCGAAACGGCGCCAGCTATCGTTATCACCGATCTGCATCCAAGCTTCACAGCGTAGTCTAACACGTCGCTGCAGACCTCGTAGTGCGCCGGGATCTCCTCTAAGGCAGGTTGGCTGTCCCCTGTGAGAATTACGAGGTTGCGGCCTGTGGTTGAGGCGAAGAACTCGTATTTAGGCGGGCGGCAAATCCCTTTATTGTTAATAAACACGTAGTCAGGGAACGTGGGTGAATATAGCTCCGCGAAGAGGCTTGCACGTGAAAACTCGATCAGAAGCCTTGAAACGATCTTGCCTATGTTTCCGATGCCAGGTAGCCCTATGACGAGAACGGGGTCTTTAAGCTCAGGACGAAAGATTTCACGGATCTGTGTGTTCTTCATCAGGATAACCCTTTGCTGAAAGATCTGTAGTAGTCTGTATGGGCTCTTCGTTTATATGCAAATGCTGAACGTTTAATAAGCATTCCTTCACGGACCATATGTGAACGCGGTGAAACAGTCTTGATGAAGGGTGAACTCAAATCGAAATTCTACGAAGAATGCCTAAAGGAAATAGCGTGCAAGGCTGAAGGCAAAACGGTTCTGGAAAAGATGAAGATTGTATGCACGGTTTTGAAGAAGCACCTTCCATACTATTTCTGGGTCGGCTTCTATTTCCCTAAAGAAGACCGTCTGGAGCTCGGTCCATCAAAAGGTCCGCCTGCATGCGCCCAAATACCCTATTCCGGCGTCTGCGGGAAGGCTGCGAAAACAGAGAGACCGGTTGTTGTGCCTGATGTCAACAAGTTTCCAAGACATGTTGTCTGTGACCCCCGGTCGAAGTCGGAGATCGCTTTACCCGTTTTCAACTGGACAGGCAGCCTCATAGCGGTCTTCGATGTTGACAGTGAAGAGCTTGGGAGCTTTGATGACACGGACCGAAAATGGCTTGAAAGAATTCTCAGGGAAACTTTTTCAGTAAAAACCTGACATCTGAAGAGAAAGGCTTTCAACGAGCGCTGTTGTCTGATTGTTCCAGCTCCCCACTTGAACCCGCATTTTTGTTTAGAGGAAATCTGCAAGCCTCTTTTGTCTAGACCTTTTCGTGTTTTCTTCAGCCTGTTTGTTCTGAACAATTTTCAACTTTTCATCCGTTTTCTGTTTCTCTTCATCCGCAGGTTCTTCGAATATCTCGATCCGCCCGTAAACTCCATCGTATCCCGGTATAACCCTGATGTTTTCCGTTCGAACCCGGATTATGGCTTCAGCGATCTTCGGGTCAACTGTCTCCGCCATGTCGCTGAAAGACGCCTCTGTGAGAACCGTGAACTCGTCGCCGAACCTCGAGATGAGACGGTTATAGATTCTCCAAACTTTCTGTACACCCGGGTAAGTTGCACCCAGCAAGACTTGGATAACCTCGCTGAGTGGAAGAAGACGGACGAAGCCGGGGACGCCCGCAGGCTTGAATCCTGTTGGACGGTCAGCAAGCTCATCCACACGCTGTTCAACGCCTTTCGTAAGTTTCCTGCGGCAGACAGGGCAAATACCTCCGAATTTTATGGCTTCTTCAGGCGGAAGCGAAACGTTGCAGTTCCGATGTCCCGTCCAATGATATTTTCCGTAGTCCGGATATGTTTCCACCGTGAAAGGAAAACGTTGAGGATCCTTGCTTCGGATGGCATCAACAACAGCGGCGTAACTCATCTCCTTCAGCTCGAACACGTTGGCCTCTCGTCCTATTCGCCAAGGCCAACTTGAATGCGAATCACTGTTCGAAACGAGTGTGAACCGGTCTAAAGCACTTAGGCGCCAGTTCATAGCTGGATCAGAGGAAAGCCCCGTTTCAACGGCGAAGATGTGCCTTGTCATGTCTTGATAGCAGTCTTCGATACGATCAAACCCGCTGAACGCGCCGAAAAGACTGAACCAAGGGGTCCAGATGTGCGCAGGAATCACAACGTTGCCAGCAGAGACTTCCATAATCTCCTCAACCAGCGCAGCTGCATTCATGTCTAAGGCGGGTCTGCCGTCAACCTCAAGCGCGCCGTAATGGGCTAACCGGTCGTTTATCTGTGCAGCCGTCTCGAGGCTTGGGGTTAAGATAAGGTGATGAATCTTCTTGGTTTTTCCTTCGAAGGTGAATATGGTCCCAACTTCGCCGGTGACCATGAATTTCAGAGGTGACCTTGCTGCTTTAACGGGCTTGTATAGTCCCGTGTTCTGTTCTTCAACAAGTTTCTCCTTTAGCTCTTTGAACCATTGTGGATGGGTGAAATCTCCGGTTCCAACGAGGTTCAATCCTTTGACCGGCGCGAAACGTGTAATTTCGTCTATATCCATCCGTGTGCTCGTCGCTCGGCTATATTTGCTGTGAATGTGAAGGTCTGCTATCACCCGCATCTCGACGCATCCATAATCTTGCAGACAAACTTGTTCCTTATTTTGTCGTCAACAGGCATATACGGGTTTCTGAAAGACGTAAGATTCGTGCTGCTTACTTTTGTTTTGCGGTTTCATCGTTCTTGTCTTCGAGCGGGAAGAATTTTTCCCAGTCAATTTTGAACATAGCCACAATTATGATAACAAGGAGAACCAGAGAAGCTATGGTGGTTAAAGGTCCACCTTCTCCGCCTAGAAGGGTTTCGATTATGTCGATGGACAGACTTCCACCGTAAGCCAGTACGAAGCACATCAACATTTTCCCCAACAAGCAAGGCAGAAAAGCCTTGAGGAAACTGTACCGCATTATGCCCAGCGGAATAAAGAGAAGATCATCAGGAAGAGGTGTCAAGGCGAAAACAAAGATAGCTACCGCACCGTAGCGGTCGAAGATTCTGAGGATGAAATTCGCCTTTTTCCGCTGTTCTTCGCTTATTATGGTTCTGCCGTAGTACCCTAGGAAATAGCCGAATAGTTCCCCTATAGCTGAGCCTATTCCTCCAGACAGTGCGATAAGGAAAGGGTTCAGGATGCCGAGGGAGCCTAGGTAAAAGATGATGACTGTGTACGGTACGGGCAGGATTATTGAAGATGTCCCTATGAAACTAACAAAAAAAATTCCAGGGTAACCGTACTGTAACGCAACAGATTTCAGCCACTCATCGAACTGTTGCAGCCACTCCCAGCTTTGCTGCACATTAAAGTCAAACGGCAACCCTAAGCCTTCTCCAATAACTCTGTAACATCCCTTGTTTTCATTCAGGAATCTTAAAAACCTATCTAGGCGGCATCACGGCATCATAAAGAAGCCTTAAATCTGAAGGTGCGTACTATTAGTCGGTTTTGAAGGGTATGGCGCTAATACTGTTAGATGAGTACTTGCCGAAACCTAACGAAGAGAAACAAACGAGTAAAGAGGAGAACCCATCCAGCCCCGAGTCTCAGCTGCATCAACAGAAAGCGCCATCGGAAAAAAACAAGAGCGAAAAGAACAAGCAGAACCCCGTGGACGACCTCGTTCCCTTAAACCTTCCACCGTCCTACTTTGTTTCAGCCACCTACGACGGAGAAACTAGGAAAGCCTGCATTAAGCTATACGAACCTGTTTCACAACGCATCTACCTGTGGTATGACACAAGAGGACACAAGCCCTACTGCTACACTAATATTCCACCCGAGGAACTGGAAAAAATTGACCGTTTAATGAACCATCCCGGCTTCGACCATTTCGAAACTGAGGAAAAATACGACGCCCTTCGCGACCAGAAGATCACCGTGACAAAAATCGTCGCAAAAGACCCGTTAGCGATCGGAGGCCGCCCAGCCGGCTGCATCAGGGACATAATTCCCCAAGAGTACCCGAAAATCTTTGGCACAAAAAAGGAACCGAAGGTTTGGGAGGCAGCAATCAAGTATTATCAGTGCTACATCAACGATGAGAAACTGTCTCCAGGCATGATCTACCGGATTGAAAACGGGGAACTCATACCTGTCGTCAACGAAGAAGCAGAAGAAGCGGTCAAACGTATTCTTGAGTCCAGCTTCAAGGATGAACCTGAGGACCTTGTGCCCTACTTGGAGTCGTGGACCCGGCTTCTCGAGTATCCGGCGCCGGAGATGAAAAGGGTGGCTCTTGACATCGAGGTGTTCTCACCCGTCGCCACGAGGGTTCCTGACGCTGAAGAGGCACCGTACCCGGTTACCTGTGTGTCTCTGGTTGGTTCCGACGGGAAAAAACAGGTTCTCTTATTGAAGAGAAAGGAAAAAACGGGTGAAAAGACCGATCTGGGGCTGCCGCCGGATGTTAAGGTTGAATTTTATGATTCTGAACGTGACCTTCTTTCCGCCGTGTTTAAGGCTTTAGACGAATATCCTTTCGTTATAACCTTTAATGGGGACGATTTTGACCTTCGCTATCTTTTTCACAGAGCCCAAACGAAAGGATTCAGAAGAGAAGAGATTCCCATAGACCCTGGGAGAAGAGTTTACCTTCTTAAGCGTGGAATCCACATAGATCTTTACAGGTTCTTCTTCAACAGATCCATCCAGATATATGCGTTCGCTCAGAAATACCGCAACGTAACCTTGGATGAGGTAACCCGAGCTATTCTAGGAAAAGCGAAGGTTGAACTGTTCAAACCGATCTCAGAGCTCTCATATTCAGAGCTAGCGGAATACTGTCTGAACGACGCAGAGATCACTTTGGACCTGACAACGTACAACGATGACCTTGTGATGAAGCTCATCCTAGTCTTATCTCGAATAAGCCGGATGCCCATGGAGGATGTAAGCCGGCAAGGAGTGTCCCGGTGGATACGGAGCTTCATGCAATACGAGCACCGTAGAAGAGGCATGTTGATCCCGAACAGAGACGACATCATCGCTGCTAAAGGCATGACCACCACGAAGGCCATAATCAAAGGAAAGAAGTACAAAGGTGCCATCGTCGTGGAGCCTGTGCCCGGAGTGCACTTCAACGTTGCTGTGATGGATTTCCAAAGCCTGTACCCGTCAATCATCAAGGTTCACAACTTAGGCTATCAATCAGTTAACTGCCCGCATGAAGAATGCAAATCAAACAAGGTTCCGGGGACACCTCACTGGGTGTGCACGAAACAGAGGGCTCTGGAAAGCGCGCTCATCGGTTCTCTTCGAGACTTGAGGGTTAAATGGTACAAGCCGAAGGCTAAAGACAAGTCGCTTCCAGAAGAACAGCGGAACTGGTACAGCGTGACCCAGAGCGCTTTGAAGGTCATTCTTAACGCGTCTTACGGAGTGTTCGGGGCTGAAACCTTCGACCTTTACTGTCCCCCTGTAGCGGAGGCGACAGCAGCCATTGGAAGAGACATCATAACGCACACCATTGAGTACGCCAAGAAACTTGGAATTGAGGTTCTATACGGGGACACAGACAGCCTGTTTCTGAAAAACCCGTCGCCGGAACAGATTAAGGCATTAGCGGACTGGTCTGAAAAGAACTTGGACATGGGGCTGGAAGTGGACAAGGCATACCGTTACGCCGTTTTGAGTTCTAGGAAGAAGAATTATCTCGGGGTCTTTGAGGACGGAAGCGTAGATGTCAAAGGCTTAACAGGAAAGAAAAGGCACATTCCAAGGCTGATCAAGCGGTACTTCGATGAGATGCAGAGCAGGCTTGCTCAGGTTAAAACCCCAGCGGACTTCGAGGCTGCTAAAAGGGACATTGAGGGAATCATCCGGGAATGCTATAACATAATCAAACGGCGCGAATGGAAGGACCTTAACGACCTAGCTTTCGAGGTTGTGCTGGGCAAGCTACCTAGGTATTATACCAAGACGACTCCTCAACACGTGAAGGCAGCCCGCCAACTCAAAGACCACGGAGTTGAAATAAAGGCAGGAGACCTCATAAGATTCGTAAAGGTCACCCGGGAACCCCATGTTAAGCCTGTTGAACTTGCATCAAACCATGAGATTGACACCGACAAGTACATTGCGTACCTACGGTCAACCTTCGACCAGATCCTTGACGCACTCGGGTTGGAATTCGACAAAATCATAGGGTTAACAAGACTAGAACAGTTCATGTAAAATATCGTTCCTTTTATATACAGGCAGCGCCAAGTGAAATCACTGTTCCACAAGGGGGAAGGATATGTGCAAATCGCCAATCCCGTGAATCAATCATCGAACTGACGCATCTGAATCCTTTTGACTGTTTTCCAGACGATCGTCCACGTGTGCCTGACGATTCATGAGAAAAAGTGACGTATTCTATTCGAAACGAGAAAAACGTAAAATAGGCTTGTACCAGAATGAGCCCTAGGGAAAGGAGATGCTGCAGTCATGATGAAGATGGGCATGTCGTGTGTTGATATTACGCCGCCCATAGGAATCGCAATGGATGGTTTTGCTGCTCGTGAACCTTCTTCTCTCGGCGTTCATGACAGGCTGAAAGCAACATCACTGGTCATCGTTGACGGAGAAAACACTGCAGCCGTTCTTTCCTGCGACCTGTGCGACATGGACGTTTCGCTCGTAAGCGAGGTCAGACAAGAGATATCTGCAAGAACCGGCATCCCTGGAAAACACGTGGCTGTCGCCTGCACTCACACTCATTACGGACCTGCTGTTAGCGAATACAATACTTTTTACAAACCTTCCTCCGCCGTCACAGCGTACCGGGCTGCCTTGAAGTTTTATCTGGCTGGAGCCGTTGAGGAAGCAGCGGCAAACATGCGAGAGGTAACAATAGGCGTAGGATGGGGCACATCAAACATCGGAGTCAACCGGCGGCAGATACAGGCGGACGGCACAATCATTCTGGGACAGAACCCAGAGAAGCCTATAGACCGTCAGGTTGGAATCCTAAAGATTCAGACTTCAGACCAGCCCGGTTCAGCTTGCATAGTTAACTTTGCGTGTCATCCTGTTTCTCAAACATGGCGGATGCGTTTCATATCAGCTGACTACCCCGGTAAGGCGCGTGAAGTCGTGGAAACCCTGACAGGTGCGCACTACATGTTTTTGCAGGGAGCCTGCGGCAACATAAACCCGGTTTGGATTAACTACTCCTATGAGCCTGCGAGAAAACTTGGGACACAGCTAGGCTGCGAAATAGTCAAGGTTTGGGAAGACATCAACCCGGTTTCTGACGGTTCTCTAGCTGTAGCTTCAGAAACCATAAAGATTCCTCGCTACAACTACGGTTCAAAAGAGAACGCCGTAAAGATTCTAGCAAGCCTCGAAAAGGAAATCGAAAAACTAAAAAAGAAAGGCGCAGCGGAAGGCTTAATCAACTGGACGAATCTTAGACGCAAACGCGTAACCCAAGCATTAGAAAGCTGGAACACAGGCAAGCCCTTGCCGACCGTGGAGGCGGAGATTCAAGCATGGAAGCTGGGGGACCTCGGCATCGTTTTCGTCCCCGGTGAATTATTCAACGAGATCGGCGTTTACGTGAAGCAGCATTCACCGTTCGCTGACACATTCTTCGTTGGGTACGCTAACGGCAACGTAGGATACGTGCCAACCCGCGAGGCTTATGCAGAAGGCGGCTACGAGGTGAATGCTGCATGCCAAGTCAGCCCAGAGGCTGAAGAATTGATCACCAAGAAATGTTTAGAACTGCTTGAAACGCTACATAAGAAGCCATAGCAACCTTCAATTGAAAAAAAGGGATGAACATTGAGCAAACTGGCTGTTAAAGGCGGCAAACCAGTGCGAACCAAACCTTATCCGAAATGGCCGATCTTCGACGAAAGAGAACTTGAAGCCCTCAAGGAAGTCTTATACAGCGGGGTTTGGGGCATCGGCGGGACAAAAAAGAAAGAGTTCGAAGAGAAGTTCGCTGCCTATCAAGATGCCAGATACGGCGTGGCTGTAACTAATGGCACTGCAGCTCTTGAAGTCGCGTTTAGAGCCACAGGCATCGGCATGGGAGATGAGGTTGTTATGCCTGCGTATATGTTTATGGCAACGGCATCCGCAGTTCTTTACGTGGGCACATTACCTGTTTTTGTTGACATAGACCCTGAAACCTTCACCATAGACCCGGAAAAGATTGAAGACGCTATAACGGATAAGACGAAAGCTATTGTCCCGGTTCACATAGGCGGCTGCCCCGTTGACATGGATTCTATTCTCCGAACAGCAGAGAAACATGACCTTTTCATTGTGGAGGATGCTTGTCAAGCTTGGGGAACTGAATGGCGCGGCAGAAAGGTTGGAGCCTTAGGCGACATGGGAACCTTCAGTTTTCAGTCAAGTAAAAACATCACATCCGGTGAAGGCGGCATGGTCGTCACCAACGATAGAAAGCTCTACGAGCTTTGCTGGTCCTACCATAATTGTGGACGAACCGTAGAAGGCGCCTGGTACCAGCATGACCTGTTAGGCACTAACTTGAGAATGACCGAGTTTCAAGCCGCAATACTGCTGGTTCAGCTAACTAGGTTAGAAGAAGAGACGAAAAGAAGAAACGAAAATGCCCGTTACCTTTCAAAGCGGCTGTCAGAGATCAACGGGGTTGAACCGTTGAAGAAAGACCCAAGAGTAACCCGCCACGCTTATCATCTGTACATTTTCAAGTACGACGCTGAACAGTTCCGGGGTTTGCCTAAAGACCGGTTTGTTCAGGCGCTGCGGGCTGAGGGAATCCCATACAGTGGAGGATATAAGCCGCTTTACAAGGAAAAGTTCATGCTCAACCTTGTTAACACAGGTTCTTGGTTAGAGAATACGGAGAAAAGACGGATTACAGCCGCGTGATGCTTCCTGTCACAGAAAAAATGTGCTATGATGAAGCCGTTTGGTTCTATCAGTACATGTTGCTGGGGACAAAGGAAGATATGGACGACATTGTGGACGCTATTGTAAAGATTCAGGAACACGCGGATGAAATAGCATCTTAAATCATCCCTACAGGTTCAAACATCCCAGTTACACTAAGAGTAGACCGTGACTCCTCGAGCCTTTATCGGTTCAACTATGTTCGGTTGGCTAAGAGCTGAAACCAAAACGTACCCGATGACGCCGATAGCAACAAGGCTACTAGCGGTCACACTGATGACCATGGCTGCCCAGGGTTGCAGAGGAAAACCAAGGATATCCGGCGGCGGGACGAACATCCAAAGGTATCCACCTACGACGGCGCCTACGATCACGGAGGCAAACACGCACCCAAGAAGCCTTCTCTTTCTAAGGGCAAAGATGACGAAGGTAGCTATGAAATTGGCGACGGAGCCGAAAACAATGTCCATAGGGTTTACTGCTCCGAAAGCGATCACGCCGCCCGCGGCGTTGCCGACGAAACATCCGATTGTAGCCCCTAAAACGATGGGCCACCCGAAAAGCGCTGCGAGCGGTAGCAGACAGTCCGCTATGCGGAGTTGAACTGGACCGAAGGACACAGAAGCGAGAAAAACGACGAGAACCGCGTACAGGCTTGCAAAAACAGCGGCGAGAGTTAGATCTTTCGTGTTCATTCTTTCTTTTCACCTCCTACTCCGGGGTTTATAGGGCGGAACGGGTGGAGGTGACCCCACTCACCCGCCTTGACAAAACAGAATCCATAGCACGTCTAATAAAAGTTTCGTGGATGCTGTTCTTAGGTCATTGTTACGGTTTATTTTCTGGAATATTTAAGAACACAAAAAAGGGACAGAGGAACAGCATTCTGTTCTTCTTTGTAAGTTCGCTACTCTATCTTAAGTTCGGTGCTTTTTTCGACGCATTCCTTGTGGGTTCTAAGCACTTCTTCAACTATTCCCTTAAGCCGTTCCTTCGGCTGGAAACCTGTCGCGGCGTCAACAGGTCTACCTGCGCAGAAGAATACCAATGTAGGGGTACCCATGACACCGAACTTCAAAGCTAAGTATTGGTTTTCGCGGCTGGCTAAGACGTTCATACTGGCAAATTTGGCCTTTCCTTTGTATTCTTCAGCGACTTCTTCATATACCGGTGCAAGCCTTAGACACCACGGACACTTTTCATGCCAAAAATCGACCACAACCAGCCTGTCGGATTCTAAAACTTCCTTTTTCCAGTCTTCGGCGTTAATTTCCACGAGACTGCTCAAATTGAGCCAACTTACTTGTGCACGGCATGTATGTTAACCAAGCTATTTAAGGAATCACGCCGAAGAACAGCCACAAGTACCGGCGGCCGGTTTTGCGACCGACCGGAGGAGCCGTACATCTATTAAGCACGAAACTATCACTGAAAACTATGGAAATCATTGAACAGTTGAAACAGAAGGTTTATTTTGTTGTCGATGAGGTAGAATCAAGAAGCGTCGGAATAGCCTTTTCTGGAGGCGTTGACAGCTCACTGTTGGCCAAAGCCTGCAAAAACATGGGCAAGAATGCCACATTATTGACGGTCAGCTTTTCCAACAGAAGAGATATAGAAATCTCGAAAGCAGTGTCCGACGTGTTGGGCCTTAATCTGCTGAGCGATTTAGTCAGCCTAGGAGAACTGGAGGAAGGACTGAAGACTGTTTTGAGAACAATAGAATTCGATAGGCTTGTCAGACTGGAAAACTGCGTCTGTTTCTACTATGTTTTTAGGCTGGCTTCCGAAAACCAGTTGAAAACCGTTCTTTCAGCCAACGGATTAGATGAACTCTTTTGTGGATACCACGTTTACAGAAGCCACTACGGCGATGAAACCGCTATGAAGAATCTTATGGAAACACTTGTTGAAACTGCGAAAAACGACAAAAAAGAAATGGACAAGCTTTCAGCCCTGTTTCGCGTCAACTATGTCACACCCTTTCTTTCAGACGAATTCGTGGACTTCGCCATGAAAATCCCTTTAAACCTCAAAATAACGGGAAAGGATGACGACTTAAGAAAACACGTCTTAAGGAAGACAGCCTTAGAAATCGGTGTGCCCAGAGAGGCGGCAATGAGACCGAAGAAGGCTTTTCAATACAGTTCCGGCGTGCACAAAGCCATCACAAAATTAGCCAAACAAAAGGGTTTCACTAAACAAAAAGCAAAGCACGCCGGGTTCCGCAGCAGCATAGAAGCCTACATAAACAGTTTGCAGTCTTTTCTTTAGACGGCTTTCTTTAAGAGGGACAGCGAAGTGGTCTTTTTCCGTATTTTTTGAATGTTTCAAAATATACTTCAAGGTCCATTCAAGCCCAAAAGTCATGACGGGTCACATGAAACAGGTGCAGTAGTATCCGCCGGGAACGAGCTGGGTTCTGAAGAGATCTTGTTTTTTCTTATGTTCGTTATCGAAATAGGCAACAACCTCGTCGAAATGGTCACTGTCCAAGTTCACATGTTCTTCCGGGTTATAATCTAGAATGTCGCCAACGGAGCTCACTGGATGCGTGGGTCTCCAAGTTGTGGGAAACAAGGTTGACCAGTCCGTTCTCTCATCAAAGGTTTCTCCTCTTGCCCTAGCTTCATTCCATGGATGCCAAGACTGCAGAGTCCAGAAGATCATGTCCGTGTCCAATTTTTCATATGTCTTAGCAAGAGCCTCATCTGGAGCTTTAAAAGGGTCTCCGCCGTACATCTTGGATATAAGCTTGGTGTGCATT
>PIYB01000042.1 GCA_003601835.1 Candidatus Bathyarchaeota archaeon
ATCTTGGTGGGAAACCGGAGTTCGAGTAGTAAGCCTATCGCATTACGGGGTGAGCACTTATGCTCATGGAACAGGGACAAAAGGCGGTCTCACGTCTCTTGGGCGTGAACTGTTAGAAAACATGTATTCTATCGGTGTAGTTTTAGATGTCAGTCACCTCTCTGAAGAAAGTTTCTGGGAGGCATTAGACCTTTTTCCGGGACCCGTTATTGCCAGCCACAACAATTGTCGAGCTCTGGTTCCCGGAGACAGGCAATTCTCAGATGAACAGATTCGAGCTCTGATCAAACGGGATGCTGTGATCGGTGTGGCTTTGGATGCTTGGATGCTTTATCCCGGGTGGATTAAAGGGAAAACCTCGAACACAGTGGTCAGCATGGAAGCCGTAGTGGATCAGATGGAGCACATACACAGACTGGCTGGAAACAGCCGAAACGTGGCGATCGGAAGCGATCTTGACGGGGGATTTGGAAAAGAACAATGCCCTCACGATTTAGACACAATAGCGGATTTGCAGACGATTCCGCGGTTATTGAAAAAGCGAGGATACACAAACGGAGACGTCGAAAACATCATGTGGAAGAATTGGCTTCGACTCTTTCAACAGGCATGGTCTTAAAAACAATTAGGACAAGTACATAAAAAAGGACTTGCTTTTTCCCGTCGTTATTAAGCAAACGAGAAAAACTTTAACGGATTTTTCCTCTCGCGGCAATGTTCCACACGGCTTCAACCACACCATCTCTTAAACAGTAGTATTTGTCGTGAAGGTTCACCGTTGTACAGCAGTGGCTAGGAATGAGTTCTATCTTGTCTCCGATCTTCAGATCTACGGTTTTTTCAAGCCTCAGTGTCCCATGTTCCTCGCTTAGGCTTTGAAGCGTAGCTCCCTCCACGTCTTTTACTTGTGGCATGCCGAATTCTTTGGTGACCTCTTTTAACCCAGCGTCGACAACCGCTCTTTCCAGCGCAGGTCTGCTTATAACCGTGGTCAGCAAGGTTAAGGCGTATTCAAAATCTAAGCCTGCAAGTCTCGTGTACGTGGTGTCCATGAAAACGTATGACCCAGCTTCAATCTCAGTTATTCCCGGATACTCACCGGTGATGTTGTAGGTGCCGGTAGCTCCTGCACTCACTATTTCAACGGTGATCCCAGCGTCCTCAAGTAAATCTCTCGTTTCTATCAAAAGTTTATTCCGTGCGTTCGCAGCCTTCTTTCTCTCCTCGAAGTCGGAGATGTTGAAGAATGACCCCTCATAACCTAAGAGCCCTACGAGGTTAAGTCCTTTGAGCTTCAAAAGTTTCTTCGCGAATTCAACGGTAGGTTTGCCGGGTTCAACGCCGCAACGGTTAAGTCCAACGTTAACTTCGATTACGACATCCTGTTTCACGCCGGTTTTTACTGCTGTTTCCGATGTTGCCTTAGCAATTTCTAGATCGTCAACGGCAACGATGATCCTTCCATGTTTCGATAGACTGACCAGCCGCTTTATTTTCGATGGGTTAACAACCTCGTTCGTGATCAAGACATCATCGATTCCGCTGGCAACCATCACCTCAGCTTCGCTTAGCTTCTGACAACACACTCCTATGGCGCCAACCTTGATCTGTTTATGCGCAATTATCGGCGTTTTATGGGTTTTTGCGTGGGGTCGTAAGGACGCTTCAACTTTAGAAAAGTAATCTGCCATTTTGTTGATGTTTCTTTCCAAGGCATCCAGATCGATTAGCAACGCGGGGGTTTCAATTTCGTCTTTACTTAAACCTGTCTCAGAGATTTCCGGCACCTTCTTTTCATCGCTTAAGATATTTGCTAAATATCCAGCATAATGATTTAATCTTAGCTGTCCTCACAATGATGCTAACGAGAACTGTCTGACTGAGATTGAACAATTCACCCTTTTCTCTGTTTTTCTAACAGTTTTTGTCTGATCATCCTGCTGACTAATTCTGCTTTCACTTTTCCTCTGTGCTCCCTCATTATGGCGCCCATCAAGAACCCGAATGCTTTCGCACCTCTCTCGTTTATGAGGCGCTCGTTCTTCTTTATGAGTTCATCTATCATGGACTCTAATTCTGCCGGGGAGATCATGGTTAAACCTAAGGCTTTAACAGCATCTGCGGGCTCAGCGTCTTCATGTTTCGAAAGCCACGTTATGATCTCAGGTATAGCCTCCTTCGATGTTTTTTCGGAGCTAACAAGCCTGAAAACTTCAACTATCCGTTCTCCCGTCACCCTGCTAACCTCAACACCGTCCCGTTTAAGAGCCTTAAAGGTTTCAGTTAAAGTTGCAGCGACAAAATTAGGCGGCATATTTGTTGTCTCAACAATGGTTTCAAACAAGTCTCCATACTCGGAGTCTTGAAGCTGCCAGGCGAGCTTCTTGTTTAACCCGTATCTCTTCATCAGCTTTTGAGTTCTTTGTGACGGTAGTTCCGGAAGCTGTGAACGAAGCTGTTTGACGTATTCGTCTGTGATGGGGATGGGCGGCACATCGGTCTCGGGATACATTCGCGCTGCACCGGGTCTTGGTCGCATGTACCTAGTTGTCCCATCGGGGTTGGCGGCGCGGGTTTCTTCTGGAACCCCTTTCAATGCTTCTCGAGCTCTCTCCGTTACGGCTTCTAATGCGTCTAAGGCGTTCTCTTTGACGTCGGCAACGATTACAACGGCATCTTGGTCTGTAGCCTTAACAAGCTTTCTAACGGCGTCTATCTCGTCTTCTGTGACGCCGTATGATGCAATCTCATCCGTGTGAAGTATGCCTCCAACTCTGCCCCAAAACTTAGCTCTGTCCGCCATCTCGGTTCCAAGCCTCAACCCGGGAATCAGCTCTTTTCCTAGAAGCCCCGCAAATTTCGGCAGCTTCACAGCTAGAATCGGGTTGCCTCGTTTTACCGCTTTTTTAAGAATTTTGCAGTTGGTGTTCGTGAACGCGGAGGTGACATCAACGAACTCGTTCTTTATCTCGTCTTCTTTGAGACCGCGCGCCATGAGCTCGTCTCTTATCTTCAGCAAGTTGATTTGGCGTTTAACCTCGTGTCGGATGACCTTTGAGATGAGTTCTAGCTCTTGGACTCCCTTTATTTCGATTAAAGCTCCATCCGTGATGGATACGTTCAAGTCCTGCCGGATGGTGCCTAAGCCACGTTTCACTTTCCTTGTCGCCCGTAGAATCCGTCCGATGGCGAAAGCCACCTTTTCTGCTTCTTCAGGCGTGTAGATAACTGGGGCGGTGGTAACCTCGATGAGGGGCACGCATAATCTGTCAATTCGGTAACGAACGGTTAACCCTTCTGCTCCTGTTTTCCGTGCAGCGTCCTCTTCGAGGCTTATGTGTTCTATGGGAACCCGTTTCCCGTTGACCGTTATTGCTCCGTTTAAGGCTATGACGCAGGTCCTTTGGAAGCCGGTGGTGTTGGATCCATCGATCACAACTTTCCGCATAACATGAACTTCGTCAACGGGTCGGGCTCCGATCATTAATGCTGTTGTCAAGGTGATCTCTAATGCTTCCGGGTTCAGCTGATGAGGTGGTTCCTCATCCATCTCTACGAGGCAGGATGTTTCACTGTTGGCTTCGTAGAGGATTTTTATGCCTTTCTTGAATTCGAAGAAGGCAGCTGGATCGGTTTGACCTAGTTCGCTTTGGGTTGGCCTTAGCCTACGCAGAAAGGTTATCTCGGGTTCTCCTTTGAAGAGCTGAGGCTTGCAGGCACAGAAGAGTTTTTCTTGCGTGTCAAGTTGTTGATGGCATTCTAGTCCTACTTTTAAACCGATCTTTGAGTAGTCGATGTTCATTACGTCTTACGCTCCTCTATCGTTAGGTGCGAGTGTTTTAGGTGGCGGAATCGGTTCAACTGATCTTGCAGAAATCTCTCCGGAAATGTTTGTTGTTAGGAGCTTTTTCGCTTTTTCCATGTCACTGGTTTGTCCAAGGATCCACATTAGCTTCACAAGAGCCGTTTCAGCCAGCATATCCTCTAGGGGTATTACGCCCATTGCTGTGAGGTCTCGTCCGTTCGTGTACACGTTCATGTTGACCCGTCCCCATATGCATTGAGACGTCATGGCTACGATGATGCCTTTGTCTATGGCTTTTTTGATCGCAGCAAAACATTCTCGTCGCACGTGCCCCAATCCGGTTCCTTCGAGGATGAGTCCCTTGTATCCAGCTTCGATATGCCACTCAATGAGATTCGGGTTCATCCCCGGATAAAACTTGACAAGCGCAACCTTCTCGTTAAAATCAGGTTTTAAAACAAGCTTCTTCCCTGCGCTTCTCGGTTTATATTCATCCGTCAGCATCACCAGTTTTCTGTCAAGAACCCGGGCGACAGGGTTCGCATTCACGGTTTTGAAGGCGTCACGTCGACTGGTGTGAAGCTTCCTTACCTTTGTGCCACGATGCAATACTATGGCTTCGTCAGACACGGTTTCATGCATGGCTACAACAACCTCTGCTAATGGAGCTTGAGCAGCGGCTATGACTGCGCCTATTAGGTTTGTCGCAGCATCCGAGCTGGGTCTATCTTCTGATCTTTGTGCGCCTACGAGAACAACGGGAACTGGTAGATTCTGCAGTGCGAAGCTCAGAGCAGCCGCAGTGTAGCCCATCGTGTCTGTTCCATGCGTTATGACCACTCCTTGTGCTCCATTGGCGATGTATTTGGCGACGGCTTTAGCTGTTTCCGCCCAATGCTTGGGCGTAAGGTCCTCGCTGAAGACGCTGAACAATATCTCGGTGTCTATTGCTGCTATGTCTGAAAGTTCAGGGACGATGCTGTAGAGGTCGTTTGCCGAGATGGCTGGTCTAACGGCTCCGGTTCTGTAGTCAACACGACTGGCGATGGTTCCACCGGTGCTGATTATCGTAACCCTTGGGAGGTTTGGTTTCTGTTCAGGCGGGGGCGGCGGTTTGAATGAGGGTTTAGTCATCGTGCCGATCTTTTCAATCACGGTTTTAGATGTCACTTTTATTCCAATGTTGTATCCGGACTTGATCTTGATGACGATGTGTTTGTCGTCCCCAAGTTCTGACCGGGGTATGAGGATGCCTTCGTAGGTGACCCTTTCTTTCTTCACGCGGACAAGGTCTCCTACTTCAGCCTTGATTTTTAACAAGGTTTCTAATGCTTTGCCCTTGTATCCGGGAAGCTTTTCGCTCAACGGTTTTCACCGATGTAGATTCTTGTTCTGTTGACAAATACTAATGCATTTTTTCTTCTTATATGAGTAAGCGTAAAAAAATCAAGGTTCCACATGGCTCGTTTGTCGTCGAGTTGTCTGGTGGCGGAGGAACTGACTGCGCGGTGTACGGTGCAGAAAAAATTTTTTCTTTATAAATGTTCTTTCGATTTCTTTTGATTCTTTCTTTTCGTTTATAAAGAAAAAGTTTCCACATACGAGAGAAAAGACGTTGAACTGTTGAAGTAACGGTTTCTTCTTTTAATGGTGAATCGGCTTTTCCAAAAAAATTAAAACAGTCTAACGCCTTAACCAATGATAACTCATTGACAACTTATAAGGGACAGCGATGTCTTTTCCTTTAAAGAATCCTTCTCCGAACTTTGAACTGTTCAAAAAGATACTGCTTGGGAAGCAACTACCGGAAAAGGTTCATTTTGTTGAACTCGGCGTCGACTACGAGGTAATGGTATTCATCGCTGAAAGGATCCTGAACATTAAGACTCCTGAAGGTACAGACCGAGATAGGAAAAAGAAGGAGAAACTGTTCATCGACGGCAAAGATGTACCAACCTTACTGGAAGAGGATAAACGGTTCCTAAAGTTTTCCGTCGAGTTCTATCATCGAATGGGTTACGATTACACTCCAGTTTGGCTGCCGCTCGCCCCATTCTCAGTGAAGTATAGAGAAACAGAGGACACCGCCATACTTTCCCGTGGAACCAGAACATGGGTAGAGGAAAACACTGGGATAATCACAAGCTGGGAAGACTTTGAAGCGTTCCCTTGGGACCGCATCAACCTTGACCTAACAGAATACTTCAAGTTTCTAAGCGGAATTCTCCCGGACGGCATGAAGCTGACGTTTGGATCAACCTTGTACGAGATGGTTGGCGAACGGCTGATGGGATGGCAATGCATGTTCCGCAACCTGTTCGTTGACCCTGACCTTGTGAAAGCCGTCTTCGAAAAATGGGGAAACATAGTCTATAAAGGATATGCCGACGCGGTTTCACACAGCTGCGTCGAAGCCATATTTCATTGCGACGACATGGGATACAAGAAAGGAACAATGGTCAGACCGGAGACTCTGAGAGAAATCGTCATCCCTTGGCTCAAAAAATTCGCTTCGCTCGCACATGAGCACGGCAAACTTTTTCTTCTGCACAGCTGCGGCAACATCTACAGAATCATGGACGACCTGATCGAGGATGTTAAAATAGATGCTTTTCACTCCTTTCAAGACGTAATCATGCCCGTATGGGAGTTCAAAGAAAAATACGGCGACAAAGTCGGCGTCCTCGGCGGCGTCGATGTTGACAAACTTGCAAGATATGATCTTGAATCCTTGAGAAAATACGTAAGAATGATACTGGACAAATGTATGCCGGGGGGAAGATACTTCCTCGGATCAGGTAACACGGTGACAAACTACGTTCCAGCAAGAAACTACCTAGCCATGTTAGAGGAAGGACTCAGATGGAAACCCGTAAAATAATGGAAAAAGCCATCGAAAAAGCGTCCATAAACAAGTAGAGGTTTTAAAACCGGGTTTCTGAAGCAACCGCACATGACCGACGAGAAAACTGCAGCAAAAATGAACAGTCCCCCGGGGATTTCACGTAGAAAAACTTAACGAAAACCGTAAAGCGATAAACGTATCTTGTACCTCTCGGAATACAATAGAGACATCCAAAGCGACAGGTTGAAAACATGAAGATTGCAATAACGGGAAAGGGCGGCGTCGGAAAAACCTTCATAGCCGGAGCATTAGCCTGCAGCCTGCATAAAAAAGGATTCAACGTCCTCGCAATTGATGCAGACCCAAACGCAAACCTCGCCTACACATTGGGACTAGACGAAACGAAAGCCAACCAGATAATTCCAATCTCAGACAACGCTGAACTGATAAAAGAAAAAACCGGCGCAGACCCCGACTCTTATGGAGCTGTTTTCAGGCTGAGCTTCACCGTGGACGACATCGTTGAACGGTACGCCGTCGAAACCCCTTTAGGCGTCAACCTGCTCGTGATGGGGGTGGTTCGAAAAGCATCCGCAGGATGCATGTGCCCAGCTAACTATCTGCTTAGAATGCTTTTACGTCACATTCTAGTGCGGAGAGATGAAGCCGTAGTAGCTGACATGGAAGCCGGAACTGAACATCTCGGAAGAGGAACCGCTGAACATGTGGATGCAATGCTGATAGTTGTAGAACCAAGCGTAAAGGCTTTTGAAACTGCAAACCGCATAAAAAAACTTGCCGCCCAGATGAACATAAAGAACGTCTTACTTGTAGGTAACAAAATCATGAACAACAAGGACAAAAACGCGGTTCAGATCACAGCCAAAAAACTGGAAACTCCCCTTCTTGGACTCATCCATTTTGATCCAGCCATCCGAGAAGCAGACCTTTCCGGGGTTTCTCCGCTGCTTTCGTCTCCCCGCACCGAAGCTGTTCAAGAAGCAGCAGCTCTCTGTAACCGTTTATTAGAGGTAGATACCGAAGCAGATTCAGGAGGTTTTTAACGGATGAAAAACCGTGTTAGAATAGTGTTCAACCCGATGAACAAGATGATCGAGGTGGAACGCGGAACAATTCTTCTGGACGCCATTAGAGAAGCCGGCATAATGATTCGAAGCATATGCGGAGGACACGGGGAATGCGGAACCTGCAGGGTCATACTTGACAAAGGCGAGCTAAAGGAAATCTCGTCAAAAAGCGAAAAATGGCTTTCACCGGAAGAAAAGGCGAAAGGCTACTGGCTTGCCTGCCTATCCCGGGTTGAAACAGACTGTGAAATCACCATTCCCGTTGAAAGCCGTGTCTTCAGCCCGAAAATACTTCTCAACATCGAAGCCGTCGTTAAAAAGATCAACCCCGCTTCGAAAAAGTACCTGCTGAACATGCCTGCATTTCAAAATGCTGAACGTCCAGTATTCAAGCCTGAAGGATATTCAGGTCCAACACCGATGGTAGCCGAAACCGTCATCAAAAAGGCTCATTCGCTGTTAAAAGAAAAAACCGTGACGGCAACCCTGAGCTTAACAAACAAGACACCCGAGATCATAAACGTTGAACCCGGCGACAAAACCGGCATAAACTATGGTCTAGCCGTTGACCTTGGGACAACAACAGTGGTCGGCTTCCTCGTCGATTTAACCAACGGCAAAATCCTAGCTAAGATGTCGGAGCTGAACAGCCAGATAACATACGGAGAAGCATTAGTCTCCAGAATATCCTATGGAAGCAACCCTGAAGGGCTAAGGAGACTTCAGGAAGCTGCAGTGCGGACAATAAATGACCTAGTTAGAAAGATATCCTTAACCTCAAGCATCAACCGAGACGAGATAACCGACATATGCATAGGCGGAAACACAGTCATGAACCATCTGTTAGCCGGAATTGACCCCGCGTATCTTGCATATGTGGACGGCAACAAGAAAGTCTCTAGAAAACCGATAATCAGAAAAGCTCGGCAAATCGGCATATCGGTGAACCCGGAGTCATATGTGTATTGTTTGCCTAACGTAAGCCGGTTCCTCGGCGGAGATGCAATCGGTGACATCCTAGTGTCCGGCATGTACGAATCAGACGAAATCTCCCTTCTCGTGGACATGGGAACAAACGGGGAAATAATCTTCGGCAACAACCTCTGGCTTATGTCAACCTCATGCGCCTCTGGACCAGCCTTCGAAGGGGGAGGAATAAGGTTCGGAATGAGGGCGATGAAAGGCGGAATCGAACACGTAAAAATAAACCCTGAAACCTGCGAAGCAGAATACACAGTCATCGGAAACACGCGTCCAAGAGGAATATGCGGCTCAGGCATAATCGATGCCACTGCAGAAATGTTTTCAGCCGGCATCCTCGACTTCACCGGAAAAATTGTGAAAGGAAGAACCCCGCTTGTCAGAGAAGGAAAAGACGGACTTGAATACGTGCTGGTGCCCGCTGAAAAAACCGAACTTGGCAGAGACATCGTCATAACACAACGAGACATGGACTACTTCATGGACTCAAAAGCCGCAACATGCGGAGCAATAATCGTTCTTATGAGAAAACTAAAAATCTCAATATACGACGTAAAAAACGTGTATCTCGCAGGAGCCTTCGGCACCTATGCTGACATCAAAAACGTCACAAAATTCGGCATCTTCCCAGAATTCCCAAACGCAAAAATCCAGCCTATTGGAAACGGCTCAATCGCAGGAGCATACGCCTGTCTTCTATCAATGGAAAAAAGAAAACAAGCAGAGGAAATCGCCCAAAAAATGTTCTACGTCGACCTACTTGTCGACCCAATGTTCTCAGAAGCCTACTCAGAAAGCCTATACATCCCTGGAAACAAAGAATTCTTCCCCACACACAGCTTATAAAAGCCACAAAAAGAAGAAAGAGGACACAACGAAGAAAAACCAAAAGTATGGTCTTAACTCTCTTTTTCAGGCGGCCATCTTTTGCTTAGAAATTCTGGAATCCCAGATGAGTCTTTAGGACCAACCAGAACTCTCCATTCGCCGCCTAAGGCTTCCTCCGTTTCACCGCTCAACCTAGCTGCTAACCCGGGTATGATGAGAAACCTGTGGTTAACCTTCTTTTCCACCTCAAACTGTTTAATGGCGTCAGCAATCACGTCAGCCGTCAAATATCTGCCGGCAACAGCGCTTTCAACGCTGATGCCTTCCGTGTCAACGACAAGCAAGTAGCAGTCCACATTAGCTCTTTTTATGTCAGACTCAACGGTGAAATAGGTCAACGCATAGTTTGTAGTAAGCAACAACGGAGAATTCTCGTCAGGGCTCCCGAAAACCTTAAGCCCAGGCTCAACGGAAACAGGCTTCCTCGGATCCGTGTAAAGATTGAACCGCCAGATAATTACGGGAAGCTGAACCCAGCCGTCCAAGCTATGCATCACCAAAAGATCCGCGAACCTTGACATCAACATCGCTGCCACGTACGCCTCTTTCCACGCTTTGTCTTCTTTCTGGGCTTTTTCATCCAGCCAAGCCGTTATCGGCGTCCCTATCAACGGAAACCCCAGCAGCTCATCTCCCGCCTTGAACGCGTTTCTCCTGATCATCGTGAAATTGTTAATCGTGTCAGACAAACCGTCACCCGTAAATGTCCCAGGGTCAAGCAGCAGATCCTCAACGCCATACTCAAGCAAGGTCTTAGTCAACGACTTCAACAGAGATAGATCCCCCGGTGCAAAAACGGCTAACGGACAGTCGTACATTAAAGACAACTCTGCCATCTCCTTCCAGTTGTCCTTCGTCGCCGCGTAGATCAACGGTCTCCGTCCCTGAGCAGCAACAAGCCCGGCTTCCATAACATCAGGATCAAAACTGCAGAGAACAAGCGGCATCTCCGTGTTCTTAACAACCATTTCAACCGTAGACTTAAACCTGAACGGTTGCCCCGAGGTTGACCTTACGGCTACCATGTCAAGACTCAAGTCTCTGCCGATGTAATTGTATGTGAATTCCTCGATCTTCCTAATTCTTCCCATCAGCGTTTCCTCAGCCGGGTCAGATGATTCAATGGGCATCTCGTCAGTCACATCAACAGCTATGGGCGTCGGGTTGTGATACGTGAACTCATGACGGTACATAACCAGCTTTCCGCCCACCTTAACAGCCCGGCTTCCCGTACCAATAGTGACCTCCTTGACGATTGGCGCCAAAAGTTCCTCAAGTTTCCTCCGAGACTCCGCATACTTTTCCTCTTTAATCAACGGAGTGCACAGCTCAAGCGGAACCTCTCTGTTCACCAGCTTGACGGCAAACGCCATGCAGTTTTCTTCACCGCATTCCCCACAGTTTG
>PIYB01000009.1:0-25467 GCA_003601835.1 Candidatus Bathyarchaeota archaeon
AGTATATCGCTTTAACCTGCATCCGTTTTGATCCTTCGAACTTCATGTAGAATGCGCCTCAATATCTCTTCATCAGGTAAGCATCCTTCAGGCGGGTTAACTATTTTTCTCAAAGGTAACGGAACATGGTCCATTCGATAAGCTGTCCCCTCAACCTCGATCCCTACGAAAGCCGAGGGAATCACAACATCTGCCATTAATGCTGTTGGCGAAAGATGAGGATCAATTACAATCAGCGGGTTTTTAACCAAGTTTTGCGCTGCTTCATGCGGAAAATTGGATACTGGATCCGAAGCCAACACAAGTGCAGCATCAGAATCTCCTCGGCGTAATATGTCAATGGCTGATGTTTCTCCCGGATTGTACTGGGGATACCCTTGTGAAAAGTCGACGGCGTACGGATATCCTGTTTGCCATGTGAACACGGTGTTAGCGCCGGTCACGTTGAAATGGCCTCTCATGGGCAGTATAAGAAACTTTGTCAGACTGTTAAGGTCTTGGGTCAGTTTTATTGCAGCTTCCACGTTCCGGAGTTTTCCGCTGCTCATCGTCAGTCCAAGACCGAAGAATATGACGCCTAGCTTGCAGTTTATCATAACATCAGCAACCTCTTCAAGCGTTTCCACGGGTATGCCAGCAACCTCGTCTACGTCAAGCTCTTCATCCCGAATCAAAACGCGGAGCGCTTGAAGAACATCATAGTCCTTGCCGGGTTCAACTTGAAGAAAGTAGTCAGCTATGTCTGCAGACCGAGTTCGCCGCACGTCTACAACTATAACTTTGCGCTCTTCAGATGAGAGAACATAATCTTTCATTTCTCGTTTTTCAAACGTCGTTGGCGCAACACCTTTCTTGAAGACCAAATTCACTATTCTGTCGATCTTTTTCATAATTGACTCGGCGCGGAACCGTTTCGAAAGGCGCCTCCAGAGACTTTTCTGGAATTTACCTTCTGAGAGAGCTGTGTAGCGCTCCATGTGGCGGGGATGTGCGCTCCAAGGATTGCTTCCCCAATAGATGATGAGGTCGGCACGGTGGCGAATTTGTCCAAGGGTGGTTCCTGTAAGTCCAACATTCTGAACTGCAAGGATTGACGGACCGTGGCATACCGTCGAGGTGTTATCGATGACTCCGCCCACTTCTTCTGCGAGTTCTAACCCAACCTTGATTGCCTCGCAGCTCGTCGAACTCCAACCGTAGAGAACGGGATATCTGGAGTTCGCAAGTATTTCAGCGCTTCGGCTTACGGTTTCTTCAAGGGAGGCTTTCACAAGCTTGCCGTTCTTTCTTACAAGCGGAGTTGTGTTTCTGTGCTTGGAAAGGTTCTCGAATTTTGCGGCGCTGAGCGCACAGGCGTTCTTAACATTAACTATTCTTCCATCTTCAACAGCCACTTCAATGTCGTCGCAACAACAACCACACACAGGACATACAATGTTTGAAAAAACCTGCAACCACTATTTCCTCCCAGAACTTTTTATCTTCCCATATGAACGAGCCAGAAGATCAGGTAAGCTAAGGACATCAGCATCCGTAGGTTCAACCGTAACTTTTATGCCCTTAAGCAGAGGCATGCCTGTCCCGCCTGTTTTTGGCGACGTAACCTGATTGACCCAAGCACCATAAGGTACGAAAATTGTTCCGGACGATCGTATTCTGCGTGATTTTTTGGCTTTAAGGACGACGGAGCCAAACGCTGTTGTCACTTTAACTCTGTCGCCGTCACGTAACCTTAGCTTCTTCATGTCCTCTTCGTTCATCTCGCAAACTGCAACGCTGTCCAGGTATTCCTCGGACAGCTTACCGCTTTCCTTCCCGCAGCCTTGATCTATGGTTCTACCGGTTAATAGCAAGGCTTCCAACTGGATCATCTAAGCAGACCTGTTTACTAGGAATCCGTTTCTAATTTATCAAACTATCGATGTTCGCCTGTGAACCGTTTGACATTCTGCATTCTACATTAAGGTACACTGAGAGCACATAACGAAAAACGTTTTAAGATCTATATGTATCACGAGATTCCAATGGAGGCTCAAATGTGAAGGTTATCTTACTTGTCATCGATACCCTTCGAGCTGACCATTTAGGCTGCTATGGCTATCACCATGACACATCGCCGACTATAGACCATTTGGCGGAAGAAGGAGTTCTTTTTGAAAATGCTTATCCAACGGATGTTCCAACCCAACCGTCATTCACATCAATGTTCACGGGACTTAGAGGCGTTCACACAGGCATAGTTTCGCACAGCGAAACCGAAAGGCTGTCCGAGCGGATTCCTTGTTTCCCGGAGATTCTGTCCCAGAAAGGGATTGAAACGGCTGCTGTAAGCACTCTTTACATGATGCGAAGATGGTTTGCCCGTGGCTATAGATACTACATGAATCCTGTTGCTGGTCAGAGGCGATTGCTGCAGCAGGTTGATGCGGAAGAGATTAATGCTATGGCTTTGCCGTGGATTAAGGATAATGCAGACAAAGATTTTTTCATATTCATCCATTACTGGGATCCTCATGGGCTGTATCTTCCTCCCGAACGGTACAGAAGGCTGTTCTATGAAGGCGATGAATGTGACCCTGAAAATAAAAGCCTAAATGTTCTAAAAAGCCAGCCTGTTTGGCCTTTCACAAAGGGGCATCTTGATGCATTGAAGAAAGGCATTACGGACATCGAATATGTAGTGGCTCAGTATGATGGTGAAATCCGTTATGCTGATGACAATGTTAAGGAATTGCTTCTGCTGCTTGACGAATTGGGAATTACGGAAGAAACGGCGGTGATTCTAACCTCGGATCACGGTGAAAGCTTAGGCGAGCATCATTTTTATTTCGATCATCACGAAGTTTATGAGACCACGGTACATGTACCTCTGATAATGCGGTATCCACCGGACATACCAAAAGGCACGAAAGTGAACGGGCTCGTACAATCAACGATATGTCTTGCGCCAACAATATTGAATCTTTTCGGCATAGAATGCCCAAGTAATCTTGAAGGCAGAGATCTAGTGCAGATCGCAAACGGCGAACAAGAGACGTGGAATGAGATATACGTCAACCAAGGTTTATGGACAGCGAAAAGAGCAATAAGAACTGAAAGGTGGAAGCTCATAAAGACGCTTGACCCTGCTTTTTGGGAAACCCCTGAAACCGAGCTCTACGACATGAAAAGCGATCCTGATGAAACAAGGAACCTTGCTGATGAAATGCCTGATGTCGTCGATGACCTTGAACTCAGAATGGTGAGATGGCTTAGAAAGAAACTTGGCAAACGCATAGATCCCTTAGAACTAATAGTTAGCCACGGTTTGCCTTCGAAGATTTGGGTTGAGAGAGCAGCCAAACGCCAAGGAATGGCAGACAGATACGAAGAATGGCGAGCGAAAATAGACCGCGCTGATACATACAGATAATCTTAAAGGAGCGGCAGGACAAGAAAAGACAGTTTATATTTCCTTTTAAACCAGTAGCCGTGTTCCGTTTTTACAGGACTTGTTTTTCTTTAGTTTTCTCCGGATGCAAGCTTCTTGAAGTCTTCTTCCCCTTCTGCATATCCAGAGGCTATGAGGATGTCGCCGGCTTCGATTTTTGTGTTCGGTCTAGGGCGTATCCACTTACCGCCTCTTTTGATCACGAGCACCCACATACCGGTCTCGTCAGCCACTCTTGCTTCCTTCAGCGTTTTTCCGTTAAGCGGCGAGGCTTCAGAGACCTGAGCCGATGTCACGGTTTCCTCAGCCTCTTCGATTGCCATCTTCACCACGGGGTGAGGTTCAAGTTCCCGCAGTACAACTTCAGCGAGGCTAGCTGCAGCATCAGCGATTTGCTCTGTGACAACGCCTAGCCGTATTAAACCCAAAAAGTCTTTTGACTCTTCCGGTTTGAAGCCGCTTGACAGAACCAAAAGTTCATATTCGGTGTGAAGCTCATCCATGTGTTCTTCTAGTTCCTGTACTTCTTGAGCTAATTCTCGACTGTTGAGAAGCAGAGAAGAATACGCTAGATCAAGCATAATCTCAGAAGTATCCTTCAACGACACCAAGGCATCAACAATCTTCTGGAAATGCTGTTCATTCATTATCTGTCAATCCTCCAGCTTGCGCACTGTTCCTCGAGCCAGAGCGTTTAACTCGTTGATTCCGTCAGGCGTTCCCCGTGCAATGAGAACGTCGCCTTCAAGGATCATCTGGTCGCCTTTTGGGTTTATGATCCAGTCTTTTCCTCTCCGGATAGCGATGACATCGGTGCCTATTCTTGAAGCTAACTCGAGCTCCCTGAGAGTTTTGTTAACCAAGATCGAGTTTGCATTCACCTGCGACCTGCCGAGATGTTCTTCCACCCTTTCAAAGACTTCTCTGACTAGTGGGTGGATCCCGATGTCTCGGAGCACTATGTAGGCTATGTCAGCCGCGGCGTCCGAGATTTTGTCAGCTGAAGAGGAGACTATTGACGCTCCTAAGAGGCTTTCAGCGTCCTTTGCGTCTCTGGCCGCTATCATTGTGTTCATCTTAAGCAAATAGGCTAGTGTGTCAACCCTTTTCTCCAGTTCAAGAACGTCCTCGGCAAGTTCGCGGCTGTGGAACAAGGCAGCTGAATAGGCCAGGTCGATCATGAGCTCAGAAAGATTTTTCATCTTAACGAGTAAGGTTCGTACTGGTATCGGTTTGTATTCTATTTTTTCCCACTCATCCATAGAGCATTAGACGCTCCAAGCGTACAATTGTAGGTTTTTCAGTATTTTAGTATTGCTCATCCATGCGGCTTTGTTAACTTTTAATAGCTGAGGCCCATATTTTTCCGTTAACCCTAAGGTTTGAAGTAGATAGTCTTGAAATAATGTTGCGGAGGGCATGATGAATGTTTCGCCTAAATGGAGTTGAGATCGAGGACACGTTTGCAGAGCTTTTCGAGATGTGGGTTGGAAGAGTCTTGATAACGGCAGCGAACGAAAAATGGGCGTTAGTAGCGGCGAACGTTGCAACAGGATATGCAACATCAATTATTGGTTCCCCCGCTGAAGCAGGAGTAGAAGGACCGGTGTCAGCGTCTGAAACCCCAGACGGCAGACCAGGAGTCACAATTCAAATCTATCATCACTCCAGGAGTAGCCTTAAGAAACAGATGATTGCGAGGATAGGGCAGTGCATAATGACCTGTCCCACAACTGCCGCATTTGACGGTTTGCCGCGAACCGTTAGAAGATTAAAGGTTGGCAGAAGCCTCCGGTTTTTCGGGGACGGTTTCCAGAGAAAAGATGAGGTTGCTGGAAGAACAGTGTGGCGCATACCGGTTATGGAAGGTGAATTCATAGTTGAAAACAGTTTCGGCGCCATGAAGGCTGTTGCAGGGGGAAACATTCTCATTCTTGCAAGAGACTTGGAGGCAGGTCTAAGATCAGCGGAAGCAGCGGTTGAAGCCATAAAGCAAAATGCGAAATACGTGATACTTCCATTTCCGGGAGGAATCTGCAGGTCTGGATCTAAAGTTGGTTCTTTGAAGTATAAGCTTCCCGCATCAACGAATCATCCTTTCTGCCCGACGCTGAGGGAATTCACGCCGGACACACAGGTACCTAAAAACGTTAACAGTGTTTACGAGATCGTGATCAACGGGTTAGACCTTGACTGCGTCAAAAAAGCCATGGCTGAAGCAATAAAAGCCGCGGTCAAGATTCCGGGAGTAGTCAGAATATCTGCGGGCAACTATGGAGGAAAATTCGGTCCAATGAAAGTCCATCTTCACGAGATTCTTAAATAAAAAAGGTTGCACTAGACTGTTCTTAGTCTTCTGCGGACTTCCGGTTTTTTGTCTGCAAGTTTTTTGAGCACAGACTCAAAGGTTTCGTCTGACAACAGCTCTCTTTCAATGAACAGACCTGTTCTCCCAATTTTGTCTCGACGCGTCAATACACGTACCCTGTCCAAAACTGTTTCAACCGAGATGCCTAGTGTTTTTGCAACTTGTTCTTCCCGTCCGATAATTGTGCCTTCAACATGCCCAACAGATGTGGGTTCTATGAGCATCAGTCTCTTGTCAACGCCGGGGGTTCTAATGCCTTCTCTAAGCATTCCAAGCGTAGCTTCTCCGCCGAACATGTAGAACTCTCTTTCGGTTTTTCGCATTCTGGACAATGGGAAACTAACGGTTTTCTGTTCATCTATTTCGATGCAGCCCTTCAATGAATAGGTTGGAGTTGCCTGCACCAAAACCCGCCTATTTATCGGGATGCCAGCTCTCGCAAGCGCTGTTTCAATGATGAACGAGGACAAGACCTGCGGGATGAACACGTCAATGTCACTTTTCGGCGTGACGTCTCCTCGTGCTACGCTTCCATGCACAACCGAGAAAATGTGCGACTTTTCCAGAGACTTCATGATCCGCATCGCTTGAGACCGTAGTTCATCAAGCAGACGCCAGTGCGATTTGCTGTAAATAACTTCTGTTTGTTCTTGGCGGATCATAGGTTTTTTAGCCAACTTCCAGCGACACCTTTCAGGCAACCGGTTTATGTTTAGGTTAGCTTTTATACGAACCTTCTTATATTTTGAGCAACAACTCAATTCTCGCTGAAGAGACATGCCACCTGAGATTGATGCTGGAGGCCTTGCGTTTTTCCTTGTTGGTTTAGTAGTCTTCTGGCTAGTCGTACATTTGCTGAATAGAACTTTTTCATTGGAAAAGTATGGAATCAATATTTCTTCGATTTTTGTTAAATATGAGTCTCGAAGATTCAAGGATTTCCTGTACAGAACATCACAGAAGCACCAGAAAATCTGGAAAGTTTTCTCGAACTTGAGCGTAGCGGTTGGAATGGGGCTTCTCTTTTTTGCGTTCTACTTCCTTACTGAGAACCTTTTCAAGTTTTTCGCGCCGGGCGGTCAAGGCTCACCCGTTGTTCCTGTCGTCCCGGGATTGACGATACGTCTATATTGGCTGCCGTATTTCGCCATAGCCTTTCTAGTAGCAGTTATAACTCACGAGTTTGCTCACGGTGTTGTTGCAATAGTTGAAGGCATCAGAATAAAGTCAGCGGGACTATTTTTTGCATTAGTTCAGCCAGGAGGTTTTGTTGAACCTGATCAAAAAGAGTTGGAGGCAGCTCCCACCGTCTCGAAGTTGAGGGTTCTTTCAGCAGGTTCCTCGATGAACCTTCTCGTAGGGATACTGGTTTTTCTAGCTTTGTCCGTCTTTTTTTTCAGAACCCCTTCGGGGATCGTGGTAATGGATGTTCTGCATAATGGTCCTCTTGAAAACGCGGGCGTTCACAGATGGGACGTTTTGTTTGCGATAAATGGAACTCGCATCTCTTCGATGGTTGATCTCGATGCTTTCATGGCGAATGTTACGCCGGGGGAAAGATTGTTTGTAGCGACGAACAGGGGGGAGGTTGTGATAACTGCGGCGCGTCATCCGTCTAAGTCTGGAAAAGCAATCATTGGGATAACAGCTTCCATGCCATACTTCAAGAGCAGAGCTGATTTGGATGTTTTCTGGGATACACAGTTCTTCACGACGTTGAACTGGATGTTTATCTTGCTTGTGAACCTGGCGGTTATGAATATGCTTCCCATTCCATTTTTGGATGGTGACAGGTTTCTCCAGTACTTTTTCCAACGTTACGCCAAAGATAGATTGTTAAGAATGCTCTTTAACGCTTTCTCGTTATTTCTTATCGTGGCTAATATGATGTTGACTTTTGGAAGCAACATGTTCTCTTTTTGAAAATGTTCTGAGATCCTTTTGATGAGGATTAATTTGTTTAAATAGGACTTTGGTCTCAACAGAAATCGAGGGAACAACCTGTGAAAAACACGAAAATCACGCCGTTCTTCCTTGATCACGCCCTACTGATTTACGTCGATGCGGATGCGAGAACCACGGAGTGGGATGAACGCGGTCTCAGGGACATCTATCTAATGGCGGAACAGCCGTCTTGCAGACAATTTTAACGTTTTAAAAAGGTGAACTTTCCATGGTTAAATGTTCATTATGCAGACGAAACGAAGCATTCTATTTTCGCCGTTACTCTGGAGAATATTTGTGTAGAAAATGCTTTGCTGAGTCGATAGAAAACAAGGTTCGGGTTACAATAGGCAAACACAAAATGTTCGAAACGAACGATCGGATAGCAGTTGCGGTTTCAGGGGGAAAAGACAGCGTCAGCCTGTTGCACATACTTTCGAAGATTGAAAAAGAGTTTCCTAAGTCATCCCTTTGCGCCATAACAGTAGACGAAGGCATCAAGGGATACCGGGATGAAGCCATCAGAATAGCTGCCCAAAACTGTGCTCAGCTCGGGATTGAACAGACAACAGTTTCGTTCAAGGAACTTTACGGTTTTACAATGGATGAGATTGCGAGAAAAACTAGAGAAGATAAACTGACGCCTTGTGCGTACTGTGGAGTTTTGAGGAGAAGAGCTCTAAACATCGCAGCGAGAAAGGTAGGCGCGGACAAGATAGCCACAGCCCACACCTTGGACGACGAGATTCAAACCTTTCTTCTAAACATTATTCATGGAGACCCTTTGAGAATCGCCCGGTCGGGACCCGTATACAAATTAAAGCATCACGAACTTGTGCCGAGGACAAAACCTTTTTGCGAGGTTCTTGAAAGGGAATCAACCCTATACGCCTTCGTCAAAGGCATATCCTTCCAAGAGATGCCCTGCCCCTACGCCGGTGAAGCCCTCAGAAACGATGTTCGGAACACGCTTAACAGGCTTGAGGAAAAACATCCCGGCATTAAATACACGATTTATGGCTCCATGAACAAAATTCGGCAAGCGATGGAAAAATCTGTTCAGAAAACACCGTTGGAAAGATGCGAAGAATGCGGCGAACCAACAGCGGGGAAAATATGTCAAGTCTGTCTAATGCTTCGAAAGTTAAGATCATTGTGAGACCCGGCTAAATACAGAACAATCTCTTAATCAGAAGACGGCGGGTCACTGAGGTTCGACGCATAGTTTTCACCAGGTCCCTTCAGCCTCTTCACTCATACCCGCACCCCTCTGAGCGCCGAACGTCCAAGCTTAGGTTGCTCCCTCCCGGGCCTGGCCGAGTTCGCCTGGCAAACGTGGTTACGACCTCCCTACGGAGACCGCTCCACGACCGCCGGCCCCAGAGGACGGATACTCATAGCTGGATGACAGAGGTTCTGGTGATCTTCTGCGCCTCACCTCAGCTCTCGGCCCGTCCTATAGAGGGTTTACGGTCGAGGCTTGGAAGCCTGTCAAGGGACCCCTAGCCCCCCGCCTAAGACCCGCCGTCAAAATGATAGTCTTTTCAAGGAGTTAATAAAAGCTTCTCGAAACCATTAAGGAAATGTTAAAGTCATGTGGATTCTTTATTTTTTGAGATGAAAGTGCTGAGGTGATGGCGCTAAAAATATCCTGAAGCGGCAGCTGGAAACTTCCTTTGATCGCAGATCGGTTTCAGACATGTTCCTTTTTTAGAAGTTTCATGAGCATCGGCATGAGCTGTGTGCCTTTCTCGAGCACGCCTAGGCTTCCGGTGCGGCATAGTTTTTCTGAGAATTCTTTGATGCCGTCGGGTTCAACGTCTGCGCCAGTGATGAGCAGGGGCACGGGATCGTCGCTGTGAGCTTTCAAGGTGCATGGCGTCGAATGGTCCGCTGTGATGCAGATCAACGTTTTTTTCTGGTCGATATGCGGCAGGATTCTTCCGAAGAAGTGTTTGTCGATGTCGGCGATTGCTTGGGCTTTACGTTTGAAATCTCCGTCATGTCCAGGTTCGTCGGGTCCTTTGAGGTGAATGTAAAAGCAGTCGAATGAATCAAGTAGATTCAGCATCTTGTCTACTCTTAGCTTCATGTCTGCCTCGATGTCGCCTGAAGGTGGGGGTAACTCGACTAGATGCATCCCAGCTAGCCTAGAGATTCCTCGTTCAACAGGCATGTCAGCTAGACAAGCAAACTTTACGTCGTATCGTTCGTTAATGCTGAAAAATTTAGGAAGTTTGTCGCCTGCGTCTCGGGACAATATAACGTTTGCCTTCAGTTTTCCTTCAGAGACGCGTTTTTTGTTCACATCGTGGCTGTCCAAGACTTCATGGCTTTTTTCTGTGAACTCGTTAACAAGCTGGGCTGATATTTTAGCTTCTTCTGTGTCTTCTAACGGGACACATTTTTTTAGGACCATATCAACCGTGGATTTCGCTACACCGAGCCCTGCTATTCTTTCGTAAGCGGGATCAGTGTTTGAAATCTTTCCGGATAAAGGGCTTTTCTTACTTTTTATTACGAGCACGGCTCTGTGCCCAAGAGTGTTTTTAAACTGAAACGTGGCTGGATATGAGCTGAGCTTGACTTCGCGGTTTATGGCTTTTGACAGCTCAGCAGCCTCTTCAGTTGTTAGGTTTCTTCCAGCTCTCCGATCGATTATTCTTTTTTGCTTGCCGAGTGTTGCGAAGTTGCAACGCAAGGCGAGGGCTCCGTCTTCCATATCTAGATTGGCTCCGTATGCTTCTAGAGGGCCTCTTCCAACGTGGTATTTGTATGGATCGTATCCTAGAATCGAGATGACTGCCACGTCGCTTTCGGGTGCTATTCCTTTTCCTACGGTGTACATAAGACCGAGTTTTGCTTTGCTTGCTAGACGATCCATGTTAGGAGTGTCGGCAACTTCAAGCGGTGTGCGGTCTCCCCATTCTTTGGCTGGCAAGTCTCCCATTCCGTCTATGACGACGTAGATGAGCTTCATCATGTAACCGTTTCTCCTCTGTTCATGTTTGGATAGGCAACAATATGCTGAGGCGGAGTATAAATCTATAGGCGCAGCTGTGGAATTTTGAAGACTTTGTTGTCTATGTGACAGACAAGCTTATTAGTTTACACTGCGAAGTTAACATCTATAGTTTGGAGGAAAAAGTATGCCGGTTTTCAAGGCTGAGCAGTTGAGGAAAGTTGGAACTGAGATCTTCGTGGCTGCTGGTGCTCCTCGCGGGGAGGCTGAATGGGTTTCGCATCTTCTCGTTAAATCCAACCTTGTGGGGCACGATTCTCACGGTGTGATTCGTATCGTTCAGTACGTTAAAGCTATGGAGGAAGGTTATCTTAAACCGGGCGCACGAGTTGAGGTTGTGCGGGAAACTCCTTCTTCTGCTTTGTTGAAGGGAAACTGGGGGTTCGGACAGGTTGTGGCGAAAAAGGCTATGGAGATAGCGATAGACAAAGCTGTGAAAAACACTGTTGGCACGGTTTGCGCTTATGATCTTTACCACATTGGTAGGTTGGCGGACTACACAGAGATGGCTGCTGAAAAAGGTTTGATAGGTATAGCAATGGCGAACTCGGTGAAAAGTGTGGCGCCGTACGGGGGGAAGGAAAGACTTCTGAGTACGAGCCCCATGAGTTATGCTTTTCCAACAGGTGGAGAAACCCTGTTTGTTTTGGATATTGCGACAAGTGTCTGCGCGGAGGGGAAGGTTCGGGTGGCGTTACATAAGGGGGAGAAGCTGCCGTATGGGTGTATAATCGACAAGGAGGGTAACCCTTCGAACAACCCGCAGGACTTTTATGATGGAGGCGCTTTGTTGCCGTTGGGAGGCGACTCCGTTGGATACAAAGGGTTCGGGTTGGGTTTTGTGGTTGAGGTTCTTTCCGGCGTTCTTTCTGGCGCTGGATGTGGCTACGAGGAAGGAAAGAAAGGAAACGGAATCTTCTTTCAAGCCATCGACATCCAGAGATTCATGCCAGTCAACGAGTTTGAGAAAAAGATCAGCGCTTTCATTCAAACAGTTAAGTCAACCAAGCTCAGACCTAAATTCAGGGAAATACTGATGCCGGGAGAACCAGAGGCTAGGACGAAACGGGAACGCCTTAGAGACGGGATTTATTTGCCTGACAAGACATGGGAAGAGATCAGGAATACAGCTAACGCTTTAGGTTTGGACTTAACCTCGATGGTTACTCATGAATGACGCGTAGCCTTTTCGGCGGATGATAGCTCGTCGTTCACGGTTCGGCGCAAGGATCGTGGCTGACGCAGTTTTGCAGCGTTCCACGCGATATCAGGGTTTAACACGTTATTTTTTTGACACATTAGTGTTCATCTATGCGAGATTGTTTATGTGCCGAGATATTATCATATGATATACCTGCATGTTCGAAAAAGGTTTTAACCGTCACGCTTATGGTAGATATAGGCTGGGCGGGCATGAATTTCTCAGCGATGATCAGCGAACTCGATTCTTATCTCAAAAAGGAAGAGAAGAAAAGGGAAGCCTTGAGAAGGCTGCTGGTTAACAATGTGATCTCTCGGGACACATATGATGCGATAGATGGAAGAATCAGCCGGGTGGCATCAATTATCTCAGAGTTAAAGGAAGTTCTCACAGCGGAAGAAATTTTCTGGAAGGCAAACCTCTCAGAGGAAATCAGGGTATTAGAGACCCTTCTGGTAGAACTTGAACATAGACATCTTTTAGGCGAAATCGGGGATGAGGAGTGGGAACGGAAAAGCAGAATCATAGGTTTGGGGCTCAATGCGCTTAGAACAGATGGATCTTCATTGATCAACCCGGTGCAGAAGCCCGCCCCACCTACTCAGATCACGCTTGAAAAGATTATAAAGACGGAAAATGCGGCTACGTTACCTGAGAATCCTGAAACAGGGGTTCGTTTTCCAGAGGGGGCAAACAAGCGTCAGGAGCCTAGCAAGGAACGGATCAACGTTGGCGATGACGTTTTCCTCAGCAAACGTGAGCAATTGTTGGCTAAGGAGCCGCCTGAGTTTGAATCCGCGGCGGTTTCTGCTGTTCGCTGCATGAATCCTTGGAAGCCGGATTGCACGAGCACCGATATCAAGCTGAGTATTTACTACAAGGGGCACATGATACCTATTTGTCGCAGGTGCTGGGAGGAGATAGCGGACAAAAACATCGAGTGGTCAAGCCCGTAAAACATGAGAGCCGACAAAGTCTGTGGTTTTTCGCTTTTCGAGTGATGCTTTAACTTTTCCAGTTGATGTGACGAGAAGGTTGAGGCGTCAGTGTTGTTAGCTAAAGGCTTCTCAGCGTTTAGCGCATCAATTTGAGAAGAAAAATGGGACGTAAACAAAGATTTATCTCTTCAGTAACATGGTTGCTTGCTGAGCTCTTTTTTACGTCGTATCTATGGCTAATCTAGACGGCGTGTATAATGGGGTTTGTAGGTTAACCCGTGTTAACGGATTCGACTTCTCCCACGGAAATTTGGAGCCACCAGTTTCCTTTTAAGGCTTCGCGTGGTATAGGTGGAATGTTAGGGAAACGGCGCAAGTTGCTGTTGAAGGTTTAAGGTTTCTGACCGCCGCCATATTGAGGGGTCTCTGATTTACGGGTTAGGTGCATCATTACCTGTCTGAAACGAGGTTCATCAAACGGGGAAAATCCAATTACGGCTATTTTTCCATGATTTTCTAGATTAAAAGGAAAAGTCTTTCGTGTGCGAAAAAAAAATTTTCTTTATAAATGTTCTTTGGATTTCTTTCTTTTCGTTTATAAAGAAAAGAAAGGGTCTGACGATTTCTTTCGAATTCCGTTCCGGGTTGTTCTGGGTTTAGGTTTTGCCGGCGTCTTTTAGGTGACTATAGGTGGCGTTTAGGGCTCAGGTTTAGTATGCGTATAGCTGACCGTAGGGTCTATGTGAAACGGGGATTATCTTGGTGAATTTGCGTTCCATTATTTTTTCAGCGTTGAAACCGAAGTGGGCAGAAAACTCGTTGACCAGTTCTCGGATAAGCCGCATATCTTGTTCGTTCATTTCGACGAGTTCGAGTTCTCTTCCTACGTCGCGTACTTCTCCGCGGACGTAGATGATTCCCCGTGCATTCCTGTTGTTGGTTGCCACTGGAGAACAATTGAGATATCGATGTGGGAATTCCTCGTTTGGGTGCCGGTTTACCACTTTACTTACGCCTGACTTTGGATGTGCGGTTTTCAGCGTAATCCATATGGGAGTGGACTGTCGCTTTTCGTCCCTCGACTTGGTTCTCCAAGTTTACGTCTCATATTTTATATAACTATGTCGAACACCATTTATAGAGAAAAAGGAACATATATGCATCACATGAATTATATGTGATTTAGATGATTCATGATGGAAAAGGACCTCGGATACAGAAAAGTACAGTTCACCGGAAGAGGCTCCTACATAATATCTTTGCCGAAAGAATGGGCTAAAGAGGTTGGGATAGAAAGGGGAAGCGAGATCGCCTTCAAAGTGCAGGAAAACTCGACGCTGCTGCTGATTCCAAGAAAAATAGTCGAAGAAGAAAAGGAAGCTCATAAACCTCAGCTGAAAGAATACTGGATACACATCCAGCCGGAAGACAGCGCAGAATCAGTCTGCCGCAAAATCATCTCGTTATACGTCGTGAACGCCGGCATCATTCACGTCCGCTTCAAGAACCGTGAAAGCGTAGCCAAATTCAGAAACGCGATAAACGGTTTAGTGAAAGAGACGCTTCTAGGCGCAGAGATCATAGATGAAACCTCTAACGAGGTTACAATTCAGGTTCTTGTGGACCACCCTGAGTTTCCCGTGGAGAAAGCCGTTAGGCGAATGGCAATTCTCGCTTTATCCGCAAATCAGGCAGCGGTATCAGCACTGGGTGATGGCAACTTGGACAAGATCAGGGAGGTCGCTGAATCCAAAAACGATGTGGGCAGACTGAACCTTTACGTTATCCGGCAGCTTAAGTTTGGTTTAGAAAGAAACCTTTTCAAAGAACTGGGATTCAGAACCCCGAAGGAGTTTTTGGGATACAGAATCGTGGCGAACGACATCAAAAGCATCGCTAATAACGCCATGGTTATAGCGCGCAACGTGAAAACCTTTGGGAAAATGGTTGAAGACCAAACTCTTTTTCTCAAAGAAGCCATAGACGAGGAGGCTTATTCCCAGATTTTAGACTTCAATTCTCAGGCGCAACAGCTGTTCGATGAGTCCTTGAAAGCGATGTTCAAGAGAGACTACGAACACGCGGACAAAATCATTTCTGAAGCAAAATCTCTCGCAGACCGAGAAAACGATCTTGTAACCGTAATCTCAAGCAAGAAGCTAGACCCAAACGTTTCCGCGATCTTCAGCTCGATTCTGGACAATTCAAGACGCATCTTAGAATACAGCCGAGACATAGCGGAAGTAACACTCAACAGAACAATCGAAGAGGTTTCCACAAACAGGCTTCAAACAGAAAGCCGAAGATAAGCAAACCCGTAAACTTTCTTTCCGGAAGAAAAAGACCGCACTATCCACCGCTTATCAGAGTCATAAGCGCAACAGTGTCCCCGTCAGCCAAAGGCACCGCTTCACCTTTAGAAGGGTCTTTGAGAACCCCGTTAACCGTCACAATGAAGGTTGGATCTAGACGGCTTTCCATCTCAGCCCGGAACAAGCCTTTAAGGCTTCCCCCATACGTTTCAGCTACTCTTTTCAGAAGGTCGGAAAGAGAAGAACCGTCCGCCATCTCGCATGGCTCTTCCTTTTTCCCAGTTTTGTTCCTCACCAAACCGAGGTAAAGCACCTTAATTCGCATGACCCTTTTCAGAAGAGGATGAGCCCAGAACGGATTTAAACGTTTCTAAGCCCAAGACAGCCAAGTCCATCAGCCTTCCCGGCGACACAATAAGGCAACGCCTTCTCCAGATTCATCAGCAGATCATGAAAACCGTTCAACCACGAGGCTGTGGCTGTGTCGCTTATAGCTATGACATTTTTCTTAGCGAAAAAGGAACGGTGAAACTACAAGTTGGAGTTTTTTGCTGAAAATTTATTAGTGAAGTGTTTCACTTTTACCACGGTGTCGCCGTATAAATGAGTAATAACGTCGCTGGAAACACTGGGCAAACGTTGGTGCCTCAAGACAACCTTGTAGGATTGATCATCCAGCTAACATGGTTCGGATTCTTCGTTGTCTACATGTTTTACGGTCAACGTCTCCAAGTGAAAATTATGCTCAAGGAGATTGAAAACTCGCTTTTCAGATTGAAGCTTATCAGAGACCGCGGGCGGCAGATCGCGATCTCCACAATAAAACAGATAGGGGAAACAGATGACAACCTAGCGGCGAGGGTTGACCGTATCCTCGACCACGTGTTCATAACACCTGTCGACATCGACCCTTCAGGCATAATCCAGAGACTGGAACACGTGTTGGACGTAAGGGACTTCCGGTTGAAAGACGAAGTCCGGTTGATGGTTCCCGAAGCCGACGAAATTCAGATCAATAATTTAGCTAACATGCTTGAAGCAGCCTTGGTTCTAAACCAAATATACAAGATTGTCCGGCATTACTATCTAACCGGAAAGAAAACGTCAAGCTTCTATGTCATATTGCAGCTTCAAATGATTCTACCTCAGATAATGAAGGAATCCCAAGCTTTCGCAAACGCCTTGACAGCGTTCAAGGCGGGTCAACCGATAGGTGACGGCATCGGCGCATTCGTAGCCGCGAAACTGATGCACGGCAAAGAAGGACGCGAGATAGCCAGAGATGTTATCGTAAGCGAGGTTCCCATAGAAGGAAGAACAGCCTACGTGTTGAAGGCTAAGGGACCCGGAGGAAACGTTGGAAAGCCCGGTGAGGCTGTGAAACAGTTGCTTGAGGAGAAGGAAGGCAAAATTGCGAGAATACTAGTCATCGATGCAGCTCAAAAACTCGAAGGAGAGAAGCCTGGCGAGATTGTTGAAGGAACAGGCGTCGCCATCGGCGGACCAGGTGTCGAGAAGTACAAGGTTGAGGAAATAGCGACAAAGTACAAGGTGCCTCTTAACGCGATACTCATAAAAGAAGGCATCGGAGACGTCGTTTCCACCATGAGAAAAGAGATCTCTGACAGCGTAGAAGAGGTTCTGCAGCGGATCAGAAGGATAATCCGGGAAAACACGAAGGAAGGCGACTGCGTGATAATTGCGGGCATAGGAAACACGATGGGAATTGGTCAGTAGGGATCAGCGTTGGAGGAATCTCAGAACGCGGTAAGAAAGATTTCTTTTTTCTTCGTCGCAGTTGTATCCGTACTTCTTTTTCTTTCGTTCTTGTCGCTTTATCAAGCGGTTGAAACCTACAGGCGGACGGGTTCCCCGGATTACTTAACGGTCACAATGAGCGTAAGCGCCATCGCGCTTTCTTCCTACATGATTCTTCAAATGAGGAGGAAACCGGTGAAGCTAGGATTCGAGCCGCCGAAGGTGTACACGACGGTTGAATGCCCAAATTGCCAGTTCAAGAGCACAAGAGAGTTTCAGGAAGGAGATTACGTGTTCAAAGAAGTGGAAAACTGCCCGAAATGCAGCGGAAAAATGTTCATCTCCTTCATTTACAGAATAGCAGATGAAGAGAAAAAATAGTTTTGGTTTTCATCACCGGTTATTCGTATTGAGTAGTTATAACCGGTCCATTCTTGTCAACGTAAACCGTATGTTCTGATTGAGCCACCCATTTCCCCGTTGCTTCGACAAAAACAGGGTACGACATCAAGCACTTGGAGGACAAAAGCCTCAGGAAGGCTGCTTGATAATCCCCAAGTGAAACATCGTTCTTAAGCCATCTTTCAGCAAACGGAAGGGTTCTAAACCTCGATTCAATATATTTCAAGAGACGTTTAGCCTCAGCGTTTTTCGGAGATTTCCGCTTAACAAGCCTGAAAATATAAGATTCAGGAGCATCCACCACTCTTCCCGCAGCTGACCTAACAGTTACGAAAGGCTCAATCGCATAAACCTCTCCAGCCCGTATCTTGTTAAAAGAAATATGGGACACATTCGGCAAAGATTTCCCCGCGTGTATCAAATACCGCCCCACCTGATGCCCCGTAAGGTTTGAAATGGGCTTGAAGCCGCGGCGTTCTATGATTTTCTGAATTTCAGAGCCGAGATCTGACGTGTGCATGTTCGGACGGATCTTTTTGATAGCCGCCTCCAACGCTATCTCGGAGGTGCGAACCATATCTTCATATTCCGGCGCAAAACAGACCGTTGTCGCCGTGTCCGCGATGTACCCGTCTACATGAACACCGATATCGATCTTGACAACCGATCTTTCTGGAACCGTTTTGTCGTCACCCGGGGGAGAGGTGTAATGTGCGGCAACATTGTTGATTGAAACGTTGCATGGGAACGCAGGTTTGCCTCCGAGCTTTCTGATCATCTGTTCAGCTTCTTCACAGATGCGAATAATGGGCATACCTTCTCTTGTTCTGTTCTTGATCTCTTCTCTGACCTTTGCCGCTATTTGTCCTGCGCGGATATACTTTTCTAACACCGATTGTTCAAGCATGACTATCGACCTTTTCTATTCGTTTTCAACCTTCGAAGACTGAAGGATTCCGTCTTGTTCAACATGTTCATCAAGCTATTTTATTGTTGCCTTACGTTGAGGTTCATCCCGTTCGCATCTTGCCTGATAGAACAAGAGGAACAGTTGTGTTCATAGATTTTAAAAAAGAACTTCAAGTTCATAAACGATTTATTACTAGGTCAACATTATCAAAACGGGGCCAGTGAAAACCACCTAAATTGGTTGAGAGGAAAAAAGGGATGAAAGAACGGGCTAGAATTCTCGTAGTAGATGACGATGAAAACATAAGAAGCGTTCTGTCAACCGTGCTGGAGGAGAAAGGGTACGAGGTTGACACCGCTAGAAACGGGCGGGAAGCCATCGAAAAATCAAAACACCACTTTTACAACCTCGTCTTGATAGACATCCGGCTTCCCGACATGGAAGGCACGCTGCTTCTCGAAGAGCTAAAGGAAACCGTTCCAGAAATGGTCAAAATCATTCTCACAGGATATCCGTCGCTGAGTAACGCTATCGAGGCGGTTAACAAAGGCGCCGATCGTTACCTCGTTAAACCAGTAGACCCCGAGGTCTTAGATAAAGTAATCAAAGAACACCTGAAGAAACAAGAAGAAGCAAGAATGTTCAGCGAGGAGAAAGTCGCACAGTTCATTGAAACGAGGGCAAGACAGCTTGGCCACATCCCCCGGTCCCACTAGCTATATTGGAGACCAAAAACAATGAAAATAATCTCCAAACAACGTCTCAGAAAAGGCTACAACGATCTGGTGTTGCAAACGACATATGATGTGCTAGTGGATGTTTTTGGAGAAAAAACATTCAGCCAAATGCTTCAGGTTATGAAGGAAAGTTACGCTCTTGAATGGGAGGACATCCCTGAAAAAAGCCAAGTTTTCTCTTCAGCTTTAAGGAAGATGCTGGGACGAGGCGCAACGATCATAGAAGACCTCATAATTGAAAAATTATGTCTTACCCTCGGAAAACAGCTGAGATGGGAGAAAGGACTCTCGTTTTCAGATTACCTAGATAAGCTGGCTGCAAGCTACGAGTAACCTGTTAAGCGATAATAGACACCTCGAACGTTGACAACCCGTCCACACGTTTACTTAGAAGCAAAAATAAACCAGACAGAGAGCTGGCGCCAAGAAGCATTGTCGCATCCTTAACACCTTATTTGTCCGAGAAACACGGTTCAGAACGTTTCCACGGTTGATACTCTTTTAAACCGTTCTTAGCTAATGATTTATGTGCACAGTTCGCGGGATGATTGCATGAAGAAGATTGGTGTTGTTACCGCCGGCGGCGACGCTCCGGGAATGAACGCTGCTATCCGTTCTGTTGTCCGGTCTGCAATCTACAACGGTTTGAAGGTTGTAGGGTTTGAACGGGGTTACGCAGGGCTCATCGAAGGACAGATACGGCATATGGGTCCCCGGTCAGTAAGCGGAATCATCAACCTAGGCGGAACAATCCTCAAAACCGTCAGATGCCGAGAGATAAAGACTCCTGAAGGAATAGAAAAAGCTGTGGAGGTTCTGAAAACCACCGGGGTCGACGGGCTCATAACCATCGGGGGAGACGGCACCTTCAGAGGCGCAAGTGAACTGTACAAGGCAAGCGGCACACCCATGATTGGGATTCCAGCAACCATAGACAACGATGTAGCCGGCACAGACACAACAATCGGCTTCGACACAGCCGTAAACACCGCTCTCTCTGCGATTGACAAGATACGGGACACCGCTACTTCGCACGAGAGAATCTTCGTCGTAGAGGTCATGGGAAGAAAAAGAGGGTTCCTCGCGCTTGAAGTCGGGTTTGCCGGCGGAGCCGAGGTTATACTCGTTCCTGAAATAAAGTTTGACGCTGACAAGATTTGCGAACGGCTGATAAGAGCACGGGAAGAAGGCAAGACATCCGAGATAATCGTGATGGCTGAAGGCGTAGGCAACTCAAGACAGGTTGCGGACTGGATAGCCAAAAGAACCGGATATGAGGTTCGGTTAACGGTGCTCGGGTACATCCAAAGAGGCGGCGTACCAACAGCACGCAGTCGAGCCCTAGCAAGCGAGTTTGGACATCACGCTGTTGAACTTTTGCTCAGCGGCGAAAAGAAAAGAATGGTCGGCATCAGAAAAGGAGAAATAACGTCAATCGACCTCGACCGTTCATGGAAAGAAGAAAAGAAACTCGACCTAAAACGACACAAACTAGCCGAAATCCTATCGCAGTGACAAACAACACCCAACAGTCAACCTTTATAAATAACCTGCACAACTGAAGGTTCACCTTTCAGAAGCTTGGAAACGCTTAAATTTCAACCGGTATAACTAAAAACAAGGAAAAACAACCCCCTGTTAAAATCGAACTAAAGTAGAATTGAAATAATTTAGTTTATCTGTTCAGTATATAAGCGATTTTTGTTAAAATCGAACTAAAGTAGAATTGAAATTTTGTCGAAAAGTGTTCTCGTCGTTTCTCGGAGCGTTTCCGACTTGGCAGAGAGGTGTAGGAAGGACGAATAACGTTTATTAGATGTGCGGGACGTAATAGTCAGTCTGGTGATCCAGATGCAGGTTTTCGAGGCTATTAGAACTCGAAGGAGCATAAGGCAGTATTCAAGCAAACCTGTCGAGAAGGATAAACTTTTGAAGGTTCTTGAGGCAGTCAGGCTTTCCCCTTCAGCCACCAACAGGCAGCCGTGGAGCTTCATAGTTGTCACAAAACCCGAACTCAAAGAGAAGCTAAGAGAGGCTTATGATAGAGACTGGTTTGTCTCTGCGCCCGTAATCATCGTAGCCTGCGCCCATCCAGACAAAGCTTGGGTCAGAAGCGACGGCGAAGAATACTGGAAGGTGGATGTTGCAATAGCGATGCAAGACCTGATTCTCGCAGCTTGGGAACAAGGGCTTGGAACATGTTGGATCGGAGCGTTCCGCGAAGAAGAGGTTAAGAAGGCTCTACAGATTCCTGATGATGTCCGGGTGGTCGCAATGACGCCTCTAGGTTACCCGGCGGAAGAGAAGGGTCCAGTTAGCAACCGCAAGCCGCTGGAAGAAATAATCCACTATGACGGATGGTAACTCGTAGTCGCTGTTACAGTCCAGCAGCGTCAGACCTTTACAAAAACGAATAAGAAAATGAAGACCATCATGACAGCCGCGTCAAACGAAAAATCTGCACGGTATCTTTAATCAGTTTTCGCTGTATCGGTTTCTGAAGGAGAGAAGAGGATGAGAGCGGATCTCGACGGTATCTTGGCGCAGAAAGGGGCGGATGCGCTGCTTCTGTACTCGGAGAGCTTCAAGAACCCGAACATGTATTATTTGACAAATTTTTTGGCTCCGGACCCGTTCATCTACCTTAAAAAGGTTGACTGTTCCCCGATGATCATAGTTAACCCAATGGAGTTTCCGAGGGCGAAGAAGGAATCGACCGTCAAGGACGTTAGGTCATATGCGGAGTACAATTACGTCCAAGTCATCAAAGCAGCAGAGAATCCTAAGCTGGGAATGATGAAACTGTTGGCGTTAATAACGGAACGGGAGCTCGGCAGGGAATCAACCATCTGTGTACCGTACAACTTTCCATCCATAGCCACGGATGTGCTGAGAAAGGAAGGCTTGAACATAAAGCCCATGTTCAATGTTGTGGAGAAGGCGAGGGAAACAAAGGAACCGGAAGAGGTTAAAGAGATTGAAAAGGTTCAAAGAACGGTTGAAAAGGTTGCCTCAGAGGTCATCAGCATTATCGCTGACTGCGACGTCGGTTCGAACAACGTCTTGATTCATGAAGTAAACGGAAAAAAGGGGCCTCTGACTGCTGGGGCGTTGAAGACTTTGATGGCGCACAGGTTTTTGGATAACTGGTGTTCCGTCGAAGAGGAACTGATAGTAGCCTGCGGTCCACCGTCAGCAGACCCGCATTACAACGGGAAGGCTGAAGACAAGATCAAGGCGAACAACCCCATAATTCTGGACATATACCCGAGGAGCATAAGAAAACGGTACTGGGCTGACATGACGCGCACCGTTGTGAAAGGCAAAGCCCCAGACAAAGTGAAAAGAATGTTCGACGCTGTTTTAGAGGCGAAGAACACATGCATCGATGCTTTACATGCGGGGGTACTCGGCAGCGAGATGTTCAATCTGTGCTGTGATATCCTAGAGAAGGCGGGTTACAACACGAACAGAGGGGGAAAACAGGTAGAAAGCGGCTTCATCCACGGGCTCGGTCACGGAGTCGGCTTAGAAATACATGAAGGACCCAGCATGAACGAGACGTACGGGTTCCCCATAAACGAACATAATGTGGTAACGGTTGAACCCGGGCTTTACGACCCGAAGATTGGAGGAGTCAGAATAGAAGACCTTGTCGTGGTAACGAAAAAAGGCTGCAGAAACCTCACACAGATGCCCATACAACTAGAGATCTAAACAAGCATGCTGGCGCATCTTGAACCGGTTGCAGCGACTTCTATTTCTTGTTGCGAACCTCAGAGAACCATACGTTGTTTTTTGGGAAAAGCATACATACATACATTCGGTTTAAGGTGCGAGTTTCTTAACCTTCTCAAGCGCCTCTTTCGGGTCTTTAAGCGGTCTGAACTCTAGGCTGACGTAGCCTCGGTAGCCGGCTTCATCGATTTTTTTGAACACGTTGGCATAGTTTATTTCACCTGTTCCCGGTTCATGTCTTCCAGGCACGTCTCCAACATGGAAATGTGCTATTGAACTGATGTTCTTCGTGATGGTGTCGATAAGGTTTCCTTCAGTTATCTGTTGATGATAGATGTCATACAGGAGCTTGACGTTTGAGCTGTTTACTTCTCTCAGGATTTCGAAGCCTTCAGCTGAAGAGTACAGGTAATAGCCTTTGTGGTCAACCAGAACGTTTAGAGGCTCCAACGCTAAGGTGACACCTGTCTTTTCAGCTATTTTGGAAGCTTCCCGTAGTCCTTCCACGATGCTTTCATGCTGCTTCTTCCTTGGGACTCCTTCCAGCTCGTTGCCGACGGTCACAAGAAGAGTTGGACATTCCAGCTTGTGAGCCGTTTCAACCGAGGTCTTAACCCCTTTTATGAACTCGTTTCTCACCGTCGGGTCAACTAGGTGTCCCGTAGGATCCACACCGAAAATGGAGACATCCAGCCTGTATTTTCTTTTTCTTTGAAGGATGCCCGTTAAATCCTTGGTTCGCCAACCCTAGAACTCGAAAGCTGAATATCCCGCCTCAGCAACGGCGTCAATCCTGTCCAGAAACGGAAGATCCCTGAAGATCATCTCCATACAAACTGAAAACTTCACCATCATCATTTCACCGCGAGATCAGTTTAGATAACAACCGGATGTACGGCGCTATAAGATTTTCAGCAAGGCTCCATAATCTTATGATCCATGAAGCTTCCTCAGCTTTTCAGCAGCATCCTTCTCACGCAGATCAACAACGACGATTTCACCCTTAGGCTTAAGCTCCTGCGCTATGATGGCTGAAAACTTGTAAACCTTCGTCCCTCTGAGCACCCAACAGTCCGGCGGCAGACCTGCCTTCATACAGCTGTGACAAAGAAACTCCTCCGCGTCCCACCCCCATTCAACAGGCACCTGAGGCAGCAAAAGTCCTTTATAAAACCCGCTTTCGACGATCAAACCGTCCACACCCACCTTGATCTTGGACGGATAATCTTTGGGGGACGCCGCTTCAACCAGCTGAGGCGGCGTTAAAACACTTACCTCGAACACAACCTCGTCAAGTTCTCCGGGTGACAACGGTGGAAACCGCGGGTCTCTGGTGGCAGACTCCACCGCTGCCTCGATGACAGCTCGAATCAGAGGATGAGTTGGATAAGGGAAACCGATGCAACCTCTTAGCTGCTTGGTTTTTCCTCGGACACTGTTTATTGTGACGAAGACGCCGCTTCGCTCCTGCAGCTTCAGGGAAACCTGTTCGGGAGGACTAATTATCCGCCCATCCTTCAGATGTTCCTCCACGGCTTTTCTTGCAAGCTTAACCAGAAAGGTCAATTCTTCCTTTGTCAGCTTGAACGGCATGTCAACCAAACCCTTGTTTCCACATGAAAACCTTCACGAGGCACGTATCAAACCGTTTATTTCCGGCTGGAAATATGTTTTTCTACTGATAAACCTTTTCAGAAGACAATCTGCAAGCTGGAAATACCCGGAATGAGGTCTTTAACGAAACCCCGAAGATTCAAGGACAAGAAAATGCGAAATAACGAAAACAAAAAACTGTGGGTTGCGAGAAACCCGGGTTTTTGTAAAAAACAAAAAAAGAAAACTATGGCTCCTCTTTTTTCGGCGTGTTTCTAGAACTTGAGCGTTTCTTCTTTGATTCCGTCCTTCTTTATGATGAGAAAGTCTATTCCGTCTCCGCTCATGGCATCTCGGCTTATGGCGGACTTAACAGCAGACGTAACAAGCTCCTTTCCTTCTTCAACCGTCATATCCTCCCGGTAGGCTTCCTCAAGAACCCCTATGGCGATCTCTGCTCCGGAGCCTACAGCCGTGTATTTGTCAGGTATGTTCGAGCCTAGAACATCCAACACGTACAACGTGGGTCCCTCATCGTCTATTCCGCCGACAATAGTCTGCGTTATAAGCGGGAAAAGTCTACGGCTGAAAAGCAGGTTAGACATCATTTTCGCTGCTGCTTTAACCGAGATGCGGCGTCCCACCTCGAGTTTAAAAAGATTTGCGTAAGCCTCAACCTCGCGTACTAGGATCTGCATGTCTGACACGAGACCGGCGCATGCGGCACCTATGTTTTCCGTTATCTTAAAGATCTTCTTTCCAGCGCGGCTGACGACGAAGGAGCCGTAGGAAACCCTTTTTTCCGAGGCGAGAATCACACCGTCTTTACAGACGACTCCAACAGTTGTAGCGCCCGGAACATAAAGATACTGAGACTGTTCCTCCTTCAACTATTCTGCCTCTCCTTATTGTAAAGATTCACTGTGCTTCTGCTTCTAACTAACGATGTCTCGTGCTATTAAAACCTTATCATGCAAAGGAAACCTTCAGTTAATAAAGAATCTTCTTGCTCAGTTTAACCCTGTTTCCCTCCACGGGGATTCCTTCCTCAATAAGCAAGCGTCTTCGAGTTTCAACGGAGCCTTTTTCACCTGCAATTCTCCCGTCCGACCGT
>PIYB01000009.1:25501-58196 GCA_003601835.1 Candidatus Bathyarchaeota archaeon
CAAGAGGGTTCTTGTGAAGCGCGTTTCCAACAGCCCTGTAAGCACGGGGTTTTCCGATTTTCTCCGCTATTCTTCGATATGTGCTGACTTTTCCTTTAGGTATCTCAAAGGTTGCGACCAGAACGTCTCTCTCGAATGGTGTTTCATCGATTAGATGTTTGATCACATCTTCCTTCGTCTTTATCCGAGGCTGCGGCATCAGCTTTGTTCTCCTTTCAACTACGCTACGTTGTTTCGACACAAAAACTCTTCGATTTTTTAAGGTTTAGAGACGTATCAGGATGCTCATGCAGACCGCCAATTTTTCCATCGACATGCTCCTCCACCAGTATTACCTAAGTCAGGTTCAAGGGATCAACAGTCTGTTCAGCCGTCCTCTCAGCCGAATCGAACTCAGCTCTCTTTTCTTCACCCATTTCGCACGCACCCTTCAACAAAAGGTTTTTGAACCTTCCTGAACACTCTTGTCCAGAAACTTTTGTTAAAGACTGTTAACCGCACTCGACAGTGTTAACAGCAGATTCTGTAGAATCCAAAATGTTATTCTTTAGACTCCGATTTCCTCTTGAAAACAACTGTATTGGACATTACTGTTCAAATGGATGAAGAGACGTAAATGTCTAGGAGCTTGATTTTTGCGCCGAAGCCGAGGGAACTATTTATCAGTTAACCCTTTCCAGAAGTTGACTTCACATCCGCCACCGGGAGCATTTCGTGAAGTTTCATCAGACTGTTTTGGTTGAACCTCGTGTTTTCTCGTACATCTTTTCAAGTGTCCAACGCGTCGCTGATTGGATCTCTCTTTCTCTTTGAGGCACGAAGTTTCGGATTATGATCTCTTTGATGATTTTGCCGTCTGTTCTGATCTTGTACGAGAACGCTTTTTCGGGTACAAGCTTCCCTTGGTTTACCAGCTCTTGGTCTTTTTCCCGCATCTTTGCAAATATTCTTTCAACCAAGAACGCGGTGAAAGGAGGCGTGTTTACATTGAAAACCTTGTTTTCCATCGGGACGATTCGCATCTGCCCGTCTTTGATGTACAGGTTCGCAAGAGGTTCACCAGAGCCCGTTTTCAACAACACCGTTCTAGCCTGTTCTCTTGGGGGCGCCGGCTTGGGCTTAACTTCCGGCGCGGGAACAGACGGTTTCGCTATTTCTTCTGCTCTTTTGAAGCTTTTTTCAATCAGCAGATCGTTGATGAAATCTAGCAAAGCTCGTAAACCATCCAGCTCGGTTTCCAGCGTCTTAACCCGTTCTTCCAACGTTTCTCTTAGCTGCGCAATTTTTCTTATCTTCTCTTCTTCCATTCCCGGAATTCCCCGCTCCTATAAAAACCAACATGATCATCTTCATATTCTGTGAGAATCTTAAAGGCTTTTTGGGAGCCTTCTGTGAAGCGGGTTTCAGCGATAGACTTTTAGTCTTAAAAGAACAGTACTATTTGGTGTGTCATATGCAGATTAGTGTCTACATTTTGGTCCAGGTGAAAGGCGAACCCTGGCGGGTTGCAGCTGAAATTTCAAAGATGCAAGGGATCAAGACCGTCCACACGGTAACAGGACAATACGACATAATTGTCTTTGCTGAACTGGACGGTTTAGACGTGCTAAAAGATATTGTAAAAGAAATGCACAAGATAGAAGGCGTGCAGCACACTCAGACAGCTGTTTGTATTCCCTGAACTGAAGAGCTGACAAGCTCTCCTTTTTTTTCTTTCAACAGAATTTATGCACCTAGCCTACGAGAAGCTGTGTTAACGCGGGGAACTGGATGTATATTGAAACGTAAACGGAAACCACGAAGATAACTGCCGAGACCAAGATTAGGTAAATGTCTTTTCCTCCGATTTTAAGGACGTAAAGGTTTGTCCGATTTTTTGTGGCACCCCATGCTCTGGATTCCATGGTTTCTGCAAGTTCAAGACTTCGACGAATAGCGTTAACTATCAAAGGAATCAAGATCGGTATGTAATTCCTAATCTTCTTGATGAAGTTGCCGCCTTCAAGCTCAAGCCCCCTAGCTTTCTGAGCATCCATAATGGTTTGAGCCTCCTCCGCAAGCACCGGTACAAACCGCACAGCTGTTGTGAACGCGAAACACAATTCGTAAGGAACATGACTTTGCTCCAACGCAAGTCCAAGCAGATCCGGCGAGGTTGTGAGGAAGAACACGGAAAAAGACTCGATAAGAACCAGAAACCGCACAGTCATGGCGAGAGAACGTTCAATAATCGCCGGCAGAGAACCGTAGCTCCCATAAAAATACAAAGATAAAAGGTTCATCGTGAAGATTATAACCGCAAACATGGCTGAACCCTTCATGGAGCGTAACCATTCCTTCTGAACACCTGCGAGGACAACAAACGGTATCTGGATTACAAACAAAATCAAAAGCGGGATTAGCTGATTGAACATCACCGCCACAGAGAACAAGGCGCAAACATAGATGAACTTGGCTCGTGGATCCATCGTGTGAACAGGAGAAGACACGCTGCGGAACTTGAAGCCGTCGAACATGCTCAACTCGGTTCACCCAGTTTTTGAAGAAGAATTCTGCTTGCCTCGTAGACATCGATAACCTGCCTTGGAAACCCTTTCTCAGCGAGATTGTGGAAAATGCGAGCTATTTCCGGAAGGACGACAGATGCTCGGTTAACCAACTCCTGATTAGTCAGAATTTCCTCCGCCCTACCTTGAGCAAGAATCTTCCCGTTTGCCATTAGAACAATGCGCGGTTTGCACTCGGTTACAAATTCGATGTCGTGAGTCACGATGATGACGGTTTTACCTTGCTTGTTCAGCTGCATGATGAACTGTCTGAGACGTTCTTTCTGCCGGTTGTCCTGCCCAATTGTAGGCTCGTCAAGTATAACGATCTTAGGGTCCCAAGCCAACACCGAGGCTAAAGCAACCCTTTTCCTTTCTCCTCCGCTAAGCATAAACGGGGAAACCTTCCGGTACTCAGTTAAGTCCAGCAGGTTGAGAGCCCAGTCAACCCGTTCTTTTATGGCTTTTTTGTCGTAGCCGAAGTTTTTCAGTGCGAAGCTGATCTCTTCCTCCACGGTTTCGCTGAAAAGCTGATGATCAGGGTTCTGGAACACAAAGCCTACCTTTCGAGCTAACGTTGCCACACTTACTTTAGTGGTTTCAACCCCATCCACAAGCACCGTTCCCTTCGTAGGCTTCAACAACCCGTTTATGTGCTTAACCAAGGTTGTTTTCCCAGCTCCATTCTGACCCATGATCGCCACGAATTCCCCGTCCGCAATCTCAAGACTGACCCCTCTCAATGCTTCAACCCCGTTTGGATAAGTATGGTGAAGATCCTGAATCTTGATCAACGGGCTAACGTCTCCACTACGGCTTCATAGGCTTCTTCAGAGCTTAAGGGAACCCGCCCAAGGTCTACTCCGCCTGCTTTAAGAATCTGGTAAAGCCGTGTAGCCTTAGGTATCCCCACTCCGATGAGGCGGGCTTCCTCGCTGTTGAACACTTCTCTAGGATGACCGTTCAGAACGATCTTACCTTTCGTCATGACCATAACGCGGTTTGCATATTTCGATGTTAAGTCAAGCCTGTGTTCAACAAGGATTATCGTAATACCGAGTTTCTTATTGAGGTCGTTGATCACCTTGAAGATCCGCAAGGCGCCAAGAGGATCCAAAAAACTGGTCGGCTCGTCAAGCACAATTATCTCCGGTTGCATAGCAAGAACCGATGCCAAAGCAACCCTCTGCTGTTGCCCACCTGACAGCTCATACGGCGCCCGGTCTTTCAACCCGTATATGCCAGCCATTTTAAGAGCCCAGTCAACCCGTTCCCGAATTTCTTCCCTAGGGACGCCGAGGTTTTCCAGCCCGAAAGCCACATCCTTCTCAACTGAAAGCGCGAAAAGCTGGTTTTCAGGATTTTGAAAAACCATGCCAACGTGTTGTGCGAGCTCATGGATTGGATGTTCTGAAACTTGAAGTCCTGAAACCGTGATTTCGCCTTCAAGTTTTCCACCGTAAAAATGCGGGATAAGCCCGTTGAAGCATCTGCACAGAGTTGTCTTCCCGCATCCGCTTGGCCCAGTCAGGATAACGAATTCTCCTTTCTCAATATTCAGAGATACATCTTCGAATGCGGGTTTCGTTCCTATCGGATACGTATATGTCAGCCCTTCGGCTTTGATGATTGCCAACAGCTCACGCCTCACACATGACCCAAGCAAGCTCGCATTTTTCGGAGTAGATACTCGAAAGAGGGATACTTAAATCAATTGTTTGAAACCTTTAACTTTGTCTATACTACGTGCATAACCTGCTTGGAAGACGTTTTCGCTCACGCATTTCGCATCTTAAAACCACCGGTAAACCTCCGTTTTTTCGGCGGCTCCCTGGAGAATCTTTAACCCGCATAACATTGAATTTTTTTCACTTCGACAAGAACCTCAAAGTAACCCGGAGGCTTTCTAGCGTAAAGACTTTTTAGCAAGGGCATTCTTTGGTTTCAGTAGAGATATTCTGTTCCGCTTGGATCGGGGGTGCTAAAAGCGGACGGAAAAGAGGCTAAGGCGAGGATAAGGTGGACTTAGCATGCCAGAATTCGAAGGAAAGATTCAGCTCCGAGTCGAGGATATTGAACGTGATGCTCTTGCTGAAGGCATCGCCAGAATCGATGAAGAATCCATGAAGGCACTAGGATTATCTGAAGGTAGTTTCATTGAGATTATCGGAAAAAGAACAACAGCAGCAACAGCCTATTTGGGTGAACCTAAAAGCGAAATGAAGAACATGATACGTATCGACGCATACACTCGCAAAAATGCAGGTGTCTCAATAGGCTCGCTTGTTGAGGTCGCTAAAGCCGAGGTTAAAAGCGGCGAAAAAATTGTTTTAGCGCCGATGGGAATGCAGATAACTGTGGATAAAGAATTCAAGAGATACGTGAAGAACAGGCTTCTGTCGAGGGCGTTCACGGAAAATGACCTTGTGGCTTTGAAGATTCTTGGGCAGCCGATTCATTTCGTGGTTGTTAACACATTGCCGAAGGGTATAGTCCGATTAACAAACCGTACGCATCTACAAATACTGAACAAACCGTTAAGCCTAGCTGAGGAAGAACAGGTTTCAGCAAACAGGTTAACCTGACGGTTAAAGTTTACGCCATGAAGACTTGTTACGCGGGTCTAAGCCGCTAGACTGTGTACCTATGGGATTTTTACTGGAACCCATCCGTTAACTGAGAGAACATTTGTTGGAAATCCATGTGTTAGAAACATGTCTAGCCTTCAGAAACGGTATATAGGCGCACGGTTTAGACATTCAGACTGAAGGTTCAGACCGGACGGCCACGTTGCGAGGGCTTTCCGAAGAGTCGAAGTAGTTGTTTTGCTAGTTGTGCGTATGCTCAACCGACGCACAAACCAAAATATCCTTTTTACGGGTCAACAGTTGTTCAGTGAGAAAAATGAAGCAGCTGTTTAACAACAAAAAAGCGCTCAGCACAGTGGTAACTGCACTGATAATTCTAGTGGTCTCAGTTCTCTTGGCAGGCGTCGTCACAATGTATGCTATTAACATAACCTCGACCAGAACACAACAGGAAGATCTAAGGCTTTCTAAACAGAAAATATGGGTTTACGCTAACGGCACGGCATTCGCGGCTGTCGCTATAGATAACGTTGGCGGAAGAGACGTGGTTATAGATAAAGTGCAGGTTAGAGGCGTCGAAGCTGGATGGTCAACAGTTCATTACTTGAGACTGTCCTCAGCAATCTCTACTTCGTTGAACTGCCCTGGCTCCAGCGGACACAACTGGTCCTCATTCACCTACACTGGGTCTACTAGCGGAAGCTTCTCAACCGCCAGCACAGACTTGCCGCTTGCTTCCGGTGAAACGATGATAATCTACGTGGAAAGCCCAGACAGCATTAACGTGAACGACATTGGCACAACGATCGGCATCACCATCTTCACCGAAAACGCACAATACTACGTTGAATGCAACGTGAGAACTGCTGAAACCGCATAAACACAGTGTTGAATCCCAGCGCACGCCATAAGGGATGGGAAAAACTCATCCCCATTTCTTTTTCTGTATTGGCGAGAGGTTTCGCCAAATGGGAAATGTTTACTTTTCTAAGTTGCCAATCTCACCGTTGTTTAGCCCAAGCTTTGCTCGGATTCTTTCCTCGAGCACCGGGTTGACTTCTATGCCGATGCATCTTCTTTTTGTGCGCAGACAAACCATCATTGTTGTGCCTGATCCCAGAACCGGGTCGACTACAAGATCGCCTTCATTCGAAGAGGTACGAACACATTTCTCAACCAGTTTCTCTGGAAGCTCGTTGCCTGCGGTTCTTTCGCCGCGGTGGTACGGTCTTCTGATGAACCACACGTCTTCAGCGTAATGTTCAGGCTTGTTGAATGTGTAATCCTTAGGGTTTTTAACCAACAGCAGCAGATGATAATGTGATGTTGTGAACCGTTTTTTTGTGAACACTCCGAACTGGTATTTCCAGATGCAATGGTTGAGAAGGTGAAAACCTGACTGCTCAATTGCTCCCAAAACGACAGCCAGGTTGTTCCAGCCTGAGAGCAGCCACATGCTTCCTGAGTTTTTAAGCACATCATAAGACCAGCTGAGAAGATCCTTGATGAAAGCCGGGTATTCCTTCAACGGCACCTCTCGATAAGACAACGCATCCGGTTTCCTGTGATAGGACTGCAGATTCCCGGTGAACTCGATTCCGAAAGGAGGATCAGCAAAGACCAAGTCTGCTTTCACATCTAGTTTAACATTTCGGAAATCGTCAAATATGACCTTGCAATCTTCGCTGACATCGATGGTGTGAACCAACGGGGCTCACCTAGAAACGTGCAGAATGATTTGGAAACACCTTACAAAGGGCAGCGGTTTCCCGGCACAGATTTCCTTATTTCTGTTCGAAAAGGCTCCGGTATTGAGGCACAATATCTGCAGTGAAGTTTTTCATTCCTTCAGTTGTTTTGTAATGTTTGACCATCTGCTTAATAACCTCGAAAGGTAAGGTTGCTATGTGGACACCTAGTTCCGCTACTTCTCGAACTTGCCGAGCGTTTCTCAAACTTGCTGCAATGACTTCGGTTTTGAACCCGTAATTTCGGTAGATCCGCAGGATCTTTGCCACAAGATCTACGCCGCTGAACACACCATTGTCCTGTCCAACCGCAACAAGCTTTTTCAGGTCGCTGTTGACGTAGACTTCGGGTATGGAGTCAAGGCGATCAATTGTTTCATCCATCTTTCTTTCCAAGGCTTTTCTCAGCAGCGCATGGTCAAAATAGTCGCCTTTCTGGAAGTCTACACCTCGTTTCATCCCCATTCCAGCCCGGATGTAATCGTCAATCCTTCCCGCGAAAGGACTGGCGTACGCAGCTCCAGCCTTAGCAGCCAAAAGCGCCTGCTCCGGAGTCATTATCAACGTAACGTTTACGGGTATACCCTCGTCAGAAAGCTGTCTTATCGCCCTTAATCCGTCAAACTCTAGACCGTCATCTTTCCGGATGCTTGGGTTAACCGGTATCTTGATAGCTACTTCGCCGTACGGACTGAACTTTTCGTAAAGAAGCCTGCCTTGAGTGACCATCTCGTCAAATGTTCCGCCGAGAACCTCCAAGCTCACAGGTCCCGGAACAATCTTGACAATTTCACGGATATACTCATCCATCGTTACCTTTCCAGCTCTTCTATCAACCGCTTTTTTTATTAATGAAGGATTAGTGGTTGCGCCATCAATAATTCCCCAAGAAATGGCTTCACTGATCTCATCCAGCTCCGCCGTATCTATGAAAATCTTCACCGCTTTCTACCTCTAAACAATCGCCAAAAAAACGATAAATGGTTTACACGCATAAAACTTTTTCAATCTCAGCGATCTCCGCATCCGTCAATTCCCTCGGAAAATTGTAGATCGGCCCACCAGGGCGCTCGTTATAATAGGGCCTGTTGCAGCCGGGGCAGCCTGACGTTTTGAACGGTTCTCCCGTTCTGATGATTCTTAACAGCTCCGTTTTGGGGATGCCGAAACTGACTAAACGACCAGCCTCGAACCTCATATCTCCATAACGGGCAATCCCACGTGTTATCAGGTAATGAGCAACCTGCATTCTTCTGTATGACACTATGGAAGGAGCTTGACGGTTCGCTAACTTGGTTCCTTGCACCGGTGTGAAAGCAAAAAGAGCAGGATAAACCCCTAGGTCAACACATTTCTGGATCATGGCAACAAACTCTCGCTCAGTTTCCCCTAGGCCAACAATAAGATGGGTGGAAACATTGTTTTTTCCAAACACTTCAACAGCTTCCGCTAAAGCCTTAAGATGCGTATCCCACTGATAGGGCCCGCCGACCGAAGCGCCTTTTATGCAGTCAAACAGGTCCTTTGTGACGGCGTCTAAGGCGATTCCTACCCGATTCACGCCCGCCGTGACAAGCCGCTGCATGTCTGTTTTTGTAAGCGGCTGGCAGGAAACCGAGATGGGAACCTGAGATGATTCTCGCAGCTGTTTAACCAGGCTCCATATGTCCTCCAGTACACTTGGATAGTTCAGCGCTTGGATGCAGACCCTTGCGATTTTACCGGTGTTGAAGGCTTTTGCGACGCGTGGAATCACGTCCACTGTTTGGAAGGTTGGCCATACAATTCTGGAAAGCATGTCCGCTCTTCCGCCGCTGGTTCGGGATTGAGGACAGAACGCGCAGTTGGCAGAACACTTTCCTCGTTTGTAGGTAAGCATGTAGATTGTTGTGGGTTCCGCGTCAAGCCGTCCTTCAGCTAAACCAAGCAGTATCGCTGAGCCAAGTGAAAGCCTTACTTTTGACGGTGGGTTTTTCCAAGTCATCTGTTTGGCCCTTCCATGTAGAATATTTGTGTGACGTACTTAAGGAAGGCGCTCGGTTTAAGGTTTCCATAACAATTATCTTGGGCACCGATGATTATTTGAGGATGTATGTACATCGTCTTTTCGGAGAGATGTCTTGAATATTGGGCGCCTTGGCATGTTGAAAGCCCTGAACGCGTTTATGAAGTCTACAAGCTACTAGAGGCGAAGGGGTACAGGTTTGTTGAGCCGGATACGTGCACCGATGAAGATTTGAGGCTTGTCCACAGTCAGAAGCTGATAGACAGGGTGAAAAACGGCGATTTCCTTGATGCTGACACACCTAACCTTCCAGGAATGTATGAGTATGCAAAACTCGCGGTTGGAGCCGCCGTAAAATCTATGGAGATAGCGCTGGAACACGGTTTGGCGTTCTCTTTGATGAGGCCGCCGGGGCATCATGCGGGGGTTGACGGTAGAGCCCTTGGAGCTGCAACTCAAGGATTCTGTTTCTTCAATAACGTTGCCGTGGCCTGTAAGAAGGCGCTTGAGGTTGTGGACAAGGTGGCGATCATAGATATTGACTGTCATCACGGTAACGGAACCCAAGAAATCTTTCTCAGGAACCCTGCGGTTCTTTTTGTTTCGCTGCATAGGTACGGGTTTGTTTATCCGGGAACAGGAGCAGCCTCTGAGGGAAACTGTCTTAATTATCCATTCATGCACCGTGCGGCAGACATGGAATATCTTGAAACGTTTGAAAAAGCCGTAGAAAAGGTGAAAACGTTTGATCCCGATGTGATAGCGGTGTCAGCTGGGTTTGACACGAGTAGGTTTGATCCCATGTTCATGTTTGAGCTGACTGAAGAAGCATACTTTGAGATCGGCAAGATGATCGCGTCACTTAACCGTAGGACCTTCGCTGTTCTAGAGGGAGGTTATGGTCAAAAGATGCCGGAATGCGTCCACAATTTTATCAGAGGACTTGAACAAGCCCGGCGCGTTACTGTTCGGTGACTCGTTGATCCTGAGAAACCTTCCGCAATGATTATAGGAGTCTTGAACATACTCTACGCCTGAACCTACAAGTTGCGGAGAATGCAAAGTTGGTTGAAAACCTCGAAGCGGTCAAGGATTACTGTTTGCACGAAAACATGTCTGTGCGTGAATTAACGGAACAGATGAAGGCAGCATGGGGATTCACAGCTGAAAAGATCGCTATGGGCATTGATGTTCTGAAAAGGATGACCATGGACGAGCATTGTGTAAAATTTCTTTCTTTTCCAGCATGCATCGTGGCTACTGGAACACGGGGCGTCCTAAAGGAGATGGTGAAGCGGCGCCTAGTAGACGTGGTGGTGACCACTTGTGGAACGCTTGACCATGACTTAGCGCGGAGCTGGGAAAATTATTACCGGGGTTCTTTTGATCTTGATGACGCGCAGCTTCACAAGAAAGGCGTCAACAGGCTTGGGAATGTTCTCGTTCCGAACCGAAGCTACGGCATAATAATCGAGAAGAAGATGCAGCAGCTGTTGTCCGCTCTTTGGGAAGAAGGGGTTCGTGAAATTTCAAGCAGAGAGCTCAGCTGGGAGATCGGGAAGAGACTATGCAGCGAAGACTCGATACTTTACTGGGCGGCTGAGAACAAGGTTCCAGTTTACATACCGGGCATAACGGATGGCGCCGTTGGTTACCAGCTCTGGCTGTTCTCTCAGGATCACCGCCTTAAGATTAATGTTCTGAAAGACGAGCAAGAGCTTAACGATTTGATCTTTGAGTCTGAAAGAACTGGGGCTTTAATCATAGGCGGCGGAATTTCGAAGCATCATGTGATCTGGTGGAACCAGTTTAAAGGCGGACTTGACTACGCTATTTACATAACGACGGCGGTTGAGTGGGACGGAAGCCTTTCAGGAGCAAAGGTCCGCGAAGCGATTTCTTGGGGAAAGGTGAAGGAAGCAGCTAAACGGGTAACAATCGAGGGTGATGCAACGGTAATTCTTCCTTTAATGGTGGCTTCCATACTCTGATATGTTGATGCCAGCCTTCGCGGCGGAAAACATTCAGGTTTAGCGTACGAGATTTTCCTTAACCGTTAGACGTAGCGCAGGGTTAAGCCGAAAGCGTTAACGGCACAATGGGAAAGCAGACAGCCAGAGATATTTTTTGTTTTGTTGAAAACGAACCCGTTGAGAAATGCTAGGAGGAAAACCACGACGAGGACGAGGGGCACGCCTGACGCTACGTGATGTTTGTGTATCGAAACGAAGAATGTGGACTGAGCAAGGTTGACCTCGAGATTTTTTTCTGTGGACAGATGGAGGATTCAGATCGGCGAAGTGGTTGAGAAAGAAGCTTCTGTATGCGATTTCTTCGTATAAGGGGTACCAGAAAACGTCCGTGAAGATGTCGTAGAGGTTCGGGGTGAGCCTTCCTATCAGTGGGAAATAATGACGAAAGACAAAGTAGTGTGTTATCATTAGGAAAACTGAAACCATGGTGCCCAGATAGAGAGATTTTGAAGCTCCGTTTTTCTGGAATCCTAGAAAACGTATTCCTCTCTTTTCCACGAAGATAACGTAAAGAAAAGGCAGCAAAAGCAGAGGGTAAACTGAACCGTTAAGCCACAATGCGAGGAATATGATGGCGGGGGCAACCTTTTCAACGAGAACCGTTTTTTCCAAAAACGTAACCTTCAGTTTGCTGGGTTTCAAGGATTGCAGAATATGTTTCGGAAGGGACTAAAGTCTTTTTAACCTTGTCACGTACATCAGTACGCTATGGGAACTGCTGCTAAGGCATCCTTCGGTTCGCTGCGGGAGCGTATTGCTCGCGCCCGTGAACTCAGCTGGCGTCATTTTGGGAGGAAAATCAGTTTCTACGCGCCAAGCTTCGTCGGCTACAAAAACAGATACTACAGGGCTCCGCACGGTTCTTTTCCTTCAATATCAATTACAGGGCGCTCCTGCGCTTTGAATTGTGGACATTGCGGCGGAAGAATACTTGAAACAATGATTCCTGCAACAACCCCGGAGAAGCTAATTGAAGCTTGCAGAGAAGCTAAGGCTAAAGGCGCTGTTGGTTGTCTCATAAGCGGCGGATGTCTCCCAGATGGGTCTGTTCCAATCGGGAGGTTTGTTGACGCCATTGCGAAGGTGAAACGGGAGTTAGGCTTGACCGTTGTGGCGCACACGGGTCTTATTAACGCTGACACTGCGAGGAGGCTTAAAGAAGCCGGTGTTGACGCTGTGTCAATAGACATCATAGGTTCAGATGAAACCATAAGAGAGGTTTACAACCTTCAAGCATCCACAAAAGACTACGAGGAATCGTTGTGGGCGCTGGAACACGCTGGTATTCCGTTTACGCCCCATGTGCTTGTGGGGCTGCATCATGGATGTTTAAAAGGTGAATTAACGGCTCTCAGAATGATTGCGAAACATAAGCCTTCAGTTCTCATCATAATCGTTTTCTTCCCGATTAGAAAAACGAGAATGGAGAACGTTAAGCCTCCCACGCCTCAAACAATAGCGGAAATATTGGTTGAAGCAAGGTTTATGATGCCGAGGACGCCGATTGCCCTTGGATGCGCTAGGCCGAAAGGGGTGCACCGAGCGAAAACGGATTCTCTGGCGGTTGAGGCAGGAGTTAATGTTGTGGCGTTCCCAAGCGTTGAAGCAATACGGAAAGCAGAAGAGCTGGGGCTTGAAATCATGTTTTCTCCTGTATGTTGTTCCCTAGCGTACAGGGATATGATGCTGATGGATACAGAAAAACCGGGAGCCTAGGTTTCCCATTTTCTGCCTGTTTGAACTGCGCCTTTCAGCAGGTCCATCAGCTGGTCTTTGAGTTCTGAGTAGCATTCGCTTATTTTCTCAGCGTCTTCTTTTGACATTCCTTCTTTGACCAGCTCTGCTTCGAAGGAGCTGCGAGCTTTTTTGACGTTTCGGCCCAGCGTTAGCCAGGCTGCTAGGAGGGCTCCGGATATTTTGAGTATTGAGTATGCGATGCTGAACACCGTCCTTGTTCGACCCATTCTTGTTTTTCCCTTCTGCAAAACGGAAAAAAGGGATGCAAAGAGCGTTTATGGTTATTCTTCTTCAGGTTCTTCTGGAATCTTCTTTTCTACCTCTTCCTTGATGGCTTTACCTAGTTCCTTTCCGTGTCTCATTTCTTTGTTGATTCCAATTTTTCCTTTTTTGCTTACAGCTTCCTTGATGATGCCGCCTATGTCTGTGAAGGTTTTCACGTAGTCTTGAGTCATCTTGACCGCCACATCTTCCGGTATTCCGGCGGCTTTCAGCTCCTTGTAAAAGTTTGCTGCTGCGGCTCCCATGTTCTTTCCTGCCTCGGCTGAAAAGATTGAGTTCATTATGCCTTTTATCAGGTTAGGCACCATCTCTGAAACAGTTTTCAGCACTTGATGAAGCTCTTCTACATCGTTGTCTGTCATTCCATTTTCACCTCCATCCTTTTCCTCCACGCTAAGAATAGTATGGTCACACGCGTTAACTGTTATGCGCAAAAGTGACCAGTTTTCTGTTCACTGTTCCACAAGCTCGTACGTCGTGCCGAAACCTTCAACCAAGCGGACTACGCCGTCCTTCTCAAGTTTCTGAAGCCTTTGCCTAACGATTCTTCTTGACGCTGTTCCTCTCATGGCTTTAACTTCACGGGTGATCGCTGAGGTGTTCAACGGGCCTTTCAACGCTAGGGCTTGAACTATGCACCGGGAGATTTCGTCTTTGCGTATCTTTGAATGTTTCACGTAACGTTCAGCGAGTTTCAGGCGTGAAAGGATTTTTACAGGTTCGTCATAGAGTCTTATGCCTAGTCTTAGAAGTCTCAGTGAAGAGGCGACATCAGCGTATTCGGGTTTTTCTATAACCATTGTTTCTAAAAGGTCGAGCCTCCGCATTATCGCATCCAACTTTTTGCTTACTTCTTCAAGTCTGTCAGAGATTGCCCGTTCACTCATCCCCTTCACTCAGACATTAAGCCTTGTTCACAAATATTGCAGTAGACCTTAAAAAATGAATTAAAAGAGGAAACTTTGGAAGCCATCTGAAGAAGACTGCGCGGAACAGAACGTTGGCCAATGCTATGGCGGGTTAGGTTCAAAACGGTTTTGCCGCGGCTTTGCACGGTGTTGTTTTTAAGTCAGCCCTGTTTAGGTCACAAGGTTTGAACTTTCAAAGCGTTTCTTTTGGCTTTCCCTTTGTATTCTCGGGCCACAATCATTGTGGATGTCAGCATTATGCTGGGTATGCTGCGTATGTTTTCGGATAGGAAGATTTCGAGGGATTCAAGCTCTTCTACGCTGACCTTTGCGATTATGTCATATTCCCCGTAAATTACGCTTGCATCCAAAACTTCTTCGAAGTCCGCTATCTGTTTGCAAACCTCTCTTTCTGCACCTGAACTTACCTTCAGGAGCACGTAAGCTTTGATTGACATCCGCTCACCACCAAATTGGTCAAATGCATAATACTTGAGGCTTCCATTTATCTGTTTCCTTACAGACGTTCATGTGCACCGAAAAACCGCAGCTCAACAAGCGCATAACCGACTTCATGTTCAAAGGGAATCCGCTTGGATTCATGTAAAAACTGGTTTCGACGATAAAAAACTTAAATTTACGCACAGTTTAAGAGATACTTGCGCCTCGGTGGCCTAGCCGGTCAGGGCATCTCCTTGGTAAGGAGGAGGTCGCGGGTTCAAATCCCGCCCGGGGCTCCAAATTTCAGGTTCGGTTCCTTCGCCTATTTTTCTATTGGGTGAACAGGGAACGCGGAAGCATAAGGAGCAAATCTACCATTTCAACCGTATCTTTGAGAGGGCTATGAAGCGTCTAGAGTCGTCTCTTGATGTCCGTGATGAGGATAAAGTCAATATTTGGAGGTTTATCGAGCACTTGTTGGCCAAGGGGGTCAGCAAGGCCAGAGCGGTCAAATACATCTATCATCTAGTTGTTCTAGCAAGGGTGACGGATAAGCCGTTTGAAAGTCTAGGAAGAAGAGACGTTGAGCGTTTAGTTAGCTGGATAAACGCGTCAGACTATTCAGAGAACACCAAGCGTGACTACAAGATAGTCTTGAAGAAGTTCTATCAGTGGCTTAGAGGCTGCAACGAGGAGGAACATGAGTACCCGGAAGAAGTAAAATGGATAAAGACGAGACTTAAAAGAAGAAGATTGCTGCCTCAAGCGTTGTTAACGCCCGAGGAAGTTAAGAAGCTCGTCAAGGCAGCAGAAAATCCACGAGACAAGGCCTTCATACTAACGCATTACGAGTCCGGATGCAGAATAGGCGAGACCCTCTCGCTAAGAATAGTTAACGTGAACTTCGACAAGTATGGCGCCGTCCTGATAGTTGACGGGAAGACAGGGCCCAGACGGGTGAGAGTGATAGCCGCCGCACCCGCATTAGCATCCTGGCTCAGCAAAGGTTGAGATAAGCTCCCATAAAGGATTGAAAGTGAGAGATCCTGAGACAGTCCACGCAAAGTACGTACGGCTGTTAACCACCGCGACGGATGGACGCGCTAAAATACAAGCCTTGATTGTGCCGTACCGCACTGGTAATGAGCTTGCCGTGAGGCTTGCCGCCGTCAAATCACGCTTGGTTCAGCCACGTGACGGATTCACCTAAAATTTCATTAAGTTCCGAACGACATAATACCTGTTCACATAGAATGGTTGATGGGTGTTAACAATGTACGATGTCATAATAATCGGCTCAGGACCCGCAGGGTTAACAGCAGCCATCTACACAGCCAGAGCAAAGCTGAAAACCCTTGTGGTCGCCGGCGTCATGTGGGGCGGGCAGCTGATGCTGACAACGGAGGTTGAAAACTTCCCCGGATTCAAAGATGGTATCCTAGGTCCAGATTTGATGGACAACATGCGGCTGCAAGCTGAAAGGTTCGGCGCCGAGATTCTTTTTGAGGACGCTTCCTCCGTTGACTTCTCAACTAAACCCTTCAAGGTTGAAGCCGGCGGCAAAACCTACGAAGGTCGTTCCGTCATCATAGCCACGGGAGCCTCACCTAGGTGGCTGGGGCTGGAAAGCGAGCAACGTTTAAGAGGCAGAGGGGTTTCCGTCTGCGCCACCTGTGACGCCGCCTTCTTCAGGGACAAGGTAACGGTGGTTGTCGGAGGAGGCGACACAGCTATGGAGGAAGCGCTTGCTCTTTCCAAGTTCGCGAGGAAAGTCAAGGTTGTACATCGGAGAGACAAGCTGCGAGCCTCAAAGATTCTTCAGGAGAGAGCTTTCAATGACCCGAAGATAGAGTTCATCTGGAACAGTGTTGTGCAGGAAATCTTAGGCGAAGACAGGGTTGAAGGCGTTAGGCTGCGAAGAACAGACACGGGTGAAGAATCTGAGATGAAATGTGATGCTGTCTTCTTAGCCATTGGGCATAAACCGAACACGGAGATCTTCAAAGGACAAGTGGAGCTGGATGAGAAAGGCTACGTCGTTGCATACGACGAGACAAGAACAAGCGTGAAAGGCGTTTTCGTAGCCGGGGACGTACAGGACTTCCGTTACAAGCAAGCCGTCACAGCCGCAGGATCAGGATGTAAAGCAGCCTTAGACGTGATAAAATACTTGGATGAAGAAACATAGAACACATTGCATCCGTTCTAGTTAAGCTCATTTTTTCATCAAACGTTGCTCGCTTGCCCCTACTAAAGCATATACTCTGTTCTCAACCGTTTCATCGAAACAGAAACTTTAATCAAAAAATCGAGAGGCATCTCTCAAAGAAAAGAATGCTGGACTACATCGAATACAGGATGTTTCAAACCTTTGTGTTTTTCTAAAAAAGAAGAAAGTTATTGAGGGGGCAACGGATGCGGTCTTACCATTTTTCCCTCCTTGCTCGTAAGACTCCATGGCTGCCCACGTGTATTCCAAAGCTGCAAGAGCGTCCCTACCTGAGGCTCTCAACTGTTCGCCGTCATATTCCGGGTTGACAAGTGGACCGGCACCCTTCTAACTGAAACGGATGAAACTGTTGACGCTCGTTTCTTCGATTTAAACGATCTTCCCAAAGTCTCCCGGATCTGTTTAGAAACCCTTGAAGACCTAAAGAACTATGACGGACAGTTGATCTTAAAATAATCACGTGCCAACAGTCAGTTCAACGGGACTCCAAAACCGAGAGGAGCGCCTTGATGTATCCAACAGCGTAGGCGGTGGCTACCTGATGCTGCTGGGTGTCACCGGTAATCAGCGGCACATGATCCGGGTTCACCGGTCCATCGAACCCGTTTTCCTGCAAGGCTTGAAGAATCTGAAGCATGTTCACGTCCCGTCGTCGATGGCGACCTCCTCGAATCTGCCTGAAGCTAGGAGAGAACCTTTGACGTTTCTGAGGTGCACCTCGAAGATTTTTCCTTCTCTGCCGAAACGCTGGATCTCTTCAAACATAAGCCGTGTTCCACCAGCCTCGTATCTTGTGCCAACGCAGTAAAGCAATCCGTTATTTTTGCTTGGGACGGCTTCAAGTATCCGGCGCCACCCTTCGGTGGTGAACGGGGCTTCGGGAACAGGCGGGTCAGATGGGTGTAGAGCTATTTTTACCCCGGAGTCTTCGGCTACTGGAACCATCGTTCCGTAAAGTTCTATGCATCGGGACCAGTACTCCTCAACCGGAATCTTGGGGTCCCAGAGTCTTCCCGGTTGCCTCTGTTTTGCAGCGTGCAGATCATAGGCTCTCATTTTGTATCCTCCTCTGTGTTCAGCTATGTGGGTCATGAAAACACCGGGGGTTCCGTGGAGAAGAGGTCTAGCGATAGGTATTGAAGCCTCGCCTAGAGCCATTATGGTTTTGCAGAGGTTCTCGACTTCCTTTTCTCCTTCAGGTTTTCCTCTGAAGAAATTTGGAGTTTCAGGTAATGTAACCCGGTAAATGTTGAGGTTTGCCGCCTGAAGTTTTCTTTTCATCCTCGCAAGTTTTTCCGGGTCAGCGTATCCCCGTTCTTTGACGCCTGGCACGTTAAGCGGATTGTGTATGTCAATTCCGTCCACGCCGATCTGTGAAGCTCATCTTAGGTAGTCCTCGGAAAGGCTTCTTTCCCAAACCGTAATCTTCAACCAAATCATCCCGTCGAATAAGATTCTTGTGTTCAATGCGCCGATTTATGTTTTTGCAGACCTAAAGCATTCAACGCTGTCCTGCAGGTTAGATCGGTGGCGGACTTAACCGCATTAGAGATAGAGATGAAACGCTTAGAACGGTTACCCGGCAAGGTTTGTGCAAGAGATAAATAGCTGAAATTCATTGTCATAAAGGGTGGTCGTTAAGCAGGTGCCAGAATTGAGTCAGATCGGTAAGGCAATCAGACTTGAAAGAATAATGAACCGCGAAACTGGAAAGACGATAATCGTTCCAATGGACCACGGAGTAACACTCGGCCCGGTTCGAGGCTTGCTGGACATGGCGGAGATGGTGAACAAGGTTGCTGAAGGAGGAGCCAACGCTGTCTTGGGGCATATCGGTTTGCCGCTTTACGGTCACAGAAGATACGGACGAGACATCGGGCTTATCCTGCATCTCATGGGTAGCTCCATATTGAGCCCTGACCCGAACAACAAGGTTCTGGTCATGACCGTGGAAGAAGCCTTAGTCATAGGCGCAGACGCAGTAAGCGTTCACATCAACATCGGGGCAGAAAACGACGCAGAGATGCTTAGGATTCTAGGGGAGGTTTCCAGGCAATGCATGAGGTGGGGAATGCCGCTGGTTGCAATGATGTATCCGAGAGGGAAGAAGGTGAAATCGGAGCATGATGTTGAAGCAGTGAAACTCGCGGCAAGAATAGGGGCGGAGCTCGGAGCAGACATAGTGAAAACAAACTACACAGGTGACATCGACAGTTTCAAGGAGGTCGTCAAAGGATGCCCGGCGCCAGTTGTGATCGCCGGAGGACCAAAGGTTGAAACCCAAGAAGACGTGCTTCAAATGGTGTGGGAAGCCATGCAAGCAGGTTGCGCCGGCGCCTCAATAGGGAGAAACGTGTTTCAAGCAGAAGACCCCACGAAGATGGTGCGGGCGCTTTACAGAATTGTCCATGAAGGATGGGACGTGGACGAAGCAAAGAAGGAGCTTGAATAACCAGCTCTTCCCTTTCAACAAACCTATCTAATCAAATAAGCTGTTCCTTCAAAATCTAATCCGTTTTCACGTCGCAGCGGAACCATACGAGACCTTATATCTGTCGCTGAAGAGGTAAAAACGTCGATTGGAGGTTGCAGCTGATAGCGAGAACCTACAAGATTCTAGGGTTGATCGGAGACGGCATAGCGGAAGAGAGATTTGGCTTCAACCTGGAACTCATCGGTCCGTATCCGTTCGGCGCCAAGTATTACCTTGACTCCGGCAAGAAATCTTCGTGGCATCCTGAGATAACCCGTGAGCTAATCTACGAGGCTGACGGAATCTTTAAAGGTCCAGTTGGCTTGCCTGATTGTTCAGCTTGCTGGGTGCTCGCAGATTTATAGAACCTATCATAGAACTCACTGTGGGCTGGCGCACCTTCACTTTATCAGCATCCGAAAGATTTATAGGACCTATCATAGAACTCACTGTGAACGGGGCCTTAGGTTTAGTGAAGTTGATAAGGATGAACGATATCAAGATAAGCATAATCGGAGCGGGAAGCGCCGCCTTTTCTCTTGCTCTTGTCAGAGACTTGTGCCTTACTCCTAACCTTGAAGGCAGCACCGTCTGTTTCATGGACATAAACGAGGAAAGGTTGAAAGCGGTCTACACGCTTTGCCGCAGATACGCTGAAGAAACGAACGTCAAATTGAGGCTTGAACAGACGACTGACCGAAAGGAATCTTTACAGGACGCTGACTTCGTGATAAACACAGCTTTGGTCGTCGGGTACAGCGGGTACAGAGCAGGCTGGAACCTCGGCTTCAAACATGGGTACAGGTTCGGCGGCAGCCTTCACATAATGCATGATGAAGGATTCTGGATAAACTATTATCAGCTCCGACTTTTCGAATCCATAGTCAACGACATACTGGACATCTGCCCCGACGCTTGGTATCTTAAACTCGCCAACCCCGTTCTAGCGGGAACAACGTTCCTAGGCCGCAAATATCCGAAACTCAAGTTCATCGGTTTATGTCACGGTTACCTCGGGGTTTTCTACATCGCCTCGGTTCTTGGGCTTGACAGGGAAAAGTTGGCCTTCAAAGCTCCAGGGGTTAACCATTTCATCTGGATGACGGAGTTCCGTTACAACGGTGAAGACGCCTATCCGCTTTTGGATGAATGGATAGAAAAAGACTCAGAGAACTACTGGAAAACATGCCAGTTCAGCGAGTATATGGGCCCTAAAGCCGTAGACCTTTACAGAAGATTCGGAGTTTTCCCCATCGGTGACACTTGCACGCCCGGCGGAGGATCGTGGCCTTGGTGGTATCATGTAGACGACGAAACGGAAAAAAGATGGAAGGAAGACCCAAAAGGATGGTGGCGGTGGGCGCTTGAACCTTCCAGCGTAGACCGGGCTTCGGAGTTAATGAAGACAGCGTACGACCCGTCCGTTAAGGTTACAAGTGTCTATCCTCCAAGAAAATCGCGTGAAAGCATAATCAACATCGTGGAATCAATATCCTGTGACATACCAAGAGTCTTTCAAGTCAACATCTTGAACACCGACAGTTTTGTTCCGGGGGTCCCAAGAGATTTCGAGGTTGAGGTTCCAGCGGTCGTAAGCAGAACCGGCGTCAAACCTGAAAGAACCCGAGGGCTGCCTAAAGCCTTAACTTCTTACCTGTTGAGGGACAGGGTTGCACCGGTCGAGATTGAACTCGAAGCATATGAAAACGGAGACAAAGAAAGGCTATTGGATTTGGTGATGATGGACCCTTGGACCCGGTCAGAGGAGCAGGCGAGAAACCTTCTGAATGACATCTTGGCTCTTCCACAATACAAAGAAATGCAGAAACACTACAGATAAACGAGACTTCACAACGCACCGCTTATCTGGATGTACCGAAGCAAGTCCGCCTCGAGATTAACAGAAAAAAGGGATTTTGGTATATACGGCTAAGATCTCGCTCTTCTGGATTTGATGAAGGACACTACTGCTACGGCTGCTGCGGCAAAGGAAAACTGATGGAGAAAGCGTAGAAAGTGCTAGAATCTTGTATTTCATCGCCCCCTCCTGAAATCTCTATTTTCCCCTGTATTCATCTTTCTTTGTAACAAAAACGGTGCTCTAACTGTAATTCTTATATAAGCAGGCGGCAACATTGTGGCTCATGTACGCTTGCTTTACAAAGATATCAAATAACACGGTTTAAGTGGGAACATAGTGAACGTAAAAGCTAGGATTCTATTCGTTTCAGTAATCGGAACCATTCTTGTGTCATGTATTCTCTACGGGTGCTTTTTCATCTTTTCCGGTAACGAAGGAGAGGAAATAACCAAACCTCCGAACACAACAATAACGAAATACAAAGGAATTTGGCTGCCGTCCCTGAGGGAAGTGAATATCTCGCTGCGCGATATTGACAGCCTGAAACTGGACGGAGTCAACATAGTCGCAATCAGCGTCAAAATATGCCTTGAAGGAGACAGCATCATGGAATGCGAGAGCGAAAAACAGATCAGAAATGCAATAAACGAATTCCACAAAAACGGCATCCGGGTCTTCTTGATTATTAACCCTGCTCACCCGGATTTCGGAATAAACCCGTTCTCCTCTGAGGCTAGCGGCAAGCCTCTGCTGGACAAGATTACGTCCATTGTTCTGAAATGGGCAAACATCTCTGAGATGTATGGGATCGAAATCTTCTGTCCAGCAAATGAACCGCAACTTCTGTCCTACCAAAAGGAAAAGGACGTGTCTGATTGGGCACAAGAGTTGTTGCCGAAGCTGCGAGAAATATATCACGGCAAAATAGGTTTCAGGGTTCAAAACATGGCTGAAGGCTTTGCCGTTTACAACTTGACAGGATACGATTACGTTGTGTTCGGTGGGTTGACGTGCACAAAGGATATTGAAGAGAATCCGGGATGGGTGGAAAACATTATCAAACGTGCAGTGAACCGCCTAAAAGAAGTTTATCCGGGTCAGAAATACATCTTTTTCGACTGTGGAGCGTTCACGGGTCCTGACTATTATTGGTGGGAACCCATCGCACCTGCAAACATGGCCCATACAATGCCCGATTTGCCGAGAGACTTTTTTACCGTCTCTAACCAGTCTCAAGCCGAGTTTTATGATATGTTCTTCAACATAACTTGGGATGAGACTGAAGGATATTTCATTCCGGTTTACAAGGGTTGGGAGTACAGAGGGAAACCAGCTGAAAAGGTTATCAGAGAATGGTTTAACAAGTAGCTGAAAAGGCAAAAATTTCATGCATCGATGAAAAATGCTTTTCCCGAATGTTTTTCAGCTTCACGGTGCCGCACATCAAAAACCGTGTCTTCGGAACCTCTTAACCCGAAAGATACTTCGATAAAGCAGGATGTTAGCCATTAAACCTGAAGAATCCGCAGTTTGAACAAGTTTAGTTGCTTTAATATGACCCCTGACATTTTTAACTACGCGGATAATAAGGGCGAAAGAATCTTGAAGGAAAAAGAAGGCTTGTCTCAATTCTGCAGCTCAGCCGTTAGGTTGGGAGCCGTAGACACGAAGATCATAGAAGCCGATCTGGTTGTGATCAGAAAACAGGTTCGGTGAAAGTGCCGTTTCGGCTACAGCTCTTACGGCAAGTCCCTGATACGTCCCCATTACACTCCAACCCCCGAACGAAACGCAGACTCTGCTGAAAGAGTATGAATACGCCTTGATCTTCCGTTCTAAACCTTTAGCTCTCAAAAGTTTAGCTATTGACTGGAAAGAAAGATCTTTCTAGCGGGTTATCCTGCCGCATTAGCTTTTTCCTCAAGCTCCTGCCCCCTCTGCGAAAAATGCAACGTGGAAGGCAGCTACCGTGTTAAACCCTTAGAAGCTAAGCCTTCCATGGAAGCCTGTGGGATCAGCGTGTTTGAAACCGCGAGCAATGCTGGTTACAGAATTGAGGTGTTACGGTCAAAAAGCAGGATTATTTACGTTACGGCTTAGTCTTGATGCGTTGAAGGTTCCTTACGTTTTTACACGAATCTCCCGTCGTCTTTTGCTTTGGGAAGCCGGCTTACTCTTTTTTCTAGCCAACCTGTTTTCTCAACTTTTCTTAAATCGAACTCTGGAACATAAGGTTTGATGTCCAAAAGCGGCGTTCCATCCACAACATCCACGTCTCGGATGTGAAGCATGTTTCTTTCAACCTTGATGAGCTGCACGATTGAAAGCCCTATTGGGTTTGGTCGTGGCGGCGCTCGTGTGGCGAATATTCCTCGCAAATTGTTATCCATGTAAGGTTTAACCTTCAAAGAAACTCTTTTTGCTAAATGAAAATGATAGATCAAGATAAGATGTGAAAACCCGTCAACGTCTTTGAGCCCTTCCGCATACTCGGGAAAAACCTCAACGGTTCCTTCCACATCTTTTGCGGCTGTCGGTTGAATCGGTGTACCCCGAGGTTCTTTGAAAGGAGAATGGATGATTCCTATAGGCTGATACTTTATCTCGTTCATGAACTCATCGCCTTATGATATTTGAATCGTATGAAGGAATTTATTAGAATGTTTGCTGTTATGGACAGAATAATGCGGCTCCTTTTTTCTTTTGTTCAGCAATCCAAGCTTGCACTCCGATTTCCTTCATCTTTTTTAGGTTCTCAACGGTTCTTTTGTGGTGGGAAAGGCCGTCGGACGCAAATTCTTCTAAGAGTTCACAGGGAAAATCTGAGCATTGAAAACAGTATTCGTGACCTTTCTTCTTTGCACACAGCATTATTTTGCAGTCTGAGCTCCAGTGGCGGTCAATCGGTCCTCTGCAACCTTCGCATGTTATCTTCTCAGGTTTTACTGTTTAGCTGCGTTCCTTCTTGAACCATTCTATTATCCTGTTCCTAAGTTCCTCGTTGCCGTGACCAGCTTCATATATGTCGCATTTCGCACAGTTCAAGCCGCAAATGGACAGGTTCCATTCTTCACTCATCATTCAGCCACCTAATACAAACATAATCTGTTTGGTTAAAACCGAATTTAACTGAAACGGATGAAGACTAACACCTTGCAGTTTTGGCTTTGCCTGCGTCTTTGGGTTTATCCGTTCGAAGCCTTGACTTACATCAAAAGCTATGCCCAGAAGAACCGCATCAGCACCGTAACATATATTGAAAGGCCTCTCCTTTTAAAGGCAGATAAATACGTGTGTATGAATCACAGCTCTCTAGCGCGGTAGGGTTTATGGGTTTCGAAATAATATGGCTTGGTTCTGCTGCGAGCTTAATCGCCGGCTTATCCACCACCCTCGGAGCTCTCCCAATGTTATTCACCAAGAAGGTTTCAGATAGACTTATGGATGTGATGCTCGGGTTCTCCGCGGGCATAATGCTTGCGGCTACCTCTTTCAGTCTGCTTATCCCTGCTTTAGAACTGGGCGGGTCATGGGTAGCCGGCTTAGGAGTCCTCATAGGTGCGTCTGTTATACATCTAATCGATCGTTTCGTCCCTCATTTCCATCCGAGAGTGGGCCTCGAAGGGCGACCTTCAAACTTGTCAAGGGTCTGGTTGTTTGTTATCGCGGTGACCATACATAACTTCCCCGAGGGACTAGCTGTTGGAATAAGCTTCGGAAGCGGCGACGTGAAGGCAGGACTTATAATAGCCACAGCAATCGGTCTGCAGAACATTCCTGAAGGCCTTGCGGTTGCGATGCCCCTTTTGAAGGAAGGGTACAGCCGCAGACAAGCTTTGTGGTACACGACGCTTACCGGTTTGGTTGAACCCGTTGGCGGGTTATTGGGCGTTGGAATAGTCTCGTTTTCTAACACTGTTCTGCCTTGGGGTCTCGCTTTTGCCGCTGGTGCGATGCTTTTCATAATAAGCGACGAGATGATTCCTGAGAGCCACAAGAAAGGTTTCGAAAGGGAGGCTACTTTCGGGTTGATTGTCGGGTTTGTCGTCATGATGTTTCTTGACACCCTTTTCTCTTGAGGGCTCTTGAAGGAAGCAACCGTCCTGAATCCTTTGCACACTTTTTTGTCTGAGGGTTGCGACAAAGAGATGTATGGCGTCGTGTAACGTAAAGCTTATATGTGATGAGGGGGCACTAGAGTAGTAAAGTTATAACTATACTACGTTGAATGTTGAGGGACTGAAAATGGCTCAAGCAAAAACCTCATCCACGTTCACCGTGACAGTTACAGCTGTCTTCACAGCCCTAGTTTGTGCCGCAACAATAATTTTCTCAATGTATGTTCCGTCAACAGAAGGCTTCTTTAACATCGGCGAATCAATGGTTTTCCTGTCAGCTCTCCTCTTCGGACCGTTCGTCGGGGCTTTCGCCGGCGGCGTAGGATCCATGATTGCAGATCTATTATTAGGCTATCCGCATTACGCTCCAGCCACACTCATCATTAAAGCATGCGAAGGATATGTAGTCGGGTTCCTGCAGAAGAACAACCCTCGACTGGTTTCCAAAACTCACTGGAAGATCTTCACCTCAATCTTAGGATTGGTTGCCGGCGTCCTGTTAGCGGTTGTCGGCAGCATCTACTACAGCGGCGAATCGGAGCTAACCCTAGGATTCACAGCATACACCCTGTTTCTCCCGTACCAGTTCTGGCTGGTCCTAGGCGCTGCAGCAGCATGTTGCTTAGCAGGAATAGGGTTCGTTGCCGATCCAGAGTTCGGCTGGACCGTTTTCTCAGTAATCGCAGGCGGCTTCGTCATGGTCCTCGGCTATTTCATCTATCAAATGTTCTTCATAGGCTGGCTTTTCAACATCCAAGCTGTCGCAGTGGCAGAACTACCCATCAACATCGGGCAAATGACAGTGGGAGCCGTTATTGCACTTCCAATCGCCAAGATTGTTTGGCGGGCGTTTCCCTATCTCAAACGTGGGAAAGAATAGACATTTTAAGCCACAACTAGCCCATAAGCATCTTTTCGAATCTGTTTGATTTGTCCAATTTCAGATTTAAGGCGGAAAACTGCCGTCTTCATGAACATTTTCATGTTAAAATCATATTTATTTAGTATCAATTTTAAAATGTATAGAGGAAAATGCACGAGCACTGCGGTATAGTCGGAATATTCTCTTTCGAAGGAAAAAACGTAGTTCCGATGCTCATCATTGGATTAGAAACGCTTCAACATAGAGGCCAAGAAACCTGGGGAATAGCCGTACCCGACCACCAAACCTTCAGAAGAGCTGGGACAGTCTCCCAATCCGTTGAAGAAGAATACAAAACTATTTCAAAAATTAATGGACCCGCTGGCATAGGGCACGTGAGATATTCAACTACAGCCAAATCGGTTCTACGGAATGCGCATCCAATAGACATAGGTAACCCCGCAAGCAAGCACAGTTTCAGCATTGCACATAACGGAACCTTGGAGCGACAGTTGATTGTTGAAACCCTAAAAGATGAAGGTATAACGGTTTCAAACGGGTTAACTGACACCGAGCTGATGGGACGAGCACTTCATCAATACTTGAAGAAAGGAATGAACTGGGTTGAAGCCTTCGAAGCGTTAAATCCATATTTGAACGGTTCCTTCTCAACAGTAATCCTGACGGCGAAAGGCGAGCTCATAGCGGCAAGGGATGAAAAAGGGTTCAGACCTCTCTGCCTCGGCTGGCACGAAGAAACAAACTCATACATCGTTGCGTCCGAAAGCTGCGCGCTAGATGTTCTGGGCGCCCGCCTAATCCGGGATATCAACCCCGGCGAAGTTTTAAAAATAGACAAGAAAGGACTAACCAGGGAACAATTTTCCGTTCAAGAACATCACGCTCACTGCCCTTTCGAATACACGTATTTTGCGCACCCCAGCTCCCGAATAGAGGGAGTAACGGTTTATGAGGCGAGAAAAAACATCGGCCGAATCTTAGCGGAGAAATATCCTGTTGACGCGGACATTGTTGTACCGGTCCCCGACTCAGCGAGGCCGGCTGCTTTGGGTTATTCCGAGCGTTCCGGTATTCCGTTTGAGGAGGGATTGATGAAGGATCGGTACAAGAAGAAGGGAAGCTGGAGGAGCTTCATTGAACCTGAGAAAAGGGAGGACGTGGTGTCCAACATCACCGCGATCAAGGAAGTAGTAGACGGAAAAAGAATTGTCCTGATAGATGACAGCATAGTCAGGGGAACAAGCTCAAGAATCATCGTCGGACAGAAGCTTCGAAAAGCAAAACAAGTTTCGTTACTCCTGACTTTTCCACCCATCATCTACCCGTGTTACGCCGGCATCGACTTCCCAACCCAGCAGGAGCTTCTTGCGTACAGAGTGTGCGGAACCACGAAAACCCTCGCCGAGATCAACAAGGCTGTCGCAAAACACATAGGGATAAACCTCATAGGCTACAATGACGCGGACGGCTTAAGCAAAGGCGTAGGAATACCGAAGTGCGAGATGTGCCTTTCTTGCACAACCGGCGATTACAGTTGTCTCAAACGCAAACCAGAGTTCAAGACGCGGGAAGAGATGAAACAATGATGTCGAAGCCGGATGCAATTCTCGTCTTCGACTTCGGAGGGCAATACTGCCACTTGATTGCCAGAAGAGCACGGGAGTCCAATGTTTACTCAGAGATAGTGCCATGCGACGTAACTGTCGAGGAGCTGCAGAAGATTGGGTCCCGCCTTAACGTCAAGGGGTTGATATTCTCGGGCGGACCGTCCAGCGTGTACGACCCGTCTGCTCCGAAGATTGACCCGCGCATTCTAGACTTGGGCATACCCATTCTAGGGTTATGTTACGGACACCAGCTCATAGCTCACCTCATGGGGGGAACCGTAAAGGGGGGCTCTAAGCAGGAATACGGCATCACCTATGTTACGGTGGTTCATCCAGTCGGCGTATTGAAAGGTATGAAAAAGAAAGAGAAAGTTTGGATGAGTCATGGGGACACCGTTCAAAGCCTTCCTGAAGACTTTGAGGTTTTAGCCTATTCTGAGAACTGTCCTGTCGCCGCTTTCCGTCACGAAGAAAAAGCGATCTACGGACTGCAGTGGCACCCTGAGGTTGTACACACAGAACACGGCGAACAAATGTTAAAAAATTTCATTTTTGAAGTTTGCAGATGCCGAGCTAACTGGAGACCGTCACATGTTGTTGAGCAACAGATTAAGCTGATGAAGGAAACGGTCGGCGGAGAAAAAGCCATCATAGCGCTGAGCGGAGGCATCGACTCAGGTACCGCTGCGATCATAGCAGCAAAGGCTCTCGGGGAAAACCTGACCGCTGTGTTCGTGGATCACGGGTTCATGCGGGAAGGAGAATCCAGTTACGTTAAGGAAGTCTTTGGAAAGCTCGGCGTAAAGGTCACAGTTGTCGAAGCCAGCGAAAGATTTTTCAAAAAACTAAAAGGCGTCACCCAACCTGAAGAGAAGAGAAGGATCATTGGGAACGAGTTTGTAAGGGTTTTCGAAGAGGAAGCGAGGAAGATAGGCGCACAATACCTCATACAGGGAACAATTTATCCCGACAGAATCGAATCGGGATTCCGTAAACATTCGGACAAGATTAAAAGTCACCACAACGTTGCAGGTCTCCCAACCGACATCAAATTCAAAGCAGTAATCGAACCCCTAAAAGACCTGTACAAAGACGAAGCGAGAAAACTAGCCAAGAACCTAGGTCTCCCCGACAGCGTCGTTTGGAGACAACCGTTTCCAGGTCCAGGCTTAGCAGTGCGGGTTATCGGCGAGGTAACCCCTGAAAAAGTTGAGATCGTGCGGAAGGCGGACAGAATAGTCTCCGAAGAGATCGAGAAGGCTGGACTGAATAAAGGCTTGTGGCAATACTTCGCTGTTTTGACAAACACGAAAAGCACCGGCGTAAAAGGCGATTCAAGAGCCTACGGATACGTTGTAGCAGTAAGGATTGTTGAAAGCCGAGAAGCGATGACAGCCAGCTTCGCCAAGGTTCCTTATGAGGTGTTGGAACGGATCTCTACGAGGATAACCAATGAGCTGCCTTCGGTTTCAAGGGTTGTGTACGACGTGACACATAAGCCTCCTGCAACAATCGAATGGGAATAACTATCCAAAGCCTTTATACCTGAGAATCGCTGAACCCGCTTTTTGGATCGTGACATAACCGAAAACCAGCATTAAGCCGCTCCGAACATAAACAAACATGAGATGTTCATGTTCTTAATCGTGTGGAAAGCCTTAAAGGCCGTTGAGAATCATAAGAGAGACGGGTTTTTCGTGAAGGCGTCGGGATGAAGGCTAACACAAAAAGTTTCAGGAATGTGTTCGCCCTTGGGTTCGTAAGTTTCTTCACTGATGTTTCAAGTGAGATGGTTTTCAGCCTTCTTCCAACATTCATCATAAGGCTCCCCGGGTCCGGGAGTGCGGTCTTAGGGTTAATCGAGGGCGTAGCAGAGTTCTTAAGCTACGGAATGCGGGTTGTCTCAGGGATATTCTCAGACAGGTTCAGGAAGAGGAAACTGCTGGTTTTGGTTGGTTACAGCTTATCGAACATCGTTAAACCATTGTTCGCGGTAGCTCAGACAGCGTTTGAAGCTTTGGCAATACGAGTAACGGATAGAATCGGTAAAGGCGTAAGAACCTCGCCTAGAGATGCTCTTCTCAGCGAATCGGTTCCGGAAGAACGGAGAGGAATCGCTTTCGGTTTGCATAGAACCCTTGACCAGACCGGCGCTATTCTGGGACCGTTAATTGCTTCCCTCGGATTGTATGCGCTAGGACTAACCGTAAGAGACATCTTTTGGATCTCTCTGATTCCAGGCACCGCAGCCCTAGTTGTGCTTCTGGTCTTTGTTGAGGAACGGTTAGGCAAGTCTTCCAACGGGTTCAGGTTGTTGACTGATGTTCATGAGATTCTGAAGGGGCGGTTCTTATCTCTGCTTTTGGTTGTAGGCATCTTTTCTTTGGGAGCCTTCAATTTTTCATTTGTGCTGCTGAATGCAAGTCAGGCGGGGATCGAAGAACGCATAATCCCGATAGTCTACGCCCTCATCAACTTAACTCACACCATCATAGCCATTCCTTCGGGGGCGTTGTCAGACAAGATAGGGAAAGAAAAGGTTCTCCTCATAGGCTACGTTATGTTTCTAGCAGCAGCCGTTTCGCTTTACCTTTTTCCAAGCAACTATCTTTTCGCGTTTCTAATAGCGCTTATATTCGGGGTTTACGACGGAATCGTCAACACTGTTGCAAGAGCACTAGTTCCGAAGTATGCGGAAAACAGCCTTAGGGGAACTGCATACGGGCTGTACTATCTTGTGGTTGGTTCATGTTTTCTCGTGGCAAACGTTGTTGTAGGAACCCTTTGGCAAACGTTCGGTCCCTCATCCGCCGCCGTGTACAGCATCACATTTTCATCAACAGCAATATTAGGAATGTTGATGTTCATAATCCGTCAAAAAAGGCTCTAAAATAGACGTTGCTTGCTCATCTAGGAACTCAGCGAATTTTCAGCTCAGGGAAACCTTTTCAATTCCGTTTTCAACAGCCCATTTTGAAATGAATTTCCAGTGGGTGGCATATCGGCGGTCCATAAGATAGAATCTGCACCAGTCGTCCCTGTGCCGAATTCCTCTTCCCATCGCTTGGTTTGCAGCTCTGAAGGCGTCCATCAGGTACCAGAGCTCCCCAAGCCGCGACTTCTTCCTGTTGAAGAACCCGATCTGCGCCTTCACCAGTGGATCATGATAGTCAGCGTAAGGCAAGCCTACGTTGAAGACTCCTCTAGCCTCCTCGTACGGAAAGTTAGAGCCCTCCGCGTTCCTACCTCTGAACACAGCGAAAAGAACGGCGCCTTGATCCGTTCTAGCTGCCTTCTTGTACTCGTCCACGATTCGAGCGTTTTCCACGGCGCGGGTGCCCTCCACGAACACAATTTTCTTTCCTAAGAAAAGCCGCCTTCCTCTTCGTCTGATGAAACCGTTTCTCCGCCAGATCGCCACAGCTTCGTTCATGAGCCTTCTTTGCGGAAAGAAGATTAGGACACCGTTAGGAACATTTTTCGCTAGTTTAGATATTCGTTCACCGTAAAGCTTCAACATATCAGCGCTTCTTTCCTGAAACTTCGTGGTGACCGAGATATCCACATATGTGCGCACGTTTTCAGGTTTGGCAATAGCCGAATACGTTCGGGTTTCAGCCTCAGACAGCCCAAGAACCTCGGTGAAAAGATCTAAAGGTGAAAGCGTTCCAGACATGATCAAAGCTGCATGCGCCTCCTCTATGACCGGTTTGATGGCTAGACTAGGATCTAAACAGCGGTATTCAACAAGGTTCAGTCCCGATGCGGACTTACGGTAGATAGCTACGTAGCTTTCTTTTTCACTGGAGTCCACCAACAATAAAAAGTTGAGGAGACCGTTCAGGTAACAAACCGGGACTTCTCCCCGCGAGATTCTTTTTTCCCTTATTTCGTCAACCATAGGCTTGAAGGACTCAACGATGAAGGAAAGATCCTCACCGAGCACTTCAGTGAGGTCTTTGAAAAGCTGGGAACCCGGTTTAACGACGGGTTCTTCTCTAACCGTTTTCTCGAGGTAGTCTGTTAACTTGCCGATGAAGACTGATGGGACGCCTACAAGCTCTAGCTCCCGAACCGCGTTGTCTAAACCTCTTTCGGATAACGTGTCACTGAGGACTTCCTGACCGATCTTGTCAGCGTTATGAGCCTCGTCGAAAACCAGCACCTTGCCGTTTATGTCAAGCCCCACCGTAGCCCTTATTGACTCGTTGAAGATGTACTGGTAAGGCGCCACAACCACTGTGCAGTCCTGAGATATCTTCCGCGAAAGATAGTATGGGCAGATGCCTTTCGTTCTACCGTAGTTCAGCAACCTTCTAGTTGAAAGAACTGGAGGAAGAGAAGAGCCGAGAAAACTGAACCGAGATTTATAAGGGCATCTCCTCGAGTTCCTTAACACCCTGCAGGCTTCCACAGCCTCCGTCTGCGGCAGCCTTCGGCAAATCTGGTTCAAACATAAATTCTGTCGGCTGGCTAAAGCAACTGCGGAAAAATCTGTTCCCGCTTTTTTGTTGATCTGCTCAATCTCGCGGAGAACCTGTCTAACTTGTTCATGGGTCCTTGTGGCATAGATAATCCTTCGCCCCGTCGCCAAAGCACTCGACAACGCACATACAGTTTTGCCGAACCCGTTGCATGCCTCAGCTACCAACACACCTCCTTTATCCAGAACAGTCTCAGCGTCTTTCATGAACTTCAGCTGTTGAGGATAGGGCTCATATGGAAACAGTCTTAAGAACCCTTTCTGCGGACGGGACAAGGTTTTCTTGCGGACTACATTCGTTTGCGAAGTGAGAACCCGTTTATCACGGTACGTCAAGAGCTTCCCGCATTTGACGCAGAAACGGCTTTCTCTGTATTCTTCAGCTGAATGCTGCCAGCCGCATTTCGGACACACATACAGTTCCAACAGTTCTTCCCTTAACTCTATGAGTGTCAGACGATAAAGATAGTCTTTACCCCTTTTTCCTTACATGGAACAATCAAGCGGGAACTTCTTGAGATGCTCGCCAAGACTCGGACGTTCCAAAATGCTTTTATAATTTGCAGACTTCTCAAACGGCAAACACTCATTTGGAAAGTTAGAAATGAGCAGAGTCTACTTTTTGAAGGCTTTTCGACATCGTTGAACAATGTGATTGCGCCCCGTTCGGCATGGTCCCGTTGGTTCCAGACATAGGCATCATCGCATCAACGGACATAGTAGCCGCCGAAAAAGCAGGCTTGGACCTCATA
>PIYB01000043.1 GCA_003601835.1 Candidatus Bathyarchaeota archaeon
GAGGCGGAGGGTTCTGGCGGAATCGTCTTATCTCTATCTTTGTTATCTTGCCCTTCTTGCCGCGGCATTCGTCAACAATTTTCTGCGCCTCGTCTCTAGTCCCTATCACGTCTTGTTCATATTCAACGTCAAAAACTGAACCGTTGATCTCAACCGTAGCTTTAATGCTCCAGAAGGGTGTGGGAACAAAGGAGTTGATTATCTTTTCTCGTTCAACTAAAAATTTAAGCGTAGGTCCCTGTACCCGCCCTGTGCTTAACGTTGCATATTTTCCGCTCCATCTTTTCGCCGCGACCGTCATAGCGCGGGACAGGTTTATTCCGTAAATAGCGTCGAGAAAATGGCGGCATTCGCCTGCTTCAACGATGGGAAACTCGATGTGTTCTAAAAGATTGTTATACGATTCTCTCAGCTCTTTCGCAGTAAGCGTGGAGAACTTCATTCTTTTCGCTTGCTTCTCTTTGTCCCCGCAAGCGTACTTGAGAATGGTGTATCCAAGCGTCGCCCCTTCTACATCATAATCCGTCGCCAATACGTAATCTTCTGCCTTTAAAGAGAGCTTTGAGATCACATCGATCCATACCCGAGTTTCCTGCGCGTTTCTTTCCGCTTCATATCTCGGGACCCATTTGAAATCGAAAACAGGGTAGATGTTCCGGTTCCTCTCACTGGGTGCAACAGTGTAAAGATGACCCAACGCTGGAACAACCAGCAACGTTTTGCCGTCTCTGTTCGCTTCATAGTAAGAGATGTTATTGATCTGCCTTTTCTGCGGTTTCCCTTTCTCGTCCAAGGCGTTAGCGACACGCCTCGCCGCGCTGGGTTTCTCGCAAAGCAACAGCACAGTATCTCCATTCAACGCCGCACTTTCTTTCATTTTTCAGCAGCTCGCAAGTTCTCTATAGTTCAGTTGAAAGCTTCAGGAAGATGGAATCTCGAATGGTTATCTAACATGTCGAGAGATTTAAGTTTGTCTCGCCGTGCTCCTTATTAGTGAGAAATCATCTTATTTGTTCAATAAGCGTCAGGAAGGCTGTGAATAAATGCCTCAACTGGTAAACTGTCACAAATGTGGCGCCGTGCTATATCAAGGGGAAGAGCTGAAATCCCCCGAAGAGATCCTTCAGATGCATGACGGAAAATGCCCTAAATGCGGCAACAAACTCTCTTTGACGCCTAAAAACATAGATGTGAAACCCGCGCCAAACAGAACGATAGCAAAGTACACCAGGTAGCGGGCGAACAGTCGCATGTGGGAGATTGGGGTTGACATCGTCGAGGTGCAAAGGTTCAACGAGCTCGACTACCCAAATCACAGAAACTTTTATGAACGAACATTTACACCGCAAGAAATAGATTACTGTCTTTCCTTCAAGCAGCCAGCACAGCATTTCGCGGCGACATTTGCTGGAAAAGAAGCTGTTTACAAAGCGCTTAGCCGGCACGTCAACGTTAAGCTCCGGGAAATCGAAATAGTTAGAAACGGCGGCGTCCCAGAGGTTAGACTGTTAACGAACGAAAACGTCAATCTTGAAGAAATCGTTCGCCGTCCAGAGATCAAGGTCAGCCTTTCGCACACTTCATCATATGCGGTCGCCTTTGCCCTTGCAGTGTTCAAGGAACTTTGATAGAAGACACTCATGAACGGAAGGGTTCATCGTGCGCTCTTACCTAAGAAACGAAAAAACCGGTTCTCAGCTAAATAAGATTCTCCGTGTTGTAAGGAAAGAACCTACCTACTTGAACTATTGGAACGCGTACAGACGGATCCAAAGGCTTGACCTCAGCAGCGTCACTGTTCCAGAAGAGAAACGTATCAGGATAGCGGTTCTCAGTTCGTTCACGGTGGACCCGTTGGTGATGTACATCGACATCGAATGCCGTCTAATCGAGCTGCATCCAGAGACGTACATTGCTCCCTTCGATCAATACCCACAGGAAATTCTGGACGAAAACAGCGCATTGTACAGTTTTAACCCGGACATCGCAATATTGGCTGTTCACGCCGAATCCTTGCTAGGCGATAATTTTCTCCCAAGATTCCTAACGTTTACTGAGGAAGAAAAAAGGAAACGCCAAAAGGAGATAATCAAACATCTAGAAAACCTCATCTCCGAGCTTTCAAGCCGGACAAATGCGTTAATACTCGTAAACAACTTTATTGTTCCCACGTTTTCTCCTCTAGGCATACTTGACAACAGAATAAGCATAGGACTAAAAACGTTCTATCAAGGACTGAACAGTCGGCTGTCTGATCTGTTCAGAGAAAACAGGCAGGTATACGTCGTGGATTTTGACGGTCTTGCGGCTAAGCATGGGAAAGACAGATGCATAAACCCTGAAATGTACTATAGGGGAAGCATCCTGATAAGTGAGTCATTCTTGCCCGTAGTCGCCAACGAGTACATGGGCTACATAAAGGCTCTGAAGAACCTTAACCGGAAATGCATCGTATTAGACTTAGACAACGTTTTGTGGGGCGGCATCTTAGGTGAGGATGGTTTCGCCGGGATTAAACTTGGCGGAGACCCCGTGGGGAAGGCCTATGTGGACTTCCAAAAACTTCTTTTATCGTATTACAATCGTGGGATAATCCTTGCCATTAACAGCAAAAACAACTATGAAGATGCATACAAGGTTATTCAAGAACATCCGAACATGGTTTTACGGGAAAAACATTTTGCCGCTATGAGAATTAACTGGAAGGACAAAGTTGAGAACATGGTTGAGCTTGCAGAAGAACTGAACATAGGCTTAGACTCAATGGTTTTCATAGATGATTCACCTCAAGAACGTGAACGCATGAAGCAAGCATTGCCACAAGTGCTTGTCTTAGATCTTCCCCGGTCTCCTTTCCACTACTGCGAAGCACTTCAAAACTTGAACGATTTCAACACGCTTGTAATCTCAGAGGAAGACAAAAAACGCGGAGACATGTATTACGCTAAAAAGAAACGCAGAGCTCTTATGAAAATGAAAGGCAGCCTAGAAGAATTCCTTCGGTCATTGGATATTAAGGCTGAAATCAGATACGCAGATAGCTTTACGATACCTCGTGTGACAAGCCTAATAAACAGAACGAACCAGTTTAATCTTACGGCCCGCAGATACAATCAAGCACAAGTCGAGGGAATGTGCTCCCAGCCAGATAGGTTTCAAGTTTACACTATGAAGATAAGCGACAGATTCGGGGATGAAGGAATAGTTGGAGTCGCCATCGTCCGCAAGGAAAAAGAAACATGGGTTATCGACTCGTTTCTCATGAGCTGCCGAGTAATAGGCCGTGGAGTGGAAACCGCCTTGCTTGCAAAAATAGTTGAAGACGCAAAAGCGAACGGCGCATCAGTTCTAATAGGCGAATACATCCCAACTCCGAAAAACCAGCCTACAAGCAACTTTTACAGAGACCACAACTTCAAAAGAATTTGTCAGAAAAACGGGACCATCCGTTGGGAACTAGACTTGAAGAAAAGCACGGTGAATATACCGGACTGGGTGAAAGTTTCCTATGGCTAGCAACGAGAAAACTCTTAAAGAAATACTGGCCAAGGTTCTCATACTTGAAGAGAACGATGTCAACGACGCTGTCTCACGGGAAAACACCGAGTCATGGGACTCCCTAGCTCACCTCATGCTGATAACCGAGGTTGAATCTGCCTTCGGAGTTACATTCAGCGACGAGGACATAATCGAAATCAAAACAGTTGGCGACTTGAAATCCAAGTTGAGAAAACTCGGCGTGAAACTCTAGAACTCATCCCTGTTTATTTCAGCTTTTTAAGCGGACGAGCAGGATGACCGCCAACCACCGTGTATGGGGGAACATCTCTACTCACAACCGAGCCGGCTGTAACAATCGCTCCTTCGCCAATTGTGACGCCTGGGAGAATCACTGAACCGGCAGCTAGCCAAGCGCCACGTTCGATCTTGACTTTTTTCGGTTTTTCGCCATATAGCTTCAATCGTTGGTGGAACGGGCTTGCTCCTGAATGTGCCATCAAGATTACGCCGGGACCGATGCTGGCTTCGTCTTCGATCTCTATGTACTCGGGATATTCTCCGTCCACCATAACGAGGAACCCTATGTAGACGTTTCGCCCTATCTTTACTCCGCTTTTTCTTAGAAGACTACATCTGAACTGGTAGACCGGCGAGACCCAAGCAAGTATGCGCAACAGTCTACCGAGGATTTTGCCCATGTTCTTCAGTTATATCTAGGGTCTGCCTTAAAAAAGTCTTGTCAAATACTCAAAGAATGTGCAATTATCTATATCACCCGTTAACAGGCAACAGAAAGATGCACCGTCCTTCCATTCATGATGCCTTAACCAATATTCAACGGCTTCTGTAACCGTTGGGAACCAACCGTTTAAGGCTTTGCCATCTGCAAGAACCCGTTTGAGAACACCGATGTATTTAGGTTGACCAATTCGGATAGGATGAAGGTCGAACATGACGACGCCGTGATTTTTTTGCGCCCGTTTCATCCTTGCTTTAAGAAGCCTAGTCATCTGTTTATTGTCAAGCCCGTAGTTATCGATCATTCTATCATCAGACCATCTGCAAAGCGGAATACACACGTAGCTTGATCTCCGACCGTTCACCGGCACCCTGAAGAATCTTGTGTAGTCCGAGTATGGAGGTCTGAAGCCTAAACCGCCATCCCAAAGAAAATCGAACTCTTCCAACAGCCGCGGCGTCTCGTCAGCATACATGTTGTAAGGCGCTCTGAAACCCCGAACATGGACTCCGAGCTCCTTGAAGGCTTGAAGACTTCCCGTTATGTCCGTTCTTTGCGCCTCAGAAGATAGATACCTGTAGTTCACGTGGTTGTTGCCGTGAGACGCTATCTCCTGATGAAAACTCAGGATCAAACTTGCTATCTCCGGTCTCCTCAGAGCTATGGACGCCACGATTGGCAACGTAAATCCAGCATTGTTCTCTTCAACAACCTCGAGGATGTTCCGAAGGAGGTTTTTGAAGGGAGTCTTGTATAGCTTCGCCATGCGGATGATTTGGCGAAGGAGAACGGATCTTCTTTCTCGCCATAGATACTTAAGCCAACCCGTTTTCAGAGGCATCTGATCCCGCTCGTCATTTTGAGTTGTTCAAGACTCCTCTAAGAATTCAACTAGATAACCGTCAGGCGTGTAGATGAAAGCTATTTTCCTCCCGCCGTAAAGCTTGGCTGGGGATGGACCTGATATCACAAGAGCCCCCGCTTCTCTGGCTTTTTTCAAAGCCGATTCTATGTTCTTAACTGTGAAACAAAGATGGTACAAGCGTATTCCTTTCTTCACAATGTTCGAAACAGGAGATTCATCATCTAAGGGAGAAATAAGCTCAATTGGAACTCCTTTTCCTTCGGTGTCTGAAAGCATTACAACCGAAACCTTCTGAACAGGGTCCTCAACAATATCCGTTACGGGGTGCATGTTGAATAATGCTTCATGATTCCGTATTGACCTCTCTAAATTTTCTGAGGCAATCCCTATATGGTGAATCCTCATAGAATTTGCTCCTCGGTTCCTCTCAAACTAGTGAAATCGGATTTCCTAATAAATAAGACGGTTAACAACAGGTTCGGTTCTTTTACCATAAACTAAATATAAACGGTCTCGGTATCCATTGGGAGAGGGTCTTGATAGACGGAGCTTAACGAAATGGAAAAGGCAAAGAACATCGCAAGCCGGTTAAAAAAGATCACCGATGCTCGTCCTAAACTCTCTCAGTCTTTACTTTTAAGGTCAACCGCCCTCATCATAATTCTCATCGTTGCCTTCGGTGTTAGAATGCTTCCTGTACGGTGGGGCTACTATCTAAGCGAGTTTGACCCATACTACCAGTACCGGCAAGCAAAATACATCGTCCAACACGGGCTACTTGGAAAAAACGGATGGATCTCGTGGCATGACTATTTAAGCTGGTATCCTTGGGGAAACGAAATACGACGCCACTCCTATCCCGGACTCCCAGTAACGGCAGCAGCATTATACTTAATTCTTAACGCGCTCGGCGTCCCCCTTACTTATGGTCCAACCCTTGACCCCTTGCTTTCCGATCCCGTCTACATTTTCTGCGTCATCTTTCCAGTCATGATGGGAACTCTAACGTGTTTCGCTATCTATTTTCTCGGCAGAGACCTCGGAGGCGAATCCGTTGGACTGTTTGCTTCCTTATTTCTGGCATTGGACGCATCATACATTGGACGGACCTCGCTTGGATTCTTTGACGACGAAACTGTGGGTATCTTCAGCATGCTGGTTTTCATTCTCTTTTTCCTCCGTTCAATTGATCGTAAAAGGTCTTTAAGGTCAGCATTGTTCTACGCTGTGGCTGCTGGTTCGTTTCTTGGCTATCTTTCCGCTTCGTGGGGGGCATCACGATATCCCATCGTCATGGTCGCTCTTTTCGCCTTTGTGCTCATAATCGCGCGCAGATATTCTCCACGTCTTCTTCTCTCTTATGGAATCACGTTTTTACTCGTCGTTACAACGGCTCTGATTGTTCCTTATCTAGGCACGAGGTTTCTCTTTTTAACCGAGATGCTTCCGGTTTATGGAGTGTTCTTGCTCTTGGTGCTCGCTGAGGTCAACCGTCAGATAGATGATCCAGCTAAGAAGATAGTGTTTATTTCAGCTCTGGTCGCTTTAGCTGCAGCTGGTTTCGCCGTCTTATGGTGGAAAGGCTATATAGTCGGGATTGAGGCTAAATTTCTATCTGTGCTCAACCCATTTGCCCGTCGCAGCGCCCCGATCATAGAATCAGTAGCAGAACATAGGCCTTCAGCTTGGGGAACGTTCTACTACAACTTTGGTGTGGGTTTATTCTTCCTGCCGGTAGGCCTCTTTTTTGCTACTGTGACAGCAACCAACCCGTGTATCTTCATGGTGATTTATGGTTTGACCTCAATCTTTTTTGCTAGCTCAATGATCAGGTTGAACCTCATAATGTCACCAGTTGTTAGCCTCCTTTGGGCGCTGGCGTTAGTGCGCCTTATGAAACCGTTTATTCTGTTTCTCCGGGAAGCCCCGCAGACTGCCAAACGGAGAGCACGGTTTAGAGGTGCCGTGAGCAAGGAGATTGCCGCGGGAATCGTGATCCTGATGTTTCTCCTGCTTAACTTAACATATGTTATCGGCACCGATTTTCTTGCCCCTCCAACAATGAGAACGGGACCACGAGTCTACACGCAGGCTTACACCCCGACAACCATCGCAGCGGCAGGCATGAACGTAAGACCATCCGATACTGTTCGAGACTGGCTTAACGCACTGATTTGGATGCGAGAGAACCTGCCGCCTTCTCCGGAAAGACCTGGGATGCCGGGCACCGTTGTTGCAAGTTGGTGGGATTATGGATACTGGATCACGACGATAGCCAACAGGTCATCTCTAGCTGATAACGGCACTTGGAACTGGACTCAGATAAAACAGATCGGTCTTATGTTTATGTCCAACGAGGCCGAGGCGATAAAAATACTTAAAAAATACGGTGTGACCCATGTCGTTGTGTTCGTAACCTTCAACACCCGGGGAAGCTTAATCATGGCTGGCGGCGATGAAGGGAAATGGCAATGGATGGCGAAAATTCCCGGTTTGAATGATCGGGAATTCGGGAACTATACTCTTGGCGTGGACTGGGTGGATACTAACAAAAACGGTCAACCCGACCAGTCTGACACCTTCCTAGACAACAGTAAAGGCCAGAACACCACGATATTCAAGCTCATGAACTACGGTAGAGAGATGGTCCTGCGAGGATACTCTAACATTAAGCTTCAGTATTTTGAAAAGGCATACTTTTCTGAAAAGGTTGGTTCAGGAGGAAACGCGGTTGCTCCAGGCACATCATACATAGCTTTAGTTTGCGTCTACAAAGTTAACTATCCATCTGAACAATAACATCTTTCCACATGTTTATTAAGGCTTATTAAGTTTTTAAGGGAACCTTATGCTTGGCAACATAAGCCGAAGCGAAGAATGTGAAATGTCCGAAACAGTTACAATCTCAGCCAAAATACCTAAAGAAGTCTACGCGGAGCTAATGATACGTATCCCTGAAGGTGAAAGAAGCAGATTCATTAGGGACGCCATAACGGAGAAGCTTCAGAAGACGCCGCGGGCAAACAAAATTCTGGAACTAGAAAAGAGAATCCGGAAAATTGAGGAAGACCTGTCTCTGATCAAGAAGACCTTGGCTGACCTCGAAGTCTTAACGTATGAGAGAGGAAAAATCAACCCACACGCATTCTGCGTCGACAAAATCGACCACGCCATCATCGACCATCTCATCCACTACGGCGGCGCAACAACCTCTGAGCTAGCGGAAACACTGAAAGTAAACAGATGGCTGATTCTGAACCGTCTCAAACGAATAATGAAACGCTCGAAAAACGAGCTAGGAAAACCAGTAATCGAATACTCCGCAAGAGAAAAAGCCGGAAAAAGAAAAGCATGGTGGCTCAACGAGGAACTAACACAAATAAGTTGAAAACCTGAAGACAACGAAGACAAACCGCAAGGGCCCGTAGCCCAGCCAGGATTAAGGCGCCGAGCCTACACCCTAGGCGCGCAAGCCTCCGGAGCCGGAGACCCTGGGTTCAAATCCCAGCGGGCCCGCCACCTTTTGGGTTCGAGTCCTTTAATATGGATGTTGATGTCCGCCGCTGGTACGAGAATGTCGCACGCTCAAAGTTTTAGGTCTCACCAACCAAAAATATGGCTTATAAAAAAGGTAAATTATCGATTTCTCTGCTTATGGTGCTTTAAAGTCTCACTAGTTCGGTTCCATTATGTGAAAGAAGAATAAAAAAAGGATTAGGCACAATGCTTCTGTTTAAATCGCTTTTTTCTTAAAGAGATGATAAAGAATCATTTTCATACTTTAGATTAACCATGAACCTTTACTTTTTTTATTCACAAATGTCGGAAATAAAAAAGGAATGACTAAGAAGTTGTATTAAATTTGCCCAGATTTACTTCTCGTTCTATTTTCAAGTAAATGTCCTTTTCAAGTCTATCAGCTTTATTTCTTGAAATTTTAACTCCTTTTTTTATTAAACCCATAACTATAGATCCAACAACCGGAAACTTAATCTTCTTGAACGTTGCCGGTGGGAATTTTTTCTTCAGCTCCGCCTCGAAAACTTTCCACACAATACTTGATTGCCACACACTTCCTACGCCGCCAATTATAATAGGTTGATTAATGATATTCAACTTTCTGACTGTGCTCTCTGCCAAAATTGCTAATTCTTTACTGGCACCTATCATGATTTCTTTAGCTACTTCATCGCCATGTTGAGCAGCGACAGAGACAAGTTTAGCGAAGGATGCAATGGCCTGAGGTGCCGGTAAATTATGGTAAACGACGGTTATTATTTCGTCAAAATTTAAAATCCCGAAGTGCTTCTTAGCTAACCTTACAAGACTGGTGGGTTTTGCACGGCTATCTACGGCTTTTGTAGCTTGCATTAACGCTTGCCGTGCAATGTAAAACGCTGATCCTTCATCACCTATTAACCATCCCCAGCCTCCCAACAATGCTTCATTACCCTTACCATCAGTGCCATAAGCTATCGATCCTGTTCCTGCTACAACTACCACACCTGGCTTTCCTAAAGTCGCAGCATAGTAAGCTGTAACAGCATCATTAACTATTAACAACTCCTTTGCAACGTCAAGAGACTTTATAAAATTCGATATAACTTCACTATCTTTCTTAGTTCTTAATCCGCCCATTCCGAAGCATCCAACGTCAATTTTTTTGTCTTTCAGATTGCCGCATAAACGAGCATGCTCTATTGCGAGTTTTACGTTTTCTTTGGCTTTCTTAACCCCTACAATGTGATAATTACTTGCCCCTGCCATACCAACTCCGAGTACCTCAAGTTTTTCGTTAGTTATTACACAGGTAGTTTTTGTAGCTCCACTATCAACCCCTAAAAACAGCATCATCCTACCCCAAAAATTCAATTCTAACTATAAAACGGTATTTATGTTGATACTTAAAAACAAAAATTAGTTTTGAATGTGAATTATTTTGCTTCATAAAATAGTTCCCCCTTCACTATTGTTGCGAGAATGTCAATTTTAGGGTTAATAACTGTAATATTCGCTACGCAGTTCGGAGCTAATCGTCCATGATCTGGCAAATCTAGCGCATTTGCAGGGTTTAATGTTGCCATTCTAACAGCATCCTTTAAGCTTAGCCCTAGATTGGTAATCGCATTTCTTATGGCAACATCCATAGTCAAGGTGCTACCAGCTAAGCTTCCAGTAGCCTTAACTCTACTAACTCCATTCTTTACCACAATTTTCAAACCACCCAGCATATACTCTCCATCTGGGAGTCCCGTTGCGGAAATGGAGTCGGTTATAAAAAGGATTTTATCCAAACCTTTAGCTTTGATTGCAATTTTTAAGGCAGCCGAATGAACATGAATCATATC
>PIYB01000010.1 GCA_003601835.1 Candidatus Bathyarchaeota archaeon
CCTACACCATATGAGTTTTGCAGCTGAGAATAAAACATTGTTTCCTTCGCTTTCTTAGATAATTGCAACTGATTTTTCGCTGTTGTTTCTAGAAGGCTGCAGTTGAAGGGGTGCCAAAGGTAAGAGTCTTATAAAGTAGGCATTCTATATACGAAAGACCTCCAAGTGCATAAAATCTGTGAGGTACGAAGCTGAACTGACTGAACGTGAACGAACAAAAAAAGAATCATGAAAACGTCGTCGGGATCGGTTATTTCAGGTTGCATTAACCGCGTTTTTCACCCTTCTTTTTGAGGGCTTCCCTTTTGAGGTGTTTCTTTACAACCTTGTCTAGAGCTTTGCCGACGTCTTTCAGGAAGGATTCTTCATTTTTTAAGTCTAAGAATTCTTTTCTTTGTTTTTCGTAACCTTTAGGCAGTTCTACACTAACATTTATCTTAGGTTTCCCCATGACCCTCTCGAAAGATTCTCTGTGTTCCCTATATTTGTTCATGTCCTTCCTTTTCTTTTGGGAAGCATTATTTCTCAAATCGGTCATGATTCTAACCCCATAAACCAAACTTTGCAATCAGATAAACCGTTGAGAAACCCATTTGAATCAAGGTTGTTAGAATGCCGACCTTAGAGAAATCCGCAAAACTCAGGTTCGCTCCTTCCTCTTTTAAGGCACCCAGAGCTAACACGCAGACGGCTCCGCTTATCGGGGTTGCAGCTCCTCCTAGATTCGTACCTAGAATCAATGCGCTCCACAAGGCTGGAGAGTTAAAGCTTGGCATCGTAGAGATGATGGGCGTATAAGTCAGAGCGACAGCGATATTGCTCACGATAGCGCTTAGAAGTCCGCTAGACCACAATGTAAGTAAGGTAGCTTTGAGGGTGCTTCCACTAGCTAGCCTTAACACTTCTTGGGATAAAGAAGCAAGCAACCCCGTCTCCTCCAAACCCCCGAGTATAATGAAAAAACCTCCTATAAAAAATATCGTTTCCCAGTCTATCTGCCTAAAGACAGATGTTGCATCAACATTTGCAATAAGAAGAGCAAGAACGGCGCAAGCGAAAGCGATGACTTCTGGACCGACACCCCACCGTTCATAGGACAAGAACAACCCTAAAAACAGCGCTGTGATGAACACCGCCTTGTAAACTTCCCTTCTGTCTTTTATGTCAGCCCACGGGTCATAAACAGGAGGTTTCTTCTTCTTCCCAAGTTTAGGTTTGTATATCGCATACAACGCTAGAGCTGTAAGAACCCAAAGAGACAACTCACACAAGGAAAGGTGAAAAAGAAAATCTATGAAGCTAAGTCCAGACGCCATCGCTATTATCATGTTACTTGTTGAACCTATCAACGTGCTTGTCCCCCCTAAATTTATCATGACAGCAGCTGAAACAATGTAAGGCACCGGATCATATTTCATGATTTTAGCAATCGTAACTGCTGCTGCAGCTACAAGCAGCACCGCTGTGACATCACTGAGAAATAAAGAGACCGCTGCTGAAAAGAAACATAGGGAAAAGAACAGTTTAGTTGGGTCGCCGCCTGAGAATTTTATGGCGTAGAGAGCTAAAACGCGGAACATGCCGCTTCTTTCAACAACTTCAAAGGTGATCATGACTCCTATGAGAAGCAAAATAACGTTAAAGTCGATAAACCCTGTGATCTCGTTATACGTAAATACACCATAAAATATCCCGAACAATATGGACAACAAGGCTCCGGTAAGAGCAGCTACTGAAAGCGAGGTTGCTTCAGTGGAGGCTAGGATGAGCGTAAGCAGATATATGCCGAGGTAAACCAACTCCGCGACTCCAAACATCCCAACCTACCTCTTGCCAAGTTTTTGTCAGATCATTCTCTGCCTAAGCGGATTTTGAAACGTTTTCATATCTCGCCCTTTTAGGAAGTAACATCAATTTTTGTATCAATTTCATGAGCGTCTAATATATTTGTAGGGGCTGAAAATATTAGGGTTGTTAAGAGAAAACGGTTGTCGCCGCTCGAGATAATAGTCTTATTCGAAATCTGGCAAAATATATACCGAAAATAAGGGGTCAACTTCTTCAGCATACGAACTTCGCCCCGGGTTGAAAGCAGCATCTGATTTGGTTTCAGTCGTAAATTCAAAGACAACACTGAGGTAAAGATCTATACGTTGTCTGATAACACCCTAGTTCACGAAGCTAAGCTAGACGCTATGGAAAAATGGTTCTTTAGTTGCCTAACGGCTTGCGTGACGCCGCCTTATGCTATGTGGTGCAAGTTAGGCGTTGCATATTACGTAACTTCGAAAAAATTGGAAAATGAATTGGAAGATATCAAGATTTTTTAGTTCAAAGGCAAAAAATGAGGCAGCATTTCTTTACCAAAAAATTTTTGTTATCTTAAGTGTCAACCTGTATCATGAGTGATAACCGTAAGTATGTTAGGTTTCTTCACGTTTTATCCTCCTTGCATATAAAGCAAACAACGCAGCCAGTTATTAAAAACTTAAATTAAGGATTTTCCTCGTCTTTCGGAAGATTTGAGAAAAACACAAACCCACTAACCTTTTACATAACTCAACGTTTCCTCAAGAGGCCGCCTGATCTTGAACCTTCTCCAAAAAAACCTCAGAATATTTCTTAGGTCCCGTTTCAGAAGCATCTCAGCGTTAGGATGATCCGTTTTAACATACTGCGGCCAGTCTATTATGAGTATGTGCCAGTCAGGTTTCAAGATCACGTTGAACTCGCTCAAATCCGCATGGATAACTCCCGCTTTCTGGTACGCCTTTTTTACATTTGCAAGGATTTCGTCCAAAACTTTTCTGGGCTGCGGAATCTCAGGAACACGGTAGAGTTCTGCGCCTTCGATCATACCCATGACAACTACATGCCGGTTTTGACTTATCGGTTTGGGAACAGCGACGCCGCAAGGATAAACCAGTTTTAATGCTTCGAACTCTTTCTCAGCGGCTAAACGTGACTGATACAGCCAAGAGACATGCCGCCTGTCAGCTATGTACCCTCGCAACCTCCTTGTCTGCTGAAAGCTTGTTCTGCCTAAACGGTGAAACTTCACAGCTACCCTTTCACCGTCCGGTGTCAGAGCATCGTACACATCAGACTCTTTACCGACGCCTAAAGGTTTCCCGAAAGCCTCTAGAATGTTGGCTTTCACAAGAGCGTTCATAGCCAAACAGTCATATCCAGCTGTGTTCAAAGCATAGCCGACATAGGGACCGACCCACCGGCGGATTAAACCGAAACCATCCAACCGGTTTAGCCTATACGCAACTTCTCTGCCCGGCAAGCCGGCTAGGCTTGGAACATCGTTTTCAGGCACGTATCTGTGGCGGCTCATGTCAAGCTCGATGGCTAATAATACCCGGAAATCCTCTGGTTCGAGCTCAAGGAACACCTTGACCGCAATATCAGCCGAAGACATGCCAAAAAGATACAAACAACCGGCATCATAAAAGTCTCTATGCGTTCTCAGTCACCGCATAAAACTGTAACAAGTCTTTTTAGGCTCAACGAAGAGTAAGCATAGAACGGCCACAGCGACAAAAAGGATGAATGAACACATGACGGTTCACCGGTTTAAACCTGAAGTCTATCACATCACCTTTGGTTCACACAAACCCGTTCTAAGAATCTCTGACGGCACACCGTCATAACTACAACGGTTGACAATGCTGGCTGAGATTCTTCAGACCCGCCCGTAACCTCACGCGGGAACCCGTTAACGGGACCATTCTATGTTGAAGACGCAGAGATTGGAGACACTTTAGCCGTCCATCTTCATAAGTTGTGGCCGAACAGACGAGTGGGACGCAGCTCCATCACCGTCGCTTCTAACGTTGTAGATCCAGATTTTGTTGTTGAAATGTCATCTCCCGAACCTCACGTTTTGGCTGAATGGGATCTGGACCTCGAAAAAGGAACAGCAACATTGATGACGCCTGAAACAAACCTTGGTCGCCTAGTTCTTCCGTTGAGCCCTATGCTGGGATGTCTCGGTGTAGCTCCCCCAAAGGACAATCCATTTCATCTACAACCTCCGGGGCACATGGGGAAACATGGATTACAGAGGGCTGGTTGCCGGTGTTACCGCCTATTTTCCTGTTTTTGCTCGAGGCGGCTTGCTTTTTATGGGTGACGGACATGCTGTACAAGGAGACGGCGAAATAGTGGGAACAGGCATCGAGGTTTCCTTTGATGTACAGTTCACTGTACATCTTCTTAAGAAGAAAAGAATTAGCTGGCCGCGGATAGAGAATTCCGAATATATCATTACCTTAGGCAACGCTCGTCCCTTGGGTCAAGCTCTTCAGCATGCTACAACCGAGATGATACGTTGGCTTCAGGAGGACTTCGGGTTGGAGCCGCGCGCAGCGCATATTTTGCTAGGGCAATGTGTGGAGTATGATGTGGGAAACGTTTTCGACCCGGCGTATACAATGGTGTGCAAGCTCAAGAAGAATCTGATACCGCGGCTGAAGTAGTGTTTTTGCTCATCATAAAGGAGTTAGTAAGCATTTTCTTCTAACAAAAAGAAACCTTGCCTTCTTTTTTGTTGATCATTCATGTCTTAATGCTTCAACTGGGCTAAGATTCGAGGCTTTCCACGCTGGATACGCCGTCGAAACTAGGGTGACTACAATGGAAACGGCTATTGCTATGCTGAGATAGGTTAAGCTTATCACAGGCGTGTACGAAGGGATCATGCCCGGTGTTTGTCCTGCTTGTGGCTGTCCAAGACCAGTTCTCGGGGTCCGTCCGAACCCTAGTCCGAAGCCGCCTTCTAAAATGATGGGTATGGTGTACGCCGTTATGGATCCCAAGATGAGCCCAACGATGCTTCCGAATAGACCCAGAAGCAACCCTTGTGTGATGTAAAGGAAGAGAATACCTTTGTCCTTCATCCCTACGGCTTTGAGGATACCTATTTCTCGAACACGTTCAAGAACAGAGATCATCATTATGTTGAATGTTCCCAAACCTGCTGCTATGAAGGATGTCCCAGCGATGCCTAAAAGAAGCAGGTTCAGCTGAGAGGTTATGCTGATGACAGTTGATGTTAGCTGTTTCACAGACATAACCCGTGCTCTCCCGCCGAAAACTTGTTCGATAAGGTCAACAATCTGTTCCACGTCCTCAGAGTTTTCAGCCTTAACCATCATAAGCGTGTATCCGCCTCTCCTCAAAAGAGCCTTCACGTAGTCTACGGGCATGAAAACCGAGTTGTCAGGCTGAATCGCTGACAAGGTTCCATACTCATCCAACACTCCGACCACGGTCATCGAAAGTGTCCTTTTGCCTATGGTGATCAGAATCGGTTGTCCAGCTTTGTATCTCAAATCTCCAGCTTCATCTATTCCTATGTTGTAACCTATGACAGCTTGAGGAGCGGGAACATCGTAATAGATTGTGCCGTCGAACAGTCTGATCTCTCCCAGATATCCTGCAAGATCATAAGAGGATATGCCAATCAAGCTTACGCGGTCTTCTATACCGCTGACCTTGACGCTTATAGCCATCATCGGTGTGACAGAAGAAACGCCTTCGAGACCCCTTACCCTAGCAACATCGGCATCTGTGAAAATCATGCCGCTTTGCAGTGTAACCATGATAGTATCGGGACCTAACACTTCTAAGCTTCTGGTTATTCCTTCCTTCACGCCCTCCACCTGCGCGGACAGGGCAATGATGCTTGTTACGCCCACTGCTATTGCTAGAACAGTTAGAACGCTTCTTAGCTTTCGTTCTTTCAGCTGCCGCATTGACAGACTTAAAGTATCAGAAGGCCTCATTCCTTCTTCCGCCACTTCTTCGCCCACAAAAAGACCATAACTGCAGCTACAACAGCTACAGCAGTCAAAGCGAACTCCCATCCTTCAAGAGGTTGAGGCTGCCGAAGCTGCTGCTTGTTACTGCTTTCCTCCAGCTCAACGGTTATCGGTATATTGAACGTAACTTGATGCGCGGTCCGCAGGTTATCCATGTAGCTCAACGTTATGGGCAACGTCAGACGTGTTTCACTAGTACTTTCAAGCTGCAGGTTAATAGTAAAAGTTGTAGGAAGGTTGACCTCGATGTTTCCTATGTACGTTGACCTAGGACCGAAGGGCTTTAACGGAAGATCTTTCAAGGAAGGCGTAGCGTACGCCGCGTAGGCTGTTGATGTGCCTATGTTTGTCACGGTTATCGTGATCGAGAAAGGACTTCCAGAACGTGGCTTAGACGGGATGACCGCGAAGTCTGTTAAGGACATGTCAATTAAACCTCTTAGAAGCAAGCTTAGATGGTAGCTTTCGCTTTCAGACTGCCATGAACCTTCATCAAAATATGTTATTGTTGCAACCAGCGAAGCCGTCGGAGCAGACGCTGTTGAAGGAACATATATCTCCGTTTCAAGTTGCTTACTCTCCTTTGGACCCAAATTTTCAACATACAATATGGTGGGACCGAAAATCTTCAGGATATTGCCGGAGGATAACGTGATTTTGATCTCGGAAACGCTATGGTTACTAGGGTTCACAAGATTAAGAAGGACAACACTGTTTTTACCGATGCTCAGCTCCCTCGAGTTCAGACTTAACGTTAACGGCGGCGTTGAAATAAAGGATTTTACGGGCACCCGCAGGGTCTCAGAAAAAAGATGAACAACATTCTTGGGACCTAGATAGGTTGCTTCTACGGTAAGCGGAAGAATTTTTCCTTTCATACCCGTCGGCACGAACAGACTCAAAGACAAATTGAGGCTATGTTGGGGTTCAAGGTCGCCCAAGAACTCGCCGTTTTCCAGTTCTACGTAGCCATTGTTTGAGTATATTTTTGTCACCTTGAGGTTTCTCGCCGCCCCATCGCCTTTGTTGCGGAACTCGATTAAGACATGCTGTTTTCCTTCATGAACGATGTCACCGATTACGCGGACAACAAGGTTGGGTTTTCCCGAAACCTCGATTGGAATCTTCAAGATGTCTTGAGGGGAAGGAGAATTCGACAAATAATAAATCTCGAGGTCACCAGTGTAGTTGCCCTTTTCCACATCAGGCGCTATGAAAATATCAAATTCAAGATTCACCAAAGACCCTTGACTGACCGTGCCAGTATACAAAACAGTAGTTTTGTTTCCTCCACCTACAGCCTCAAAACCGGTAGGCAACGAAAGGTTAACCTCGAGATTTCTCAACATTGAGCGGGCTTCATACTTGAGGATAACAGTTAGAGTTGCAACGTCCCCAGGGGACACTTCTATCGGCTCAGTGGTTCCCCAGTAACATTTTACCAGACTAAACACACCGGAGCCTGTAGCGTTAACAGGTTCTATAAAAAACATGGGTCCTACGAGAATAAAGACAAAAAAGCACGCTTCGATTCTATTCATTTCGCGGTCACCTTAATATTTTCTAGTTTTCCATCTCTCAACTTGATTATCCTGTCACAGAACTTTGTTAGCTCAAGATTGTGAGTAACCATAATAACTGAAACGCCTTGTTCATCAACAAGCTTCCGGAAAGCCTCCACAACGACTCTTGCAGACTGACTATCAATGTTGCCAGTCGGCTCGTCTCCAAGTATAAGATCAGGATCATTAACAAGCGCACGGGCTATTGCAACCCTCTGCCGTTCGCCGCCGCTGAGTTCAGTAGGCTTCTTTGATGCTTTGTCCGACAGACCGAACATCTCTAAAACCTTCATGGCTTTGCTTCTACGCTTTTCCGAGTCTATTCCATTTATCGTCATAGGGAGCTCCACGTTTTCAATCGCCGTCAAATATTGTATGAGATTGAAGAATTGGAAGATGAACCCGATCTTCTTGTTACGGTATTCCGCGAGCTCGTCGCTGCTCAACAAGGAAAGGTCGGCGCCTTCCACGAACACCCGGCCGCTTGTGGGTTTATCTAACCCGCCTATAATATGCAGCAGCGTGGATTTGCCAGAGCCTGAAGGTCCCACAACCGCAGCGAATTCTTCATCATAGAACGTAACATCTAATTCTCGGAGAGCAAGATACTCAACCTGTCCAATCTTGTAAATCTTTGAGAGATTCTCAGCAACAACCAACTCGCTCACGATATGTCACCTAGGAGCCTTCATCTTTAGCCGCTTATTTTCCTTTGCCACACTTCTTTAATGAGTTCATTCTATGCTGTTTGCAGTATTGTACAGCAATTCTGCCGTTTCTGCCGGAATTCCTGACAGGTTTTCATCTGCCTCTAACAGTGAAGAGAAAATATAAGATATGCTCACTCACAATGTGCACCAAAAATGAACTACATGAATCACTCAGCGAAGCACGATTTTAAAGAGGAGGTTTCTGGTTTTTTAGACTGTTGCCGGCATCCGCTTCTTCTCTTTCCGTATCTGTCAACAGCTCTTCTTCTAGATGTAAGAGCAAGCCAACGCGACGTTCCCACTTTTTGAAAAATCTATACTGCCTAAGCAGGAGGGATATCTCGTAAATGACGAAAGCCGCGATCAAGATTAGGAACAAAATTTCGTCCAGAGACGCGAACAACCCTGGTCTAGGCCCAGGTTTTCTTAATACCGCTAGGAACAGTAGAATGCGGAAAACGAGAAACGCAAGGAGCACAGCGGATGTGATAATCCCGATTAGAGCCGCTGTCCTGAAACTATCCCATTCCTTATCGAGCTCGTTTAGAAAATCATGCACCGTCTTCAACGGGTACGATGGTTCTTCTTTTTTTTCGCTCATTATTTATCAACCTCTCTTCTTGAACATGTCTTGATAACCATGATTCACCATAGGTGAACATGACGAAGCATCAAAGAATGGACGGTAATGCATTACGTAGTTCATCGTAAACTTTTCTCCCTTTCTCTGTGATTCTACAGAAACCGTCATCAGTCTCATTCACTAGGCCTTTTTCCTTCAGGAAAAACAAGTGTTTTAGGAAATCGTCGTATGAAAGCGACGTAGCTTTGCGCCAAATATATGTGCGGAGCTGAGGCTTTGTATGATAGTATAGAAACTCCAGAATCTCAAATCTTATCTGGACGGCGCCTTTACGAATTCTAGGCATCAAAACGCCTCGCAGAGCTGCAAAGCTACGAGAATAGTAAACCAATCTAATTTAAAACTCTTCCACAAAGCTTACGAGAAAAACCAAAATGACTATGCGCTTTCAGCCCATATTTTCTGAAATTCCGCTTCGTATACCTTTGCAACATAGGTGCTTTTTATCACGATAAGATTTTCATCGTTATAGTTTTCTGCATTGTTTGACCAGTTGAAGCTACCAGTAAGGACGATGATATCATCAACGATCATAACCTTGTTATGCATCAGCTTAGGGTTGGTGTCAGTGCGAACGGATATTCCGGCTGTTTTCAGTTTTTCATATTCACTGTATTGGCTTATCTGCCCCGCTTCAAAGACGACTTTGACCGTAACGCCTCTGTTATGTGCTTCCACCAAGGCGTCCCCGATCGAATCTAAAGTAAAACTGTAGATGAGAATATGGATACTCAGGTTAGCCCGGCTTATCCAATGAAGAATCTGGTTTTCGCAGCCGCCTTTAGGGCTGAAAAATATGCCTAAAATCTCAGTGTTAATCTGATGTTTGAGAGAAAATATTTTTGACTGAAGACTCGAGATTTGCGATTCAAGGTTTAACTTTTCTGTCTGTAACGCAGATAGCAAGCTGTTTTTCTCAGCCAGCTCGCTTTTTAAATCTGCTATTCTCTGCTCGTACTGGGACGGGCTCAGCAGGCTGTAGGTTATTGCCGAGCTGGTGACGGAGGAAACAACAAAAACTAATAAAAAAGCAACCGTTTTCTTCAAGCAAAATCCCCCGGTTATCTGCTTCAAACCAGATTATTTAAGCCTTGTTTTATCCGTTGTTCCAAATCCAGCCTTTATTTAGATGGATGCCGGGTTCTTGTTCAACCATCTTTATATAAGATTCAACGAATACTGATATTAAGGCTCCGCTGCTCTCAGAGGAAGGGCGTTTGCCCATAGATAAGATGATTGAAAAAGCCTACGATCTTTTGCGGAAAAGAAGAGTAGAATACATAGGTGAAGGAACATATAACGTCGTAGGAGAACACGGAACGTACACTGTTATCCGTAGAATCGACGGCGCAGTGAACTGCAATTGCCCCGGCTTCATCCGCAGAGGAAGATGTTCCCATTCCCTAGCTGTCATAATGCTTAACCAGCCTTCACTGTTGAAAAGCATCCAGAAAGAAATAGAAAAAGCATCCAGCCGAAGATAATGTAGGCCTAGGCGTAGCGACACATAAGGAACCCTAAACGTTTAATTAGGCTAGGTCCCGATATCTAGACACCAAACAAAAAGAACGATATTTAATATAACACAAGTTTCAGCCAAGGAGCAAAAATGCTGATGAACCAGAAACGAACATCGCTTGAAAAATTTCGTCTTAAAAAAATATTGGACACCCTGGCCTCAAAAGAGGGAAGAGGCACGGAACTCGTCACACTGTATGTTCCTCCCGGGCGCCAGATCAGCGAAATCATCCAGATGCTTAAAGAAGAATGGGGAACCGCTTCAAACATCAAATCAAACACAACCAGAAAGAACGTTCAAGACGCAATCGTCAAGGTCATCCAACGGTTGAAGCTATTCAAAACCGTTCCGGAAAACGGTTTAGTCTTGTTCTGCGGAGCCATACCTCAGAACGGTCCTGGAAGCGAAAGAATTGAAGGCCCCTATGTCGTGGTGCCTCCTGAACCTATCGGCATCTATCTCTACAGGTGCGACTCAAAATTTCACGTCGAACACTTAATGGACTTGTTGAGAGAGACCGAAACCTATGGAATCCTTCTTATAGATACAAGTGGAGCAACCTTCGCCGTTCTGAAAGGGCGACATTTAGAGATTGTCCAAGAAATAACCTCAGGCATCCCAGGCAAACATAGGGCGGGGGGACAGTCCGCTAGAAGATTTGAACGGTTACGTGAAGCCCGGGTGATAGATTTTTTCAAACGCGTCGGTGACCACGCCAACAAAATCTTCCTTTCTATTCCTGATCTTAAAGGCATCATTATAGGCGGTCCAGGACCCACTAAATATGACTTCGAAAAGGGAAGGTTCCTTGACTATCGGCTTAGAGAGAAAGTTGTTGCAACGATGGATGTCGCTTACACAGGTGAGCAAGGAGTAGAAGAAATCGTTGAAAGAGCCCCAGAGATAATAAAGAACGTTAGGTACGTTGAGGAAAAGAAGATTGTACAAAAGTTCCTCTATGAAGTGGGGCATGAAACAGGATTGGCAACCTATGGCGAAAGAGAGGTGCGGAAAGCCTTGAAATCGGGTGGGGTTGATACGTTGTTATTATCAGAAGCTTTGGACACAACACGGGTTAAAGTTGTGTGCACTTCTTGCGGCTACACCTATTCTAAAACGATGAAGGCTGCCGAAGTTCCCGAGTTCGAACAGTCAGTAGATGGTGACGCATGCCCAAGATGTGATGCTCCAACGCTTCAAGTAACGGAAGAAAAGGACATTATTGAGGAACTTGCAGAGCTAGCTGAACAGTCCGGTTCTAACGTTGAGGTAATATCTACAGAAACTGAAGAAGGGCAAATGCTTTGGAAATCTTTTGGCGGGATAGCGGCAGTTCTTAGATATAAGCTCAGAGAATGAGCTTCCGGGACGAAAAGTTAATTTCTGAACCTATCTTTCTTTTATGTAATTAGACAATCTTAGGAAGGCGTTGAAGCTCATGTCTGACCGCGAGCTTGAGGCTATAAGGCGGAAGAAACTGCGGGAACTTAGGAAGATTCTTGCATCCAAGGCAGAGACAGAACCTAAGAAGAAGACGGACTCAAAGGAAGTCTTGAACCGGCTGTTTGTTGGCAGAGCATGGGAGGTTCTGAATGCCGCTAAATTGCAGTATCCTCAAGCCGCGGCATATGTTGAGAACACACTTGTGAAGCTGATTAAGCTTGGAAAGATAAGGAACCCCATCACTGGTGAAGATCTTTACGGGTTATTTCGACGTTTAGGCTTCAGAGTTCGGCTTCAAACTAGAATACAGATTCTTGAACATGGAAAAGTCAAAAGTCTTGTGGATAAAATAAAGGAAGACACTTTGTGACAGACATGGATCACTGAACAATTTTTCTTACCGTTCTAAGCGCCTCGAGAAACTCGCCGCCTCGAATATCCGAGAACAGGCGAGGTTCTAGGAGTTCTGTGGCATCCTGAGAACGTGGTGGCAAACAAGAGAGGCGCATCTGAGCTCATATTTAAACCCGAGACTGTGAAGCCTCAATCCTCTGTCACGCTTAAGCCCGTGGAGATCGTGTCCTATCTGGTTCTAACCGATGACCTAAAAGCTTATAGAGACTACAAAATGCTTCAAAACCACATTCTTTGACAACCTTAACTGCAGCCATAGGACTCTTGGAACGATTACATTTATATTAAGCTAACTGGTTCAGTAACAATCGTTTGCTTCAAGGAGGAAAGGTGGTTCATTTGGCGCCACAACACCGCCACCGCCAAGTACCTTAGCCCCAAAAGGGGCGTATTTTAGACGTTTCTTTAGACCTGTCTATAACTACTCGACCTTTCCCGAAGTTTTGTTTGCTCAAGGTGAAGTCTATTGAAGAGCGAAAAACGTTTGACCTTTAAACCGATATTGAAGGAGAAAACCTGGAACCCTGAGATCGAACCAGCTCTTTTCCAGAAATGGCAGGAAGAAGGAATCTTCAAGTTTGATGAAAAGAGCGAGAAACCAGTTTTCAGCATCGACACTCCACCGCCATACGTGAACACACCAGTTCACATAGGGCAAGCCTACACATATGTCTGGATGGACATATTCGCTAGATACAAACGGATGTCCGGCTATAACGTCCTGTTTCCGATAGGACTTGACAAAAACGGTCTACCCGTCGAGGTTCAAACCGAAAAGACTTTTGGAATCTCAATGCATGAAACTCCAAGAGAAGAGTTCATCGAGAAATGTAGCCAGATCCTTCAGGAAAGCGGCGACCGCTCGCTTGACACCTTTAAACGACTCGGGTTAAGCTGCAACTCTTGGGAACTTGAGCACCGCCTAGGCGGCAGATACGAGACGGACGATCCAGAATATAGGCGGCTGACTCAGGAAACTTTCATTGAGTTCTGGAACAGGAACCTTATCTATGAGGATGAAAAGACAACGAATTACTGCCCTGTCTGCGGCACCACAATATCTGATGCTGAGGTTGAATACGAGGAAGAAGAAACCGATCTGAACTACATAAAGTTCAAAGTTAAAGAAACCGGGAAGGATCTGATCATAGCCACTACGAGACCTGAGCTGTTATGCTCATGCCGAATCGTCATATTCAACCCGGAAGATGAACGGTACCAAGGGTTAGAAGGAAAACACGCCGTTGTGCCGATCTACGGGCATGCCGTCAAAATTCAATCTCATCCATACGCCAAGCCTGAATTTGGCTCGGGGTTGGTCATGATCTGTAGTTTCGGCGACTATAGTGACGTCCGCATATTGAGGGAGCTGAATCTTGATCCAATTTATGCGATAGACAAGAGAGGAAGAATGAATGAGAACGCCGGAAAATACAGCGGGCTGACCGTTCAAGAGGCAAGAAAAAAGATCATTCAAGACTTGAAAGCGCAAGGGTTGATCCTGAAGACTGAAAGAATTCGGCAGAGAAGACCGATATGCTGGAGGTCGAAGAACCCGATTGAGTTTGTGCCGATGAAGGAGATATATCTGAAACAGGTAGAGTTCAAGGACGAACTCATGAAGATGGCTGATCAAATGAGGTTTTTTGCTCCTGAAAGCAAGCAGATACTCATCGACTGGATAAACTCTGTGGGAATAGACTGGGTCATTTCAAGGCGAAGATACTACGGAACTGAAATCCCGTTATGGTACTGCGAAAAATGCGGCTACACCTATGTGCCAAAGCCGGGAAGATATTATCAGCCATGGAAGGAAGATCCTCCGATTGATAGATGTCCAAAATGCGGCTCAACCAAGTTTCGTGGTGAAGAAAGAACCTTTGACACATGGTTTGATTCTGCCACATCTGAAGTGTTCATACTGGGATATCTTTGGAACAAAAGTTTCTTCGAGAAAAATTTTCCGTGCACCCTTCGACCACAAGGAAAAGAGATCGTCAGAAACTGGCTTTACTTCACAATGCTGAAGTCCTACCTGCTTTTCAAAAAGGCGCCGTTCAAGAACGCTTGGATACACATGCATGTCGTTGATGAAGAAGGAAAAAAAATGAGCAAAAGCGCCGGTAACGTGGTGGACCCGCAAGACCTTTTGAACGCGTTTGGAAGCGAAGCGTTCCGAATCTGGGCTGGACTGGAAGGCAACATCACGAAAGGCGACATCCGCTGCTCATTCGAGAGAATCAAAGGTACATCAAAGTTCCTCACAAAGCTTTGGAACATTGCAAGGTTCATCTCATCCTTCCCGCAAGTGAAAGAAGATTATCAGTTGGCGCCGTTAGACAAGATGATTCTTGGTAAGCTTAACGAACTAATCAGGGAATGCCGTCGAGGATACGAGAATATGGATGCTTTCACAGCAGCAACCGCCATACGCAAGTTTACGTGGAACGTGTTCGCCGATCATTACATTGAAGCTGCCAAGTCAAGAGCGTATAACCGAGGAGCAATATTTAGCCGTGAACTTCAAAGGGGCGCATGGTTCACACTGCACAAATGTTTAGAAACTATCCTAAAGCTTTCCGCCCCGATTGTTCCTTTCATAACCGAGGCATTGTGGCTTGAACTGTACTCGAAGGAAAGCATTCACGTTCAAAAGTTTCCCGAAGAAAACCCTGCGTGGGAGAACGAAATGACGGCATTCATACCTAAGCTCATTGAATTCAACAACGCCATATGGCGGTTCAAGAAAAGCAAAGGGCTAGCTCTTAGCCAAGAGTTAACTGTGAAGATCTATGCACCCTTGGAGCTCGAACCTTTAAAAGAGGACCTCAAAGCCATGCATAAAACCTCGAACTTGCTTTTCGGCAAACCGGAAAACGCGGAAAACTTGGAGGAACTTTCTGAAGGAATCTTTGCCGTAAAATAGGGTTCCAGAGGCTTTCGCTTAGCGCCAATTAAGAAAACTGGTCAGACGAATGAGGCTTAATGTAACTATCAAGACCTGTTTGTTTCTCTGGTTTTCCAATGCTGATCTCTTTTCCCAGAGCAAGCCGCATCCCGTCCTTGGCAGCTATTGTGGGTATCCCCGTTTCCTCAGCGATCAGGTTTGCCTCGTGATCTGGACCCTTGAGTATCATCAGCATCCCTAGATGGGTAATGACGGCCATTTCCGGACGGATTTCGTTAATTATTTTCGCAGCGTCATCAGAGGACATGTGTCCTTTCCAAGGTTTGCCAAAAGGTCTTAAAACAGAAAGGATTAGAAGCTTGACGCCGCCGTAAAAGTCGCGGATGCCTTCGAAGTACTCAGAATCAGGCATATAGGCTACATCCCCGAAACCGTTCATTTGAAACCGAAACCCGACGGTGTCAGGGTCGGAATGCACCGCCTTGCCCACGGTTACATGTAGGTTATGAATTTCAAATTCTGTTCCAGCCTTGGCTTCGATGACTTTTTCAGGCAGATTCCGATGATAGTTAGATATTGCCTTATCGCATATGTCGTTTCCATAAAGGACGCTGGACGCTGCGGCAAGTGTGCCTTTCTTCTTTGTGCCGCCCGCGGTCATTGCTTCTATAAGGATCTCGGCGTCGTTTGTGTGGTCCAGATGAGAATGGGAAACCAACACTCCGTTAATCTTCTGAGGGTTAAGACCTGCTTCCAGCGAATATATGAGCGCTCCCGGACCTGGATCTATATGGATATTTAGTTCGTTTGAGAGTATACGTATTCCTCCCGTTCTCAGCTTCTGGGTTATTGTCGCGAAGCGTCCTCCACCCGTTCCAAGAAAGAATATCTCAAACATTTCACTACCTCTTGCCTCTTGAGAATTCAGTAACCTTTCGTCTTTTATAGGGAATTTTTTCGCAATTAAATCCTTTCTTAAACCCTTTAAAGAGTTCACTATGAACCCTTAAGAGAAAAACGGTAGGAAGTTATTTTATATTGAAGCCTTCAGAATGTTTGTTCGGTGCAGCTGATGCGGGTTGTGATCCGAATAGGTGGTTCTGTAATCGCTTCTCCACCTAAACCTGAGCTTATCAAAAGATATGCTGAGATAATTCGAAACCTTAGAGCACAAGGTCACGAACTGGTTATTATTGTTGGAGGAGGCGCCATAGCAAGACAGTTCATTCAGCTAGCTAAACAAATGAGCCTGAAAGAGCCTGAACAAGATGAAATTGCAATATCAGTTTCACGACTTTTCGCTCAGATGATGGCTTTGAAGCTGGGCGGCCTAGACTGGAAGACGATACCGACGTCTATAGATGCCGTTTCAAAGGCTTTGAAGGAAAGGGGAACGGTTGTCATGGGAGGACTGAAACCCGGCATGACGACTGACACCGTGGCAGCATTGGTTGCGTCTGAAATTAACGCTCAGTTCATAGTGAAAGCCACAGATCAAGACGGAGTCTACACAAAGGATCCAAGAACATACCCGGACGCCGTAAAACTCGATGCGCTAAGCTTCGATGAACTAGATAGTTTCCTAGAAGAAGATAAACACAAAGCAGGAATACATCAGATATTGGATCCTGAAGCTGTCCGTGTGCTCAAGAAGGAAAGAATCCAGACAATCATCGTAAACGGGTTGAAACCGGAGAATATAATAGCGGCGATAAACGGGAAAAAAGTTGGAACCCTCATCAAATAACGGAATTATCTAGTTGCGTTTACACAGGACACGCCAGTATGAACTATGAGAAAGGAGAAGGATCTACGCGGATTCTCTTTTTAAAAGATGCTTTGCTAGTTTGAAGGTTTTTTCTGCCAGCCCGGATATCTTGCTGTTGTTGTAGCCTACTACGTAGCTTTCCACTTTGTCATTCAAGGGGGCAACCCATTTCTCAGGTAGTTTTTCAGCGCCTAACATAACGCCAAGTATGGAACCTGCAGTTGCACCGTTGCAGTCAGTGTCCCAGCCGCCCATAACGCTGATGGTGATCGTTTTCTCGTAATCTCCTTTTCCGTAAAGAAGCCCTAGAACAACTAAAGCTGCATTGTTGATTGTGTGAACATGGTGATAATGCCCGTATTCTTCGTTGACGTTGTTCCATGCGTCTCTCCAGTCTTCATATTCCTTGCTCCATGAAACCACGTTTCTCACAGCTTCCGCGAGCCGCGACTTCTCAGGGATCTCCGAAAGCCCGATGTTTATGACTTCTTCAACATCATTCACAGCAAAAGCCGCGCTGATCATGGCGCTGACAAACATCTCGCCGTAAATGCCGTTCTTTACATGGGAAAGCCTAGCATCCTTATAGGCGAGTTCCGCTGCGACCTCGGGCATTCCAGGTGCAACATAGCCGAATATGTCGGCTCTGATCTGTGCCCCGATCCATTCGCGGTAAGGATTCATGTAGGTTGCTGTTTCAGGCGGCAAAAGACCGTTAACGAGGTTTCTGTAAGCGACACGTTCCGCCGTGTAAACTTTCAAGTAAGGAAGATTGTTCAACCACAAGTTTCCCACGTCTGAAGATGTAAATGTGAAGCCTTCGGTTTGGAGAAGATGCAGGTTTATGATGGGGTAGTCAATATCGTCGTCTCGCGGCATATGCGTTATGTGTCCCCGCAAAACTTCAAGCCAAGAGGACCGTTTTTTAAGCCAGTCAGGAGCATCCTTCGCTTGGTTAGGAAGTGGCGGAAAATAGTTGCGGAGCGGGTAAGCGTCTGCTGTTTCCAACCATTCTTCGATTTGTTTTTTACTTAATCCTTCAACCGGTTTTCCGAGTAGGCAACCGGCGCAACGTCCCAGCCAACCGCCCAGAATCTTGTCGAAAATTTTGTCTTCATGAGTCTCTAGGGGAATCTTTCTCGGGCCTTCGGGACGAACCTCTTTTATCGCAGACAGATCTGATGGTTCTTCGTAAGGAAAACCTCTGTCCGGTGACATTTTAGAAAGCATCTTCATGATTGTCATGAGCCTTGATCGCGGCCGTCTTCTGATCTGTGCTAGAGCCTGTTTCGCTTCTGATACGTCACAGCCTTCTTCCTCTCTTTGGGTGATTTCGTCCATTACTAGTTTTTTGAGCTCTTCGTAATTCGTTAAGAGCCCCTCCTGTCATCATAATAGATCGTGGGAAAGATAAGTTTTGGTACAGTAGATTATTCAAAGAGTAAATGACGGAAAACAGGGTTCACGGTATCATCGTAAAAGCCTTTATTAGAAAGCTGAGAAACCCTTTTAACGCAGTCCATCTTGAAAAAGAATAATAGAAAACAAGCTGGCCCAAACAAGCGGGGGTAGCAGAGCTAGGTCAATCCTTAAGGACCAAATGCGCGGAGCGTTCGAGCTGTTCTCGTACGCGCGTAAGACTCAAGATCCCGTCCCGAAGGGGTACGTGGGTTCAAATCCCACCCCCCGCACCAAAATTGCACAAAATTTGGCTGTCTGGTCATGTGTATGTAATGGTTCGAATGTAAGAATAGTTCAAATGTCGGTTTAAATTATCGGGATATTTTTCTCATGGCATACTGCAGATACTTCGCTTATGCTTGAAAAGTTTTTTAAACAAGACAATTATCACTGAAACTATCATGTGCGGTACCTAGGGGAAAAGTATAGTAGCAAAAAAGTTGATAGCATTCCTGTCCGTTCTCATAATAATTGCCATAGTAATTGTTTCAATCTTTATGTCTAATCTTCTGAATCAATCAAAAGAAGAAACAATAACTCCAGCAGATTCTCCCAAGATTCCTGATCGAGGTTTCTTTATGGGAATTCTTCCCGTTCCTGGAGATGAGCAATCCTTTGAGGCAGCATAATTCTCCGAGTTCTCTCCAGTTTGGGGAAGACCCACTCCGTTTTACAATCTTGCGAATGACTTGTCGGGTAGTTGGGGACAAACGTTCGTGGAGAGTAATATTTGTGGAAACGGGATGTTTCCGCTGGTTCACATCTCCTTCATCGGGCCAAACGTTACCCTTGTGGCACCACCCGATCTAGAAGACGCTACTCTCAGCGATTCCGCTTGGAGGGAAGCTTACAAACAGGCAGTTTTTGACGTGGTTAGGGCTTGTAAACCGCTTTATCTATCTGTAGGCAACGAGGTAAACAAATGGTATGAAAAATACGGAGCAGATGCAAATGACCCGAACGGCTTTCAACACTTCGTCAATCTTTATGAAGAAATATATGACTGTGTAAAGAAGTTAACTCCGCAAACTAAGGTTTTCTGCACGTTTGCTCGGGAGATCGTATCTGAAAACCGCGAGGCAGACCTCAACGTTCTATCAATGTTTGACCCTGAGAAAATGGATCTCCTTGTCTTCACAAGCTATCCTTACGCTGTTCAGGGAATAAACAAGCCCTCAGATATTCCTGACAATTATTATTTTGATGCCTTAAACTGTTTACCAGATAAACCAGTAGGATTTAGCGAACTAGGCTGGTCTTCAATGGAAGTTTTCGGTGGCGAGCAAGCACAAGCCGACTTCACAAGCAGCTGGGCGTCTCACCAGAGAGCAAGGAATTAACCTACACTTATTTGGTTGGGCATGGCTGCACGATCTGGATGAAAACGATCACATAGGCCTCATAAAAAGAGATGGTGCAGAGAAGCTAGCCTACGAAGTGTGGAAAAACTTATCAAGATCAAGTGAATGAAACTTGCCCGTAGATTCTATAGTCACAGATGTTCCTTACAGTTCTTATGAGTCCCTTTGCAGTTGGTTAAGAGTTACCTTCTTTTTGCGGCACAGAGAATTCGGTTTAAAGGCAAAGACGAGAATGACGGCAAGAATGAGGACCGTTAGAAAATGGAATGGGAAGACAGAACTGGAAATGCCGCTCTCAACGAACAGTATTATGGTTGCTGCGTTTGTGGATGCATGATATAACGAAACGGTGAATAGGCTTCCGTTGGTTGAGTTGTAAAGCCATGCATACGAAATTGAGCCTAGGAGAACTGTAATGGTAAACCATAGGAAATTATGATAGTTGGCCGCCATCACGCTGTCTTTAACTACGAAGTGTGGCCAATGCCATAACGCCCAAAAAATTCCAACAATTAAGCTAGAAATAAGAGCGCTGTGTTTCTCCTGTAATGCTGGTAAAGCATAGCCTCTCCAGCCTATCTCTTCCCACATGTTCATCAGAAAATTGGCCACAAGGAATGCAGGAAACTCGGCTAGCTTCATCAAGTCCAAACTGTAAACTTCGCCAGTTATGGACCACAGCAAAACTGCACAGGTTGCAAGAGTCAAAGGGAGAAGAACTGGCACAAATAACCACCACTTTGAAAAATCCTTACGACCAAATTGACCAAACAAATATTCTCCCCCTTTCTTTCCAAATTCAAGCCTGGCCACTATAACCGCGGCAATTGTTGGAGACGCCCCACCGACAATCATGAAAACCAGAAAAAAATCGGATGGAAACAAGTCATATGAAGCTAAAACCCATGGAGCATAACCTAGCCCCCCGATTAGTAGAGCCAAGCTGAAATAACAGGTAATGAATTTATTTGATGTTCCATTTGAATGCATACGCCACCATTTGCTGATAAAATATATACGCTTTTCTAACCATGGTATGATTCTGCTGGATGGTAATAGGAAGAAGTAATAGCGGTTAGATGGAACTGTTGCTGGGGCAGTTGTTGTGGCAGTAAAGATTGAAGACATTACAGAATCCAATCTGAATGATATTCCCAGAATGTGTAGATGTTGCCTTTACTGGAGTTTTCCAGAGGAATCCGAAAAGAAAGATGCTTCAAAACATAAACAGGCATTGGAATCCAAGAAGAAAGAATGGATACTTCAAACCTTGAAAGAGTTTGGTAGTTGCGGCAAGATCCTCTATTACGATAACAAACCTGTTGGGTACGCTGAATATGGGCCTTCAAGCCGTTTTCCACAAATCGAGGAATACCAGTCTCAGCCAATTGGGAAGATAGAAGCCGGCGTTGTTTTCCTATCCTGCCTAACAATTGTAGACGAAAACCTTCGAGGGAAAGGTTTAGGCTGGAAACTTCTTGACAGCGTAATAGCCGACATGAAAAAGCGGGGATTCAAGGCTATTGAAACATATGCGAGAAGAGATTCCTCTAACAATCCTTCAGGGCCAGTTGAGTTCTATTTGAAAAAAGGATTCAAAATAAAGGACGAAACTGATCCTGAATTCCCAATTGTCAGACTAAACCTGTAGACTAACATCTATTATAAACCATAGCGTTGATGGTCTCTGAATGAACAGTTTATGTCAACTCAAGCCGTATTGTCATTATTCTTCTCTTTTCCTCAAGTTTTTGAGCCTCCATACTCCAAATGTTCAAGCGGATATGCATACTGCGGTTATATTCCCGGCGGAATTTGGGTTACAGAGCTGGTTCAAGACATGGAGAGATGTCAGCTTTGATACCAGCAGTGGAGACTGTTAACATGAGGAAAGAAGGTAATCTCACATCCGTAGTGACCGAGGATTCAAATTCACACCGACAATTCTTGATTTATGTGGAATCCAGCCGCCTGAAAAAGTGCAGGGCAAAAGTATCATGTTGCCGCTTATTCGAGGCGAAGTGAAGCAGTTGCACAACGAAATCTCAGAGCGGCAGGGACGAACGGTTGATCCTGACTGCCCCTGTCGTATGCCGAACGTTAAGGAAAGAATCGCTGGGAAAGGAATAAGGTTCGATTTAGGCTACACACCTAACGCTCTTTGCGCGCCTGCTAGGGCCTCGTTCTTCACTGGGCTTTATCCTTCTGTGCATGGAATGTACAACAACTATCATTCGATGCCTGTTATTCACGTAGGCTTGTATCCCGGGGTTAAGCTGTTCTCACAGCATCTCAGAAACGCCGGCTACAACCTTTCCTACATCGGAAAATAGCATGTCTCAGGAGAAAAAGGACCCGCAAACTACGGGTGGCATATTCCAAAAGGGGAGACACCGGGACCCGTTAGTTCTCCTTTGCCTGGGCAAAGAAAGGTCCGTTACTGGAGAACGTCCACTTGTTGGAGGTGTTTTATGGCGAGGTTGGCGATGAAGGTGTCGATGTAATCTTCTCCGGGCAGCGGTGAGGTTACGAATCCGTTCTCAGCGTAGTCCGGATTGTTCTCCCAAACCTTCCATATGTCTTTTGGGTAGCCACGTTCAGCAAGGTACTGTCGGTATGGGTCTTGTTTGTTCGGTGAGTCGACGAAATGGCATTTTCCTTCTACAAGCTGGACTATTTGAAGCCCAAAACTTTTTCCTCCCTCGTGGCGGATGTGCAGTTTGCCGAAGAAGGCGGTTTGGTACCCGGCTTTCGCAAGGATTTCGGGGAACGCTGTGTATTCAGGTGCAAGCGCGGGAGGCGCCTAGGACGGTAATTCATGTTTATGTTGTGGTGGACTCTGGTGTCTCGGCTCTAGTCCGGTGAATATGCTTGTGCGGGCAGGTGTGCAAAGCGGGTACGGCGTGAAAGCTTGTGTAAAAACTGTTCCGTTCTCGGCGAGTGAGTCGATGTTTGGGGTGCGGACGACAGGGTTTCCGGTGCATCCAAGTATCTCGGCGTTGTGTTGGTCAGTGGTGATCAGGACAATGTTTGGGCGGTTCATTGTGTTTCCTTCCGGTTAACCTATTAGAATAGGTGTTTAACCCTTTTTATCGGATTCTCTGCTGGGGAAAACCTGAATCAGACGGTGTGTGCTCTTAGGAAAAGGTTATAGATTTCCTTAGCTCTGTTTGAGAACGTGAGAATGAAGAGGCTTATTGTTGGGGTTGATCCCGGCGTCACCGTCGGCTTGGCTGCGTTGTCGCTGGACGGGGTTCCGGTCTTAGTTGAAAGCAGACGTAGCTGGGGTTTTCCTGACCTGATTAAGGCGATCACGGCGTTGGGGGAGCCGACGGTTGTCTGCAGCGATGTTTCTCCAGCGTCGGAGATTCTTGAAAAGTTGGCTCACAAGTTGAATGCGGTGCTTTTTGTTCCTCTGTTTTCTATGGGCGCGGATGAGAAGAGGCAGATGGCTCGTTCTTACGCTGAGGTTCACGGCATCAAGCTGAGGAACGCTCATGAGGTTGATGCTTTGGCTGCGGCTGTTAAGGCTTACCAGCATTACGAGCGGAAGTTTAGTCAGGTTGAGGCGCGTGTTAAGAAGGAAGGGCTTAAGGTCCCGGTGGATGAAGTGAAGGATTTGGTGGTGAGAGGGTACACTGTGAAACGGGCGGTTCAGACGCTGCAGAAACCGGAGAAGGTTGAGGCTTCACGGGTTGTGCGTAGACGCGTTCCAAAGGAGGAACGGATGAAACAGATGATTGAGGAGCTTCAGGGGAGGCTGGCTCGGGAACGGGAAAGGTCAAAACGGCTCAGAGCAGCGAACAGGGAGCTTCGAGCTAAGATCAAAGAGTTGAGGGTTGAAATCGCCGGGTTCAATAAGCGGATAGATGAGATACGTAACCGGCAAAAGGCTGAGGTGAGACGGGAAAGGGAGTACCGGCTTCTTCTTGACGAGCTGAACAGGGTTAAGGCGAAGATCTCGAAGTATGAGGTTGAGATTGAGGATTACAAGCGGCGGTTCAATGAGATGCGGCGGCTGAGAGAACTTGAGTCTCAAGGTCGGCTGGTGTTGTTGAAGCCTGTTGAGGCTTTCACTGAGAACGGGTTGCGGAAAGCTTTCCAGCTTTACGGGGTTAAGGTGGGTGACTCGGTGTTGCTTATGGATCCAAGCGGGGGAGGAGCTGCGACGGCTGAGGAGCTGGCTAAACGAGGTGTAAAGGTTGTTGTGACCCGCGGTACTATGTCGCATCAAGCCTTGGATGTTTTCGGCAAGTATGTGATTCCGGTCATTCCTTATGAGAAGCTCAAAATTGAATGGATTGAAGGTTTGCCGTATGCGGATTCAGAAAGTTTAAGAAACGCTTTGAAGGAGGTTCGTGAATCTGAGGCTTCAAAGATGTATGAGCAGATCAAAAGCATTGTGGAGGATCATAGGAAGGAGCTGAGAAGCCGGGATTCACGTGGTTGACGGTTTTCTTCTTTTCTGGTGAAGCACTATTATGAACAGTATTGCTGTTGGGATGTGGAAGACGCAGATTTCGAAGGCTGTGTTGAAAACCGGTCCGCCTGTTAGATGAGCTGCGATGTCGGTAACTGACAACCCAAGCATGAAAAGGAAGGCGTAGACCCATGCCTTAAACTCGAATTCTTCATCTGTCTTGGTTTTCTGTGCCGCCAGCAACTCTTTCTTCTCCGTTTGCGGTTTATCCGTTCCTTAACGTTTTTCGCCCATCTATGTATTATTTCATAGCTGGAAAGGTTCAAATGTATTTGGATGGTTAGCGCCTAGTTACCGTGCGGTTTAGGGTTGCGCCAGAGTAGATAAACTTTTGTTTGGGCTAGTACGGCTAGTCGGCTTATGACCTTTGCAAGTGTTTCAGCAGAAGCTTCGGTGATGAATTTTTGGAACTCTTTTTTCTTGACGTATGCTTTTCCAGACGCCTTCAATCTTTTGTAGTAGCTTTGTGAAACGTTGAGAAGCGTCTCTTTTACTTTTCTCGTTTCTTCCGGGTTGAGTCCTCTAAGAATTTTCAGGTTTGTTTCCTTGCTTGCCAGCGTGTACTGTTTGAAACCCAGTTTTTCAAGTTTCTCCGCGGCTTCTCGAACGGTTTTGTCTCCGTGGGCTTCAGCTATTTTCCGCATCCCCGCTTTTTCGAAAAACGGGTTGTAACGTGCCATGACCGCCATGGTTTCCACGTAAAGCCTGCCTACAAGCGGCAACGTTTCCCGCACCAGTCTTGTGCCTAAACCTATGCTTCGGTATTTTGGGTGAAGTATGACGCGGCTGATTGTTGCGAAGTCTCGGTTTAGCTCCTGAATGCTTGGTTTTCTTCCTAAGGCTTTTCGGCGGCCGAACATGACGATGGGAGGCCAGCTGTAGAATATGACGCCGACGGGTTCGTTGTCTTGGCGTTTCAGTGTGAATATTTTGATGGGCACGGGGTGTGTCTCGGGGTTTCTGTAGTGGAATTCCGCTAGTTGTTTGTATTCTTCTAGGGTGCCTTCCTCGATTCTTAAGCCGCGGGTCACGCTGCACATTGTGTTCGAGGCGTCCGGGTGGTAGTTGACTGTTAGGCGGTTGCCCCAGCCTTTGTGTATGTGCACGGTGGGCGCTAGGTCTTCAAGAAGGTCTGTGTGTGTTGTGGCGGCTATCACAGCTCGGTTTGTGCGTCGGGCTTGTTTCTGAACGTTGAAGGCGACGATTTTGGCTGTTTCTCGGTCAAGGGTGGCGCAGAACTCGTCCATTATCCAGTATTGCCGGTTTGATTCGATGAGTTTGGCGATTCGGTACCTGTATTTTTGCCCGTCGCTGAGCTGGTTGTATCTTCTTACGAACAGGTAGGCGTCGTTGAGTCCTACGCGGCTTAGCAGTTCAAGTGCCTCGTCCAGGGTTTCGCCGATGGTTTCAACGATTGGTTTTTCCGGGTTAACCTGTACGTTTTCGATGTTTGCAGCTTCGTCTCCGAGGTCTTTTTCCAAAGCCTTGAGGAGGACGGATTTTCCGCTTCCGCTTTCCCCCGTTATGTACACGATGTCCCGGTTTCCAATCTTGAAGCTTGCGTGGTCGTAGATTACGTGTTCTTTGTGTTCGTCGACTCCTATGCCGAAAGCCTCTGCGACTTTTATTGTCCGCGGTGTAATGTCGGTCTTAACCTTGAAGCGGATGTCAACAATGAACTTTCCTGTGGCTGGGTCATATTTTCGTATGAGCTTCCGTATCCGGAACTCTTCGTGTCGGCGTTTCATTTCTCTGTTTGTGCCTCCGTTGGCTGTTAGTAGGCTTTCAGAAGCAGGCTTGGCTTCTTCTTTTTCCTGATGGCTGCGTAGGTTGCTAGTGCTAGTGCCCAGAATCTGTCATCGTGGGTTCCCGGCGGGTGGCTGAACCTTATTCTGCCGGTTTTTGTCAGTTTGAATCTTTCGGTGTTCAGCTCGTTGATCAGGTTTTCATCGTACGGTATCCACAGGTTGCCGTTTGTCATCTGTTCCTTCAGCGCTGTGGCGAGTTCCTCTTTCCTTTCTTCGGTGAAGGTTATGCCTTCCACGTTTGAGACGCCGGCGTTCTTTGCGTCTTCGACGATGTATTCGCCGATTCCCGTTTTGTCCAGAAAGGTTGCGTTAACGGAGTGCCACCGGTCGCTTAGAACCTTCATGTGCCCGATGACGCTGGCGTATGGGGTTCGCAGGGGGAACTGGTGACAGTACCTCAGCAGCAGCCGGTTTCCTTTCCGTTCGACGGCGGCTAAAACTGTGTGGTCCCGGTGTTTTCCGAAGTCTCCGCCGATGTAGAATTCTCCTTGCACGTAGTCTTCGAACCTGAAGTATTCTAGGTCGAATCCTAGGGTTCTAACGGTTCCTATGCAACGGGTTATCAGGTCTTGGGGGAGCCAGACGTTTTCGTCTTCTGCCCATTCTGCTTCCATCTCTCGGCGCCAGCGCCATGGGTCTGCTTTTAGTTGTCTTCTGATGCTTTTGAGGATTCTTTTCTTTAGGGGACCGTTCGGTTCAACGGCTTCTTTCCATGTTACGTGGCTTCGGGCGTAATCCTCGTAGTCTGGGCTGTTGAAGATGCGGTAGAAGACGGAGTCTGTGCTCCAAGGGGTAGAGGAGCAGATGAACCTTCCGTTTGTGGTTCCAAGCGTGAACAGAATAGCATCGTAGAGTTCTTCGTCGTCTGCTATGAAGTTCATCTCGTCGCAGTACACGATGTGCAGGGTTGGTCCTCTGATTGTTTCAGGGTTGTTTGGGAAGGCTTCAATTGTGCTTCCGTTCTTCAGCCGAACCATTGTCTGCAGAGGCTTGTGGTACCAGCGTTTCGGGAGTTTCCTGAGGAAGCTGTTGATTTTCCTTATGATGAGTTTGGATTGGCGCCAGCTTGGACCTACAACTGCGATGTTGCAGCCTGGATGTGTAAGCGCATACCACAGTAGCAGAGCGGAGATGATGTGGCTTTTTCCGCTTTGGCGGCACCATCTTGCGGCGACGAACTGGTTCCACATGAACTTCTCGGCTAGGTCTCTCTGGTATTTTGTGGGTTTGAATCCTAGCACCGTTTCGCAGAACACGGTGGGGTTCCTGAATGCCTTTCTTAGAGCTTCTTTCTTTTCGGCGTCCATTGTTTCAGCAGCTTCCTCGGCTCCGCCATGTGTGAAGGCAGTTTTTCCGCTATGATCTCAGCCCAGTCGTCGATGTCGTTCTCGGCGGGTTTTGCTTTTAGGATTCGTAAAAGCGCCTCGGTGCACCGGAAAAGGTTGGTGTACAGTCGGGGTTTGATCTTTACGTAACGTGGGGGAAGGTTGCTTAGTTGGCTTCTGAGCGTGTCAAACTCTGTTAGAAGAGCTAGGACAAGTTTGTCGTAGATTTCGTCTTTGCTCGGCGGTTTTTTCTGTCTTTCGTTTGTGGAAAAAATTTTTTCTTTATAAATGTTCTTTGGAATTCTTTCTTTTTCTTTCTTTTTCCATGAGTTGATTTTTTGGGCTACTGCGGTTTGGGTTCTTCCAAGTGCTTCTGCTATCTCTTTGTATGTTCTTCCTTCTCGACGCATTTGTCGCAGTTTTTGTTCTTCTTCCTCTGTCCATTGTCTCATTGGGTTTTGGCTCCTAGAAGCAGTCCGGTTATGGTTCCGACGAGTCCTGTTATGGCTGCGAAGATTTCGTTGTTCCATGTGCCAAGTATGATGAGGTGGGCGAGCTCCAACGTGGTTAAAGCGGCTATCGTAACCATGACGAACTGGACGAACAGAACCAGCCTTTCGCTGGGCGGAACCTCCTCTATCATGAGCTCCTTTCTTCTGCCCTTCCGTTTGACGGTTTTCTTTGTGAGCGCCGCCCGGATTGTTTCCTTCAAGCCTTTCATCTTCGCTGAACAGCTCCCCATTTAGATGTTGACCTTAACCCGGCTTCGGGACTCCTTGATCCTGATCTTCTTTTTCAGAACCAGGTTCGGGAAGCATTTCTGGTAGCTTCTCCGCATCAAAAGCCAGACCTCCTCGATCAGGCTAACCGGGATTCTAGCGGCTCCCCATTCACCCCAGCCTTTGACGTGTTCCTTGCCTAACAACAGATGCTTCCTTTTTCTTCCCCGTACACCGAGGTAGATTCCCCATTCGTAAACGGCGACCTCCGGTTTCTCGTGTTGGTTCAGCTTTGCCCTTAGCTCCGAAGCGTCGAACCATTTAACGAGGATCAAGTCTCCTCTTTCCAGTTCCTCAACCCGTACAAGCCGCATTGCTTAAGGTGCCTCCTGCAGTTTAACGGTGAAGTACCGGATGAAACTCGAAGCCTTGCTTCCCTTCGGATAGCCGATGTCAACCTCGAGGATGTACACGTTTGTAGCTGACACCTCATGCAGGTTGCCTTCGTCCACGCTGAAGCTAACCGCGTCGCCGGACTGAGCCTTTTCCTGCAGGTGCTTAGCGACGCTGCTTGTCCACGGCACATTTTCTTCATAACATCTCAGCGTCCAGCTCCGGATGGCGCCGAATATCTTCGCTTCCTTCTTGTAAACAGCGTCTATCCAACGGTCTGTGAAGGTTCCAACAGGTTTCAGGTTTTCACGGATGCCTCCGCCTTCAACCTTCAACGTTTTTCCGTCTATCGTCACCGTCATAGCTCTACTCCTCCAAGTCTATGTCTATGAGGCTGTTCCAGTCGATCTCTTTCCTCAGCTTTTGTGCGCCCAGCCTCAGCTCCTTCACGTAGGTGACAAGGACCTCCTTCAGGTCTTGGAAGGTCAACTCTCTTCCAACCAGCCTTTTCAGCTGCAAAAGCCGGTCTGCAACGTCGCCTGTGCTCACCTTAACCGTTCTCACCCGAGATCCGTCTTTTGAGGTGTACTCTATCGTTAGAAGCCCCTCTCCGTACTGGGTTTCAACCTGAACGATCTTAATCATCTTGCATCTACTCCTATGATGCTGACGCAGCCTCCGTAGCCTTTCACGTGGAGAACTGAGTTGACAACCTCAACGGTTTCGAAGGTGTAGTTGAACTCTAGGATTCCGGTGCCGCTTAACGCCTTGTAATAATCCGTGGAATCCCCGAAGCTCACAAACCGTTGTTTCCCAACCCGCACGTATTTTGTTGCGGTGTTGTCGTGTAGGGGCTCGATTGTCACGTACAGGGTGCTGCCTTGCGGAAAATCTAGGCTGACAGGTTCGTAGTCTTCGTCTGTCATTATCCACGGACACAACATTATTTCGACGACGGCTCTGCCGTTGTAAGCGGATGAAATCCCGTTGTATGCTTTCACCTTCAAGTTATATGTTGTGCCCGGGTCGAGAACAAGCCTTAATTGACCGTATGCTCCAACTCCGGACCCCAAAGAACCGTCAGATGTTCCTCGGTCATTTCTTCGTTCAGTCCAATCCTTCTGTGTATCGTTGACGTAGATTCGCCAGTTAAACCAAGAACCATCCGGGCTGCTTTCATTCGGTTCCCCAGCGTTTTTGACGGCGTTCCGTCTTCCATAATTGTTCCACATGTAAACCGTGACTACTGCAACATACTTTTTGATGGAGCCAACCGCAAGCTTCCTCGTCGCCGGCACAGTGAAATTCTGGTTCAGAACCGTGGTTTCTGTTCCCGACGGACAAGAAACTGTGCTGTCCCAACTGTTTCGTTGTTTGTCTGGAAAGTTTAATGCGGCAACCCTAGTATCATTCATTCTCAAACCGTTGCCTGTGCTTCCGCTCCAAACAGCAGTCTGAAACTTAACCGTGTAAGAGCCTGCGGAGAGAACAACGTACATGTGGCGGCTGATCAAGTCTTCGGGGCTATTGTATCCGGATGAAACCACTGGAACCCCGTCGAGAAGAATTCTCCCCGCTCCCTCATAGTTGCCATTGACCTCAAGAGAGAAACCCATGTAAACAATCTTCGTTTTCGAAAGCGTCACATTCACGGTTTTCTGGTCCTTCCAATCGCCGCCAGTATCCCACGCTGTCGCTCCTGTTGCGAAAACTTCTTCATCCCTAACCATGCGAACCTGCTCACTAAGCAACATTCAACAACCCTCCAACCCGTACCCGCTTATGTGTACCCGGAGCCGCTCCGGAAGACGCTTCCACAAGCACGTTCCGCAACGCATCCCGAACCTTCTCAGCCGCCAACTCAGCCGTCCGCTCATCCGCAGAGCCTTCAACGTTCACGAGAGGCGCGTTGAAAACCAACGAAAGATGCTGAGGCGTCGCAGCTGCCCCTAATGACCCCGCGATTCCTAAGCCGGCTTCCCGGTTGAACCCCCGTATGCTGCCGAGGGCTTCTCCCATGCTTGAGTCAACCGAGCTAACGAAGTCCCCAAGGTCTTTCTTGCTGCTTTCCACAGCGTCTTTTATGGCATGAGCAAAACAGATTCCGTCTATGAAGCCTTGAACCGAATCCATGGCGCCCCGCATAGCGTTACCTACCCAGTTCTGAAACGCTCCTAACGCTTTGTTAGCCGCATCCGCCGCACCCCACAAGGCGTCAGTCAACCATCGGAGTTTCTCAACAACCCATCCCACCGCCGTGTCCACCGCATCCCGGAACCCCATGAA
>PIYB01000044.1 GCA_003601835.1 Candidatus Bathyarchaeota archaeon
CTTTTTCAGAGTTCAAAAGCGCTTCTGTTGATATTGATTTTTCAAAGACAAACATCCAGGTTGAAGGGGTGGATGAGGCTGACATAGTGAAATGCGACGGTGAATATGTATATCTCGCCTTAAACGAAAGGAACGGAAAGGTCCTCATCGTAAAAGCTTACCCGCCGGAAGACGCTCAAGTTGTTGCAGAAATCAAACTAAATGGAACAATTGTAGGATTGTTCATAAACAAAGACAGGTTGATAGTTTTCGAGACCGAGTATCAAGAGTCACCAATTATTTTACCGGGGAAAAACCCGATCTACAGGAGCCAGTTCGCTACCATAAGGATTTACGATGTCACAAAGAAAGCAAGCCCTGTATTGAAAAGAACAGTTTCCTCTGACGGATGGTACTTTGCTGCTAGGATGATCGGGGACTATGTTTATCTAGTCGTGAACCAGCCGGCTTACCTACGTGAAGGCGAGGTTTCTCTTCCAGTGATCATTGATGACGGTCAGACGAAGGAGGTGCCGGCTACAAGCATATACTATGTTAACGCAACTGACTACAGCTACGGATTTACAACAATCATAGCAGTGAACGTTTACGACGATGAGGAGAAACCGGCTCACGAAACGTTTCTTCTCGGAGCAAACAGAGGAATCTACGTTTCACTAAACAACATCTATCTGGCTATACCTCGATATGACCCTGACGCAAGCGTCGAGAAGACGGAAGTTTATAGGCTTCGCATACAAGGTAGTAACATAACCTGTGAGGCAAGCGGGCAAGTTTCCGGGTACATCTTGAACCAGTTCTCCATGGACGAGTACGCAGGATACTTCAGGATAGCAACCACCACAGGTCACGTCGCAAGACGGCTTGGTCAGTCATCTTCCAGCAACAATGTTTACGTTCTCGACATGAACATGACTCTCGTGGGAAAGATTGAAGGTCTCGCTCCGAACGAAAGAATTTATTCCGCTCGGTTTATGGGTTCACGATGTTATCTAGTCACATTCAAGAAGGTTGACCCGCTTTTCGTCATAAGCCTCGAGGATCCGGCGAAACCAACGGTGCTTGGTAAACTTAAGATTCCCGGCTACTCTGACTATCTGCACCCGTACAGCGAAAACCTGTTGATCGGCATCGGCAAAGAAACAGTTGAGGCTGAAGAAGGCGACTTCACATGGTATCAAGGTGTGAAGATCTCTCTTTTTGACGTCAGCGACGTTGAACATCCAAAAGAAGTGGCGAAATACATAATCGGAGACAGAGGAACCGATTCTCCGGTGCTACGGGACCATAAAGCTCTGTTGTTCGACAAGAAGAGGCATCTCCTCGCGCTTCCCGTGTTGGTCGCTGAGATAGATGAGGCCAAGTATCCGAAAGGGGTTCCTGCGAATGCTTACGGTGACTACGTGTGGCAAGGGCTCTACATCTTCAACGTAACTGATAAAGCCATCACGTTTAAAGGAAGGGTGACCCATCTGGAAAATTCAAGTGACCTTTCAAAAAGCGGATACTATTTCCGTTCTCAGTATGAAGTGAAACGTTCACTTTACATTGAAGACTGGTTGTATACGATCTCTGACAAAAAGATAAAAATAAACAATCTGTCAACGCTTGAACCGTTCAGCGAAGTGGAACTACCGTGATTCATGTTGCACCGTTCTTGTGGTCGCTGTGCAACCGTGAATAAACATCCAATGATGTGCTTGTCAATCTTTCCCTTTCTTTTCCTCTTCATTAATGATCTTCATTATCTGTTCGACGATAACCTCCGGCGGGGTCATCAGACTGTCGCAACGAACATCCTTTAAAACGCCTTTCCTTCTGTAGTAATCTATCAGCGGCTCGGTTTTTTTCCGGTAAACCTCTAAGCGTTCCTTGATGACTTCAGGTTTATCGTCTCTTCTTTGGTACAGTTCTCCTCCGCATTTGTCGCATACGCCTTCCTTCTTCGGCTTCAACGTAAGCAGATTGTAGATTGCTCCGCATTTTCTGCAGACAACCCGGTTTGACAGCCGGGTGATTATTATGTCGTCCGGCACATTCAAGTTGATGACTAAATCGACTTTCGAGATCTTGTCAAGGGCTTCAGCTTGGTTTATGGTTCGGGGAAACCCGTCGAGTATGTATCCTTTTTCTGCGTCGGGTTTTTCTAGTCTGTTAGATAAAAGTTGGATGATTATTTCGTCTGGCACCAGCTCACCCTTGTCGCTGTATTGTTTGATCTTTCTTCCAAGTTCTGTTTGAGCCCTTATTTCTTCGCGGACCATGTCACCGGTGGAGATATGCGGGACTCCGAGGATTTTTGTCAACCTTGACGCGTAGGTTCCTTTTCCTGCGCCCGGTGGACCTAACATCACGATTCTCATCTAGAGACATGTCTCCATTTCAGATTGATTTTGTTAGTTTGCTATTATTCACTTTTTTCTTCCTTATTTCTTTTGATATAGACTAGGGTTTGTTTTTCTCAGGTATGCTTTGAAGCACAATGATGCTTATGAGATAAAGGAAGATTGCGAACGGAAACAATGTTTGGATCCCGAACAGTTCGATTATTTTTGCTGCGATTACAGGTGAAAACGCGCCTACCAAGTTGAAGGGAAGCATGAAGACTGCGTATGCAAGTCCACGTCTTTCCCTCGGGGATAATTCAGCTGCCAAAGATGTTGAAGGACCCATCGTGCTTCCTCCGAAATAGCCGCCTACAAGATAGAACACCATCAAAAACCATAATGGTCCAAGCCAGACGCATGCAAGCGTAAACATTCCCGCCGTATACGCTATTATCATCCAACGTTTGTTCCCAGAAAACTCAGCGAAGTATCCTCCGCTAAGCGAACCTAGAATCCCGACGAACGGATTCAAGCCGTAAACAAGGCTTGACACAGATTCACTGAGTCCTCTGTTGGATACAAGATAAGTCGTCATGTACGTTGAGACGCTTTGACCGCCCATGCCACGTACGCTCAAAGCAAAGAGAAGCAACAAATATCCACGTCTCAACCTTTTCATGTTCTGTTTTTCCCTGTCCACTTGAACGGTTTCCTCTTCGCTGTTATCACGGCGGGTTCTGGAGGAGGATTTTGGAATTTTCAAGAGGGATATTGACGAGACAAGGATCGGAAGAGTCCAGATTAGATACGCAAATCTCCACCCGTAGGTTCCCATGATAAGCCCCAAGGTGATGGGTCCAATGGCGACTCCGCTGGTTCCTCCGGCTCCGTGGATTCCCAGAGCTCGGCTTCTCTGCTTCGCTGATAGAAGCTCGCTCACCACGCTTAATGCTGGCGGATGATATAGGGTGGACGATAAGGAAATGAAGCAAAGCGGCAGCAGAAGGGTGAGAAAACTGTTCGCTCGGCTTAAAGCCACCCCGGAAAAACCGCACAGAATCAGACTTGCAGCCATCAGTTTTCGTCGGTCAATCCTGTCCGTGAGGAAACCGTACGGTAAGCTTATTGAAACGGATATTCCTAAAGGAATCGAGACTAGAAGCCCAGACTCGAATATGGATAGACTTAGCTCCTTCATGAAGACGGGTATGAGCGCCATGTGCATGATGGCGAAAACGTGGATAAAGGCGTGAGTAAGTGTGCACACGGACAGCGCCCACCAAGTATCCACGGTTGAATCTGCCATTCCATCTACCTGTGCCGGGCTGGTTTGCAAGGATAACGTGGAATCTTAATATTAGGCTTTGCAGGTTTACTGGTTTCAAAAGAGAAGCACTAACCTGCTTCTCCGGTTTCGTCGCATCTTAGGAACCTCTGTCTTGATGCAGACTAAAAGGCTTAAAACCGAAAAACGAACAGAAATGATGTCTTTCGTTTCAGCTTAATTTCCGGATTTCTTTAGGGTTAAATCTCAAGATTGTTTCAAGATAATGATTGGTTAGTCTGAACGTCTTAGGTTTTACGCAAGCAGAACGGCGCCGCTCGGTTTGTATTTGCCTTTGATCTCGTAGCCAGTGAGCTGCGAAAGTTTATCTGCGAATTTTTCTATGTCACTCATGTAGGGCATCGCGTTTTTCGGCAATCGTTTCTGGCTTTCCCCGACCCATTCGTAAGCTTTAAGTTCGACGTAGTTAGGCTCAGCCTTCTTCACCAGCTGGGCGTATTCCTCGTGGTTGCTCATGTTCCATCCTTTAATCATGGTAAGCCTCAGAACCTTCCTCGTTTCTATGCTTGGAAGCAGCTCCAACGTCTTGTTAAGCCGTTTCCACGCATCCTTAATGAGCGGTCTAACAATTTTAGTGTACGCTTTTTTGTTTGGCGCTGAGACGCTTATGTACAGCTGGAAAGGCAGCGGGTTCAATTTTTTTAAGGCTTCCGGCATGGTTCCGTTCGTCACCAAGAAGGTTATCATCCCTCGTTTCTCTGCTTCTTCGATGAGCTCAGATGTCCTTGGGTAGAGGGTTGGTTCCCCGGTCAAGCTCATCGTCATCATTGTGGGTTTCAGAGATTCCTCGAATTTTTTGCGGTCAACCTTCGGGTTGCCCTTCCAACCAGAAAGCAGCAGCTTCCGTTTCTCAATGGCCTCATCAAGAATGTCCGAGGGTTCATCAAACTTTTCCACAGATAAAGGAAACTCTTTCCATCGAAGTCCAGGTCTGTCTCCGGAGTGAAGCCTCCAACAGTAAAGACAGTGGCAGTTGCATCCCAAGTACGGCGTCATCATCATGCATCTGTGACTTTGAACGGGAGGATACCACAGCTCCTTGTAGCAGACCCGGTTGTTCCTCAAGCTTTCCTTCGTCCATTGACAGATCTTAACCGCGCTGTGAGCGTACCGACCGACCAGCCGGTAACCTTGCTTAAGGTAGATTCCGCGAAAATCGGTTTCAGACAGCTGGTTAACAGTTGTATTCGTCAAAGGAGATGCAACCTGAACATTTCTTGAAGGCAAGAAGAAATGGACCTTCGGATGATATAAATATGCCCAGAATTTCGGTTAAGAAACACCATAATCCTTATTTGACCCGCAGAGGTTACATAACAATCTCCCAGTAACGGGTGTTCGAGATTGGCAGAGCTCCAGCAAGAAGCCCAAGAAAATGTGAAGCCGGAAAAGATTGACCCTAAATTCAAATATGAGGTCATGAAGCATCCCGGCGCTGAGAAGATTCAGATGTGTTTTCAATGCGGCACATGCACAGCTGACTGTGCAATTGCAAGGTTTTCCGATTTCTACAAGCCGAGAAAAATCGCAAGGATTGTCCAGCTTGGATTAAAGAATAGGCTTCTCGGAAACCCGATGCTTTGGCTTTGCACAACCTGCTTCACATGTGTAGACCATTGTCCTCAAGGGGTGGAAGTTTCAAGCATTGTTCGGGCGCTCAGAAACATGTCCGTTGGAAACATGAATGAGATGCCTTTTATCTATAAGGTCTTTGCAAGCAACGTTTTGAAAACCGGATACGTGTATCTCATGCCTGAATCAAGGCTTAAAAGACGTGGTGCAGAAGGGTTGCCTCCTCTGCCGAAGTCAAACGTTGAACATGTAACAAAACTTTTTGAAGCCACAGGTTTCTTGGAGACGTTGGAAAACGCGAGCACCTTCAAAAACGTGAATCTTAAGACAGGAGATCAAGATGGCTGACCTTGAATATCTTTTCTTTCTTGGATGTCTCATTCCCTACCGGCTGGCAAGCTACGAGGTCTCCGCTCGGAAGGTTCTCAACAAGCTAGGCGTGAAACTGGTTGAGATGCCGGATTTCAACTGTTGCGGGTTTCCAATCGGTCCGGTGAACTTTGATTTGGCGCTGTCGTTGGCGGCACGCGACCTATGTTTGGCGGAACAGAAAAACCTGAACATTCTAACCTTGTGCAACGGATGCTTTGGCACACTGAACGATGCAAACAAGATACTGAAGGAAGACGAGGAGCTCCGAGACAGGATCAACAGCTACCTCCAACAGGTAGGTATGGAGTTCAAGGGAACAGTCACAGTCAAACATATAGTGCATGTGTTAACCGAAGATGTTGGAAGCGAAAAACTGAAGGAACAGGTGAAGAAGCCGCTAACAGGGTTGCGTGTGGCTCAACACACAGGATGCCATCTTGTACGGCCTGCAAGCCATGTGGGACACGGGGATAACCCTGAAGACCCTCATGTGCTCAAGGAGCTCATAAGGCTGACTGGCGCTGAATGCGTGGAGTACACGGATGAAACTGAATGTTGCGGGAACCCTATAATCGGCGTCAACGAGGATCTTCCTTTCGAAATAGCTAAAGAGAAGCTCGACCATGTTAAGGCTGCTGGCGCCCAAGCATTGATAACTGTTTGTCCCGCATGCCACATGATGTATGATTTCAACCAGCCTCGGATAGAACGCGCCTTCAACACAAGCTTCCGCATACCCGTTCTGCATTACACGCAGCTGCTAGGATTAGCCATGGGGTTCTCCCCTGAAGATCTCCGGCTGAATGAGCTTAGGGTAAAACCAACCGAGCTTCTAAGCCAGATCCAATAGCAACACAAGTAAGTTAATCCTAGTCTGAATTGTTACGCTTCGATGTGCATTTTCTGCATAAATTGACCTTCAATTCTTTCGGAACCTCGGCTCTTAGCGACATAGAGAAGAATCAGCATTATATAGCCACAAACAAGAGCTACAAGAGTTTGTGAAACCACGGAGGAAAAAACGTGGAGCTGTTCATGGGCGTGGATGTAGGAACCACCAAGATCGCCGTGTTACTTTTGAACACCGAGACTAGAAAGGTAGAGACCGTTCACACGGTACCCAACGCCTCTGAGATAACTGATGCACAAGGCAAGGCAAAAGGCTGGAGTGAATGGTCCGCTGAAAAGGTGGCGGAGCTAACATTCAAGGCAATAGCGAAGGTCGCCGCGCATAGCAGATCTAAACAGGTCAAAGCCATAGGCGTAACTGGACAGATGCACGGCACAGTTCTGGTTTCACATGATGGGCAAGCAGTAACACCGTTCATAGGATGGCAAGACCGTCGTTGCGACGAGAATGTTCCCGGGGAAAATTTTTCCTACATCAGCCGGATGGTGGACCTCGCAGGTGAACACGGTTTCCAACGGGAAGGATGCAAGCCAGCCACAGGATACATGGGGTCAACCTTGTTCTGGCTGAAAGAAAACCACGCTTTACCTTCCAAACCGGTCACAGCGTGCTTTCTACCGGACTATATAGTGATGAGAATGACTGGGCAGCCGCCTGTCACGGACCCAACGAACGCGGGAAGCTCTGGCATATTCGATGTGACCTCGAGAAAATGGGATTTGCTTCTAGTCCAAAAGCTTGGAATTCCATCTGAACTACTGCCGGAAGTCAAAAAATCAGGCGAACCCGTCGGAGAACTCGCAAAAGAAGCAGCTGAGAAAACAGGATTGCCGCAGGGAACCCCGGTATGCGTTGCGTGCGGGGACAACCAAGCTAGCTTCCTTGGAAGCGTAAGCAACCGACAAGTATCCGTGCTTGTTAACGTTGGAACCGGAGGACAAATCTCGCTTTGGGTGCCAGAATACATAAAAGCCAAAAATTTAGAGACGCGCTGTTACTTGGATGAAAGCTACTTGCTTGTGGGAGCAGAACTCTGCGGCGGCCGCTCATATGCGCTTCTACAGAAGTTTTTCCTAGAGGTTGGACGCGCCTTTTTCGGAGCTAAAACCACCGATGAACTGTACCAAACTATGACCCAGCTGGCAAGTAAAGTTCCAAGCGGCTCAGATGGGCTTGTATGTGAACCGTTGTTTGCAGGAACCCGGTGGGACCCTTCTCGCCGAGCGGCATGGCTAGGGGTGAACGAGATGAATTTTACCCCGGGGCATTTTGCCCGTTCGTTGCTTGAAGGCGTAGCCGCACGGTTCAAGGCTTTATATGACTCCGCTGTGCAGGCGGGATTGTCACCTCGGAACTTCCTTGTTGGGTCAGGTAATGCTGTCCGCAAGAACTTTTTACTGGCGGAGATACTCTCTGAAACTTTTGGTATGCCGCTTCAAGTGCCGGTGAACGTTGAGGAGGCTGCTTTTGGCGCAGCTCTTCTTTCAGCAGTGGGATGCAGACGATTCCCTAGCGTTGATGAAGCTGCGAGATTGGTTGAATATTCAGCTGGCTTCTAAAGACCTATGATTAAGCCTCGTAACAAACACCTAAATGCGCCTAGAGCACATCGAACATGAGCAAAACTGCGTTAAGAAGGAACAGAAACCTGTGAACAATGGGGAACATAAGGGAATAATCGTTGGGCGGACGCCACATTAAAATAGTTTTGGCATCTTATGAAAACACAGGAGCGGAGAGAATTGGGGCAGAACGCTATTGAAGTCAGAAACCTAGCGAAGACTTTTGGAGACATCAAAGCTCTGGACAGATTGAGCTTCACCGTTGAGCAGGGAGAGATCTACGGGTTAATAGGACCTAACGGCGCAGGGAAAACCACATGTCTAAGGATAATAGCCACTCTGATTAAGCCTACTTCTGGATGGGTGAAAGTTTTCGGATTCAACGTTGAGGAAGAGCCTTCAGAAGTCAGAAGAATCATAAGCTATCTTCCTGAAGAAGCGGGGGCGTACAAAAATCTTTCCGGACAAGAATACTTAGAATTCATGGCGGGTTTTTATTCCGTAAGCAAAGAAACCCGTGAAGCCGCAGTCAAGGAAGCAGCAAGGATTTCAGGGTTGGGGGCACGATTAAAGGACCGGGTGAAGACATACAGCAAAGGGATGACGCGTAGGCTTCTTATTGCCAGAGCCTTGATGATGAAGCCTAAGCTTGCGATTCTGGATGAGCCTACAAGCGGCTTGGATGTCGTTCACGCTTTCCATGTTAGACACATAATTCAGAACTATGCAAAAGAACACAATGTCACGGTTCTTCTTTCAAGCCACAACATGCTGGAAGTCGAGTTTCTTTGCAGCCGGGTTGCCTTGATAAATGAAGGCAAACTACTGGGAGAGGGAACTCCTCAAGAATTAAAGTCCAGGTACAAAGCCAGCAACTTGGAAGAGGTTTTCATGGAGGCGACGATGCTTGACTAACGGTTTAAGCAACCTTGTGAAGAAGGAGATCAAAGAGATGCTTCGAGACCCAAAGATAATTTTAGGCATGGTACTGATGCCTCTCATCATTTTCCCAGTAATGGGAGCCGCCATAAACATATCCACAACCGCTGTTGAGGAATCCATGAAGAAGATGTCCATGGCTTTAATGAACGTTGATCATGGACCCATGGCGAACAACCTTGTTGCGACCTTCAACGCCTTGAATATTACTCTCGTTGAGATTAACGCCTCAACCGTAGACGAAGCCCTTGAAAGCCTCCAAGAAAGCAACGTAACAACGCTCATTGTTATACCGCGCGGCTTTAGCCAAAACCTGACTTCAGGTCAGAGAGCTGAACTGGAAATCTACACGGTTCTCAGAAGCCTGAGCTTTTCTGAAGGTGCCAAAGCCTCAGTAGCGGAGGCGCCTATACATGTCTATGAGCAGCTTCTTGTGCATCAAGCGGTCAAACAAGCCTTCCCAAACAGAGATCCGCAGGCAGTTCTTGATCCCATTACTACGAACAGCTTTGCAGTGTTCAAGGGAAGACTTATTGAGGCTCCGCCGGACGTGCTAAGAGGACTTTTCATGTCCCAATCATTCGGGTTTCCCATGGTCATAATGTTGCTTCTTATTTCAGCGATGCAGATAGCTGCAACCTCTATCTCTATAGAGAAAGAGGAGAAAACCTTGGAGACCCTTTTAACGTTGCCAGTTAGCAGACTTGGCATTTTAGCGGCGAAACTTGCTGGCTCTGTGGTGGTGGCTGCTGCGGGAGCTGCCGCGGCGTTGGTCGGGGTCAACTATTATGTAGGTTCAGCCTTCAGTTTCATGCCTACAGGGAGCTTGGAGATTTCAGGTTTAACCCCGTCTCCTACGGGTTACATTCTTCTCGGAATTGTGATGTTCCTAACGATAGTCTCCGCTCTGGCGCTTGCCATCTGCATAGCTGCTTTCTCTGAGAATGTTAGAGACGCCCAGTCTCTGGTCGGTCCGTTGAACTTTGTCATAGTGCTTCCTTCGTTGATACTGATGTTTGCGGATGTTGAAATTTTGCCCTTCGCTTTACAGGCGATCCTGTACGCTATTCCCTACACACATGCAATATTGGCGTTCAAAGCTGCATTCACAGCAGATTACTTCATCATGCTCAGAAGCATAGGGTACATCACCGTTTTCACAGTGGTAGTTCTGTACATCGCAGCAAGAATCTTCACGACAGAGAAGATAGTCACGGCTAGAATCCGGTTCAGAAAACCTAGGAAAAAAGGTTCTTGACCTAGTAGAGG
>PIYB01000011.1 GCA_003601835.1 Candidatus Bathyarchaeota archaeon
CTTAAGCGTAGGAGGAACCCCATCAAACACGTAGATCGGTTTGATTCCCATCTCGAGAAGATTACATGTTCTGTAGAACAAGCCGCTTAAATGACTGGTTATCTTCCCGGTGTGATCCTTAAGCGGTGTTCCATCTGGTTGCCTTATGATGGCGAGAAACTGGTAAAGCGCATTGTACGCGTCAATCGCAACTTTCTTTCCGCTTAAATTTTTTAGGTCAACCGGTGTTTTTGGAACTAAACCTCCTAGGTTGACACCCATCACACGTTCAGCTCTTTTGGAACAAAACAGCAGTTTATCCTTTAATCGGTGTTAAGCGAGAACGCCTATAAAGGTTTTCGTGGCTAATATCTGAACAGAATTTTTATGTCTTCAATATATACTTGTCCGAGGCTAGGTAACTTGTACTGCGCATTTTTGGAGAGCTCCGAATAGTTTTTTAGATGCCATATTTTGTCAAGGTGCGGTTCAATGTAAACCAGCCCTTCGGATGTCACGATGCCGTTCATGCAATGAAACCATTCTGTTCCCCTTTTCTGCTCCTCCCTCGTAGATTTATGCGAACTGTTAGGTAAACCGTTTTTATTAATCGAGCTAAATATAAATAGCCATGACGAATAGGGAGCTCAAACTCATGTCGATTCTAGTGGCAGGCGAAACCATGCAGGCTGAAATACCTCAACGAGAATTCTCAACAGGAGAGATACTGAGAAAGTCCTTAAACCTCTATTTTGCAAGATTCGAACTGTTTTTCACCCCTTTTCTGCTCGCAAACTTGGTCTTCGGGGGTTTAGGGCAGCTTCTAGCACGTATGATGCCGCGTATTGAGGTTCCTTCAAGCTTTACGGAAGAATCTCTTCTTTGGTTGTTCAACTATCTTTCGTTCACGGTGCCGGTTATGGCGGTTTACGCGGTTTTGCGTTGTGTATTGACTGCTTTGGCTGGTGGAATAGCGGTGAAGTTGGCTTCTGATTTGCTGGAAAGGAGACCTACAGCTCTCAAGGTTGGGCTTCAGTTCACTCTTGCAAGCTTTCCTACTCTTCTTGCAGCAGGATTGATAGTTGGCGCACTGACGGTTCTCGGCTTCATTCTCTTCCTTATCCCCGGAGTCATCATGGCGGTGATGTTCAGCCTAACAGTTCAAGTGATCATTATTGAACGTCTAAACGTGTTCGAAAGCCTCCGTAGAAGTAGAAAACTAGTAGCAGATAGGTGGCTGCAAGCCTTCACCATTCTTTTCGCCGTGTTCATCCTGACGGTGATCTTCGTCTTCGTAGGAAGCGTAATCGGTGACATTTTGGATATGCGTAACATTGCACTGAAATGGGTAACGATAGCTCTAGCTTCATCGGTGGTGCAGCCGCTTCAACCGATTGCGCTAACATACCTTTATTATTCGATGTGTACTAGAGAAAAGATTTTAGCGTCGAGAATACGCGCCGAACCGGTTATAACGGGTGTTCCGTCAGCTCCTCAACCATCTGCGCAAGTACCGACATTCTCCTATCCGAGGTTCTGTTACAAATGCGGTCAAAGGCTTCCGCCGGGTTCTATTTATTGTCCTCAATGTGGAGTACGAGTTAAGGCTTAGCTGTCTGCTGTTACAACTCATGTTTCCATGTTACTTTGCTTGTTCGGCAATTCTTTTAAGTCCCATTTCCTCTTCATTTTCGTAGGGTTACGGATGCCAGATGCCGCGGAAAAGAAAGGAAGACGAAGTTAAGATTGAGCCATCATTCATTCTGTACATAAAAGAACCTGAGATCATAGAGGACACAATTGAAGCTGAAAGAAAACATGTTTTTGTGCTTACCAGAAAGGCTGGAAAAAGCCTAAGCGGCTTGATGATCACCGTCGGATCTATGCTGACATTCTGGTCAATCCAGTATTTGGTCAACCCGCTTCTGCGTCTTCCCGGCATACCTGCCTTAAGCGACCTGATCACCTCGGAGTTTATCATGTTTCTCGCAGGATTCTTAGGGGTCATCAACCTCATCTGTGGCTTTGTCCTTCTAGCCCAAAAATAACGTTCACAGTTTTTGAGTGAAGAACCCATCTTAAATTTAATAGGTTGTAAGAGAACTGTAGATTGTCAGAGGGAGAAAGCGGGTTGAAGTATTGGCTTGTTGCTGAGGCATATGAGAAGATCGAGCAAACATCGAAAAGGCTGGAAATGACGGATTATTTGGTCGATCTGCTCAAGAAAACCCCGAAGTCTGCAATTGAGAAGGTTGTTTACTTGACTCAGGGAAAGTTATATCCAGACTTCACAGGCATCGAAATAGGCATAGCTGAGAAACTAGCCGTAAAAGCTGTCGCCAAGGCAACGGGAAGAAGCGAAGCGGAGATTGAGGAAGACCTGAAAAACACAGGCGACCTCGGCGAAACAGCACAGAAGTTCCTTGAAAAAAAACGTCAGGTCACGTTTTTTCCGCAGCCCCTTACGGTTGAAAGAGTCTACGAGACGCTTGACAAGATCGCAAGAGCGTCAGGTCCGGGTTCTATGGATCAGAAAATAAATCTTCTTGCGGGACTTTTGGCTGATGCTAAGCCTAAGGAAGCTAAGTACATAATTAGAACTGTTACAGGCAGCCTCCGTTTAGGAATCGCCGATATGACGGTTTTAGATGCGTTGGCGATCGCTTATGGTGGAGGAAAAGACTCTAGAGTTATCTTGGAAAGGGCTTACAACGTTTCATCTGACTTGGGGAAGGTGGCGAAAAACGTTGTTGAGGCAGGGATCGAAGGCTTAAAGAACTTTAAGGTGTCACTCGGCGAACCCATAAGACCTATGGCTGCGGAGCGGTTAAGTTCACCTGAGGAGATTCTTGAGAAGCTAGGTGGAAGATGCATAGCGGAGTACAAGTATGACGGGGAGCGAATTCAAATTCACAAAAACGGCGGAGACGTAATCCTTTTCTCCAGAAGACTTGAAAACATCACTAACCAGTATCCTGACGTTGTCTCTCTTGTTAGAGAAAACGTTGTGCCGGATAAGGTGATAATGGAAGCTGAATGTGTCGCTGTGAATCTTGAAACAGGTGAGCTGAGACCTTTTCAGGAACTTATGCATCGGAGAAGAAAGCATGGTATCCGCGAGGCTGCAACGGAGTATCCTATCGCCTTGTTTCTGTTCGATGTTCTTTACGTTGACGGTGAAGACCTAACGGTTCAACCTTACCCGGTTCGCCATGATGTTTTAAAAAAGATAATAACACGGAACGACCGCGTTCAGATAGCTAAGTACATAATAACGGATGACCCTAAAGAACTAGAGCTTTTCTTTGAGGAAGCCATCGAGAACGGCTGCGAAGGACTGGTCTGCAAATCGTTAAGCGAAAGCTCAGTGTATCAAGCGGGGTCGCGGGGATGGCTTTGGATAAAATATAAACGAGACTACAAAAGCGAGATGACGGACACAGTTGACCTCGTCGTCGTCGGCGCCTTTCACGGCAGAGGAAAAAGAGCTGGAACCTACGGCGCACTTCTCCTATCAGCATATGATGCAAAAAACGATGTTTTTCCCACAGTATGCAAATGCGGTTCAGGGTTCACAGATGAAGATCTCGAAAAAATTCCTCAGATGATGGAACCTTACAAGATTCCTCACCGTCACCCAAGAGTACAATCAAAGCTGGAAGCCGACGTATGGTTCGAGCCGAAAATCGTTTTAGAAACCATCGGAGCCGAAATAACCCTAAGCCCCGTCCACACATGCGCCATGAACATCATAAGAGAAGAAAGCGGTTTAGCCATAAGATTCCCCCGGTTTACCGGAAGATACAGAACGGACAAATCAGCGGAAGACGCCACAACCGTCGAAGAAATCATCGAAATGTACAAAAGCCAACTGAAAACCACACAAACATAAAAGCTTAAACAGTATAGGAAAAGAAGCCTAAAAACCACGCTGACAATCATCGTTAAATTAGAATTCCAAGCTGGGTCTAAGCCTCAAGCGAATGTCCAGCCCATCTGAGCATCGTCTTTATCATGCACCATTCTTCCGCTGTTTAGTCTGGTGCACTCAACACCCAGATGCATTCGCTTTAAGTGTTGTCCAGCCCATTGAAGCAATGTCTTTATCACGTGTCAGACTTCAGCTGTTTCGTCTGGCACGTTCATTGCTTCAATGCAACATTTGAAGCGTGCTCCCCAGCTTGGGGATTCTTAATAGGTCCGTGGCTTCATATAAGGCTTTTGCTTAGGAAAATGAAGTGAATGGTATTCTATTCTAAAGAAGGCGTTGTTCTGGAATGCAATGCGCCTTATGTTTTCGTTTTTGTCTTGGTTAGCGGCTTTGTTGTCTATACATCGGCTTTTATGTCAAAGACGCCGAAAGTCGGCTTCAAAACGTGATGTTTCAGCCGAGTTTCTACGAGGCTGTTTGTCCTCTAAAACGAGGATGCGTTGGGCACGTGTACTTTTTTTGGGGGAACTGTTGGAAAATGCGTGATTTTGTTTCTCTTCTATTGTTCGTTATAGAAAGCGGTGAGCACAAAATCTTAAATGTTTCAGTCTAATATTGTGTAGGAGCTAAAGGCGACCGCCTTGGGAAAATTTGAGAATGATCTCGCGTTACTTGTGAAACGGCTTTGCGAAGGAGAAGACGAGTACCTTCGGAAAGAGATCGTTAGGTTACGGGACCGGCTTGTGTCTCTTCACAGGAGAAACCTTGTGAAGATTAACCATTCTGTGATGGAGCTTGTCTGCGCAAAATACCTTGTCTCCGCAGGATACTACGTTGACCTAGAACGTGTTATGGACGGTGTTTCCTGCGACATCTACGCCTCAAAAGGTTTAGGGAGCATGATAGTCGAGGTGGAAACAGGTTTCATCCCACCTGAACATGCTTTAGACCCGTTAACGTATCTTAAGGCGAGAATAGCCAGCAAGATAACCCGTTACAGCGGCTACGCAGAAAAGTTTTGTTTAGCTGTTCCTCCTCACTATGCTGTTCAGATTCATCCAGCTCTCATCGAGCCGCCGCGCAGCCGCGACAGCAAAGAGATACAGGAAGTTAAGGCGCTATGCGATCTTTACTACAGCAATCCGCCTGTCAGTCTCGAGGAGATAAAGAACGCTCGTATTCACGTAGTTTACATTCTCGATGTGGACGGTGGAACTGTAAAGGAAACTGAGCCTGCTACTTATGTGGAAAAAGTTCGTCCTTTCAGCTACTAGACGTTTCCGACATGGAGCCTGTTTTTCTCAGAGGGATTGAGCAATTTTTTTCCAAAACCGTTAAGAACTTCCGCATTGCTTCATACAGTAACCAGTCGGTAACGGCAACTGGGTCCCAAGTTGATTCATCACTGAAACCAGAGGGCTACGGGAGTTGAGGGTTTACTTTGGCGTATGCGGCATCGGGCTTGGACACGCAGGAAGATGTATCCCCATAGCAGAGAAACTTGTGGAACAAGGAGTTGAAGTTCTTTTCTCAACGTACAGGGACGCCGTCAAATACGTCGAGCAAGCCGGGTTTCCGCTGTTTAAAGCTCCTCCCGTAGGATTCGTTGTGAAACCTGATGGAACAGTGGATTTCAGGCAGACCGTCGCCAACCCGGGGCCCATCTTAGCTTCCTTCACCTTGACTAAACAGGTAGAGTCTGAAATCAGATTCATTAGAGCATTCAAACCTGACGTAGTTATCTCTGACTCCCGCGTTTCACCACTTTTGGCAGCCAAGATGCTTGGTGTCCCTGATGTCTGCATTCTCAACCAGTTTCAGATAATCATTCCGCGCCGTTCCCGACTTCTAAGGCTGGCTAAGCTTGTTGACACGGGTGCTCTAGCGTTGATTGGTAAGCTCTGGACCAGCGGAGCGGCGCATCTGATGATTCCGGATTTTCCTCCGCCTTACGTGTTGTCAGCGGGAAACCTTAAGATCCCTAAGGCTTACCAGAAACGTGTTAAACTCATCGGTCCCATACTGCCGGTTCACCCAGAAGACCTGCCTAGTAAGGAAGAGCTTAGAAGAAAGCTAGGTTTGAACGAAGACTCTCCTCTCATCTTCCTGCCCATCAGCGGTCCGGCTAATGAACGAGCGTACATCACGGATCTGCTGCAGCGGATCGTCATGGATCTACCTAAGGAATATCAGATAGTTATGTCCCTCGGATACCCCAATGCTTCGATTAAGCCCATCCATAAAGGAAACGTTTCCATATACAGTTGGGTTTCGAACAGATTCGAATACTTGAAGGCATGCGACCTCGTCGTATCGAGAGCAGGGCATGGAACGCTGACACAGAGCATATGCTACGGCAAACCGATGGTTCTCATTCCAACCCCCAGCCACACTGAACAGCTGAATAATGCTTACCGAGTCCAAGAGATGGGCGTGGCCAAAGTGCTTGAGCAACATGCGGTGAACAAGGAAACCCTTGAAGCAGCAATCAAAGAGATGCTCACTGAAGAAGACTGCCGCAAAAAAATAGAGAAAATTCAAACAGCAGTTTCAGGGCTGAACGGATTACAAACCGCCGTTGAAACAATAATTAACGTCGCCCGAAACAATTAAGCGTCACACAAAAATTCGGCAGACTTGTCTCAGCTACGGCTTGCCAAGCCTAATCCGAGAACGTAGAGCTCAGCGCTTTCTTTTCTGCTGGCCTTCGGTTTGATGACTCTGACAACGTCGAATTCTCTTCTTGTCTCGTTTAGGAAACGGCGTAAAAGATCGCCCTGAAACGCTTTAACAAAAAAGTTTCCGCCCCATCTCAGAACCGATTTGGCTACATTCAGAGAAATTTCAGCAAGATCTATTTGGCGCGCATGATCGGTTTCCCAAACTCCCGAAACCTTAGGTGAAACATCTGAGATCACAACGTCTGCGGGCCGCGGTAAAACCGCCTTTATCTTTCTGGTTGTTTCGGCGTTTCTGATGTCCGCCTTCATCGTTACGACATTATCGTATCCTAAAGGGGCGATCTCAGTAATGTCCACTCCTAACACAAAACCTTTCTCGCCTACAAGTTCTCTGGCAATCTGCAACCAGCCGCCTGGGGCTGCACCTAAATCAACGATGACATCGTTGGGCTTTATGAACCGGTATTTCTCAACGGCCTGCAGCAGCTTGTAAGAGGCTCGTGACCTGTAATTCTCCTTCTTTGCCTTCCTATAGTAATAGTCTCTTTTGTGCCTTCTCACCCATGCTTTGGGCAATTAGTTGTCACCGGTAAGACTGGTCTCCTTGCGGATGGAGTCAAGTATCCATTGGGTGAGCAAGTCGCACTTGTTTGGCGATATTCTTCCACCTGCTCCGCATCTTATGCTTTTTTCGCACGTGAGACATGGGCAGGTTAGTATGGAGTCTATGGATACGGGTTGTCTCGTAGAATAGAGCCTGTATGTCCATCTTCCGTTGGAGAGTTCCCGTTCACGGTAGATCAGCCCTTTCTTTTCAAGTTTGATGCTTATTCTGGAGCCTTCTCTGCTGCTTGCCTCCATCTTCCGCCACAGTTCAGATTGAAGCAGCCCTTCCTCTCCAGAGTTCATGATCAACTGCAGAGCTTTCTGTTCTAAATCATTCTCTTTAGGCATCAAGGTCTCCTCTTGACAACCCACTAAATAATATGTAGCATCCATCGCATAAAAGAATATATATTGTCTCGTAGGCATGAGCATCCATCTGAACTATACCCTTAAAAATCCCTGTTCGAAATGGTTGGTTGTATGCGGAAAGGTTACTGTCTAGGCATAGAAAGCACAGCGGACGATTTCGGCGTAGGAATAGCCTCTTTCGAAGGAGAGATCCTAGCTAACGTTAACCATTCCTACACGCCAGAAAAAGGAGGCATACATCCAAGGGAAGCTGCAAGACACCACGCAAAAGTTGCAGGAAAAGTTATTGAGGAGGCGCTCGAGAAATCCGGGATAAAGATCGACAACTTAAGCGTAATAGCCTTTTCACAGGGGCCTGGGCTTGGTCCTTGTTTACGAACCGGTGCGACGGCGGCTCGGGCTCTTGCAACTTATCTGGGGATTCCTCTCGTCGGAGTAAACCATTGTTTAGCTCACATCGAGATAGGTAAACTCGTGACTGAAGCCACAGATCCCATCACACTTTATGTGTCCGGCGGGAACACCATAATCGCAGCTTTTGAAGCTGGAAGATACCGGGTTTTCGGTGAAACCTTGGATATCGCAGTAGGAAACTGCTTAGATGTTTTCGCAAGGGAAGCTGGATTAAAACCTGAAAATGGGAAAGCCTTAGGAAGAATCGTTGAGGAAATGGCGATCAAAGGTAGGAAATACATCACCTTACCGTACACCGTGAAGGGAATGGATCTTTCCTTCAGCGGACTCTTGACGGCTGCAGTAAGCCTGCTCCACGAGAAAAAGCATAGGCTTGAAGATGTATGTTTCAGCTTTCAGGAAACAGCTTTTTCCATGCTCACAGAAGTAACCGAGAGGGCTCTGGCACACACCGAGAAACGTGAAGTTCTCCTAACAGGAGGGGTTGCGGCGAACAAGAGGCTTCAGTCTATGCTTAAAACGATGGCTGAGGAACACGACGCCAGATTCTGCGGGGTTCCGAGAGAATATTCACCTGACAACGGGGCGATGATCGCTTGGACAGGAATTTTATGCTTCAAGCATAACCTAACGGTGCCTGTTGAGAAAAGCTTCGTGAAGCTGAAGTGGCGTCTCGACGAGGTTGAGGTTCCTTGGGTTGGAGAGTAGCATGTTAATCAAGAAGGGCGCTGAAGCAAGTCTATTCTTAGAAGAATGGCACGGTTTGAAGGTTATTCTCAAGAAGAGGCTTTCGAAAAAGTACAGGGTGCCTGAGCTGGACCGAACAATTCAAATTCAGAGAACCAAACATGAGCCTCACGTAATTCATAGGGCGAAAGAAGCAGGGGTTCCCACGCCGGTGATATACATGGTGGACCTTGCTGAAGCCACCATAGTAATGGAGTATGTTGAAGGCAAACAGGTGAAAAACGTTCTAAATGAGCTGCCAACAGAAAAAAGAATAAAACTGTGCCGTTACATCGGTGAGTTGATCGGCAAGCTTCACGGAAGCGGCATAATCCACGGCGACCTTACGACGTCTAACATGATCTTGACGCCCACAGGTAAAATGGTGTTCATCGATTTCGGTCTCAGCGAGCAAACAATGGAGGTAGAGGCGAAAGGCGTGGATCTTCACCTCCTGAAGAGAGCGCTGCACAGCACGCATTACCTGTATGCTGACGAGTGTTTCGAAACCATTATGGAAGGATATGAAAAGACTGTCGGCGAAAAAGAGGCAAAACTAGTATTGGAAAAGATTTTGGAAATAGAAAAGAGAGGAAGATACGTTTCAGAAAGGTGATGCCGCTTGAATGAAGACTGCGTTGGACACAAAGAGAAGAATCCGAGCAACACGTTTCCTAAGGGAAGACTCATCTTTTTTGCAACTGGGAACTTCCACAAGTTTGAGGAGGCGCGAAAGGTTTTGTCAGAATTCAACATCGCAACGGCGATGCTTAGAATCTATGTCTCAGAAATGCAGGACGACGACATAGAGAACATCGCTAAAGCCAGCGCATTGGAAGCAGCAAGCAAAAGCTGTTTGCCCGTAATAGTTGAGGATGCAGGTTTATTCGTTGACGCCTTAAACGGTTTCCCGGGACCCTACTCAAAATATGTGTTCAACACGATAGGGCTGAAGGGCATACTCAAGCTTTTGGAGAACCATGAAAACCGGGCTGCTCGGTTTAAATCTGTCGTCGCCTACTGCAGCCCTAAGGAACCAGTGAAATGTTTTCATGGGACAGTTGAAGGATGGATCTCGAAGCGCATACAAGGAACTTCAGGATTCGGGTTCGATCCAATTTTCATCCCGAAAGAAAGCCCTGAAAAAAGCTTCGGGCAGATGACTGAAACCGAGAAGAACGAGATCTCCCATCGAGCTAGGGCGCTGAGAAGGTTTGCTGAATGGTACAAGTCAGGTTTTTAAGCTTTCAAAAAGGTTTTATAATGCCAATTGAGTTGTTTTAGGAGAACTCCTTCGGAGGACAAGATGTGCCCAAAAAAGAGAAAGGTCGTTCACATTCCACTCGACCGATAAGCAAAAGAAGCCCAAGCTGGTGCAGATACACATCGGAAGAAGTAGAATCTCTCATCGTTAAGCTTGCAAGAGAAGGAAATCCGCCGAGTAAGATCGGCGTAATTTTACGTGATCAATATGGCATCCCGTTGGCGAAGGCAATAGTTGGGAAAGGCATAGTTGAGGTGCTTAAAGAAAATAACCTAGCTCCTCCGATCCCTGAAGATCTAGATGCTTTACTGAGGAAAGCTGCCCGTCTCCGTGCGCATCTCGAACGAAACCGAGCAGACAGATATAACCGGCGAGCAGTTCAAACCGTTGAATCTAAGATTCGCAGTTTATCCGAATACTACAAGCGCAAAGGAGTTTTGCCTCCAGACTGGAAGTACACGCCTACGGCTATAGCTGTCTAACCCGGGATTCTCATGACAGCCAACCAGGGACAAACCGAGGATTTTTTGAGGGAAACCCATAAGGCTGCTGAACACATCCGAGAACATGTAGCCAAGGGACAAACTGTCCTCGTAATTTCGCACATGGACGCAGACGGTCTTTCAGCAGCGGGAATTATGGGGGTTGCTCTGAAAAGGCTGGGTGCGCCTTTCCGCATTCGTATTGAAAGATGGTTCGATGAAAACGTTGCTCAAGAAATAGCCTCCGAAAAAAACTGTTTGATCGTTCTTTTAGACATGGGAAGCGGATACCTAAGCATCCTAAACCAAGAGCTTAAAGGAAGACCAATCGTCATTTTAGATCATCACCAGCCGGACGGAGAGCCGGATGAAGCATTCGTACACGTTAATCCTGCGCTTTTCGGCATTGACAGCGCTCGAGACCTAAGCGGTTCGGGAACAGCTTATTTCACAGCCAAAGCTCTTTCAGACCGGAACATGGATTTGGCTTGTATAGCTATCGTCGGAGCCTTAGGTGACCTTCAGGATAAACATGAAAACCGGAGCTTAGGGGGACTGAACAGTCTCGTTGTTGAAGATGCCGTGCAGGCTGGGACATTAGCCGTGGAAACCGATCTTTTGTTGTTCGGCAGAGAGACACGTCCCATTCACAAAGCTCTGGCTTACACAACTAATCCTTTCATCCCGGGAATCAGCGGGGAAGAAGACAAAAGTCTAGCTTTCCTTTTAGGCTTAGGGATTAAACCTAAGGAAGGCGAGAAATGGCGAGCTCTAAGAGACCTTTCCCATGACGAAAAACGGAAACTTTTCTCAGCGTTGTCTGATCACCTTGCTTCCCGCGGTTACAAAAGCGACAGAGCGATGAGCCTCCTCGGCACAATCTACGTGCTTAAACGTGAGGAGCCTTGGACCCCGCTCAGGGATGCAAGAGAGTTTGCTTTGCTTTTGAACGCTACTGGAAGAACAGGGAAGCCGGGTTTGGGCGTAGCTATTTGCATGGGAGACCGTGGGCACTGTCTTGAACAGGCTAACGCAGCCTTAGAAGAGTATCGGCAGACAATAACAAAATATCTCCGTTGGATAGAGGAACATCCAGACCTGTTTGAGGAGATGACAAGCATCTACGTTCTCCACGGCGGAGAATCCATTGACGAAAAAGTCATAAGCGCCGTGTCAACCATTCTTTCAACAGGCATGCCTAACCTGGAAAAACCGATTATTGCCTATTCAATCATCCCTGACGAGAACATCATGAAGGTTTCAGCACGCACAGTGGATGTCTTAACTCGGAAAGGATTCAACATAGGCGAGATCATGCGGATTGCCGCGGAAAAGTTTTCTGGCACCGGAGGAGGACACGATGTTGCGGCAGGAGCCCAACTTCCACTTAAGGCACGCAACCGCTTCTTGAAGCATGTCGACGAACTCGTAACCCGAGAATTAAGGAGAATCAGAGAGAGTGGAAGCTAAAATCAGGCTGGTTTATTCTGACCAATTAGAAGCCAAGTCGGTTGCAGAAGCCATTTCACCTGATAACGTTAAAACGCCGCGTTGTCTAACTGTAAAAACATCTCGTATAGGAAACAGCGTTGTGACCTTAATCAAATATGAGGACGACAACTTAATGACGTTCATGGCGACAATAGACGACTTGTTGAGCTGCGTCTCCGTTGCAGAAAGGGCGCTCTCAACCGTGAGAAAATTCAAACCGAGCTGACAACAGAACGAGAAAAACTTCCCAGTCTTCTATCATCCTATAAGGATCTTAGCGTTTTCTGTAGAAGATTGTTCGCAACAAAGCAACAATAGGGTCATTAAACGTTTTTTAGATTGTTACATCGGGGTTTAAGTTTCCATGGTTCTTTCAGGTCTAAAGGAACTCTTCGAAGGGAAATCGTCTGTGTCTGATGGACATAGGACAAAAGGTTTTTTAGGCTCGTCTATCAACTCTTGAAAGAGACAATGTGAAGCCGAGACGAATAGAGGTGAATTAATTTGTCAGTCTTTGCTGTTCCGGGAGCGTACGACCGTGCGATTACGGTTTTTTCTCCCGATGGTCGTTTGTTTCAGGTAGAGTACGCGCTTGAGACTGTGAATCGAGGCCCGACAATCATAGGCGTCTCATGCCCCGAAGGTGTTGTGATCGGAGCAGAAGAAAAAGTAGAATCAAAGCTCCAAGACCCAAACTTTAGCCAAAAAATTTACGAGGTGGATGGACATATCGGAGCAGCCGTTGTCGGCATAAGTTCAGACGCACGCATATTAATAGACGAATCCCGTATCTACTCCCAGAGCAACCGGTTGATGTACGACGAACCGATCGACGTCGAGATAGTGACAAAAAGAATAGGCGACGTGATGCAGCTGTACACTCAACACGCTGGCGTTCGACCTTTCGGTGTTTCAATAATCTTCGGCGGTGTGGACCAGTCTGGAGCACGGCTCTTCACAACAGACCCCAGCGGCTCATACAGATCCTACAAAGCAGTAGCCATCGGAATTGGAAAGGAAACCGCTGAAAACATATTAAGAGAAGAATACAGAGACGATCTCACGTTGGAAGAAGCCATAAAGCTAGCAGTCAAATGCCTCGTAAAATCCTTAAAAGCAAGAGATGAGCCGCCTAAAATCAAATTAGCGATCGTTCCTTCGGCCACCAAAACCTTCAGGCTGTTATCCGATGAAGAGACTCAGAAGTATCTGGCCGAAGTATTAGGCAGTGGAACGTGATGAACAAAGGGTTTACAGTGGCACGGATCAACATTGATGGAAAGAGTTTTGAGCTCGTCGTAAAACCTGAACCAGCATGGTCCTACCGCAAAGGAAAACCTACGGCTCTCTCAGATGTTTTGGTCACAGAAACCGTTTTCAGCGACGCAAACAAGGGTTTAAGAGTATCAGAGAAAGATCTTGAAGAAGCCTTCGGCACAACAGACATTCAGAAAATAGCAGACGAGATTTTAAAGAGAGGTACGCTGCAGTTAACAGCCGAGCAAAGAAGACGGATGATCGATGAAAAACGCAAGCAAATCATAACTTTCATATCGCGTCAAGCGGTTGATCCGAGAACTAAGCTTCCGCATCCACCAAAACGCATAGAACAAGCTTTGGAACAGGTGCATTTCCCGGTTGATCCATTCGACAATGTTGAGGAACAAGCAAACAAAGCGATCCGCCTGATACGTTCGATTCTTCCAATCAGCATCGAAAAAATCTCCGTGTCTGTGCGGATTCCCCCACAATACGCTGGAAGAGCCTACGGGACCGTTAAATCGTTTGGAACCATAAAAAACGAGGCGTGGCGCAGCGACGGTTCATGGTCAGCTGTTGTAGAAATGCCTGCGGGCCTTTACGGGCCGTTCTTAGAAAAGCTGGGTAACATCACCCGGGGAAGCGCCGAGGCGGAAATTGTCAAATAAAAAGTACAGGATGGTTGAGTTATGCCGTTATTTTATGAGAACAGGCAGATCGTTACACCTGGAGATCTGCTGGCTGAAGGAGACTACATAGCGGGCAACAACACCCACAGGAATGACCGCAAGATTTACGCAAGCAGACTTGGATTGGTCGAGTATAGAGGAAGGAAAGTCGCGGTTGTAGCGTTAAACACGTTCTATGTTCCCGCGGTTGGAGACGTAGTCATAGGAAAGGTTGTTGAAGTAAACCTTCACGGATGGACGGTTGACATAAACTCGCCGTACATGGCTACTTTGAGAACGTCGGAGGCTCTAAATAGACCGTTTAAGCCTCAAAGAGATGAACTTTCGGATTTTCTGGATGTGGGTGACATGATACTTGCGAAGGTCATATCGTTTGACAGAACACGGGATCCTAGTTTAACAATCCGTGAACCCGATCTTGGAAAGATAAAGTACGGTCAGATAGTCAAGGTTTCCCCTGCAAAGATACCGAGAATTATCGGACGCAAAGGGAGCATGATAGGTATGTTGAAGAAAGAAACCCGGTGTAACATCATCGTGGGTCAAAACGGTCTTGTCTACATATCTGGCAGAAACCGTGAAGATGAACGGATAGCCGCCTTAGCCATTAAGAAAATCGAAGAAGAAGCCCACACTTCTGGGCTTACGGATCGTGTAGCTGAAATGATAAGAAAGGAAAGAGGTGAAGTTGAGTAATGCCTAAGAAAACGAAACTTGTCAACAGTAAAGGTATAAGAACCGATGGAAGAAAAATAGATGAACTGAGACCTGTAAAGCTTGAGGTTGGAATACTCAGCAACGCTGATGGATCTGCATACATTGAGCAAGGAAAGAACAAGATCTTGGCCGCCGTCTATGGGCCGGGAGAGGTTCATCCTCGGCATCTAGCTCTGCCTGACAGAGCTCTGCTTCGATGCCGATATCACATGGCGCCTTTCTCGGTGCAGGAAAGGAAGTCGCCGGCGCCGTCTAGGCGTGAAGTGGAGCTTTCGAAGGTGATTCGTGAAGCTCTTCAACCCGCCATATTTCTAGAAAGGTTTCCCAGAACCTCCATTGAACTCTTCATTGAGGTGCTGCAGGCTGACGGTGGAACGAGATGTGCCGGCGTAACCGTGGCCTCTCTGGCTTTGGCTGACGCTGGAATTCCGATGAGAGACTTGGTTGTGGCTTGCGCCGCTGGAAAGGCTGACGGGCATATAGTTGTGGATTTAAACGATATCGAAGATAAGGAAGGTGAAGCTGATGTTCCTGTCGCTTACATGCCGAACTTTGACGCCGTCTCGCTGCTTCAGATGGACGGAATATTAACCATCGAGGAGTTCGAGCAAGCGATAAGCCTTGCGTTAGACGGGTGTAGAAAGATATACGCGCTTCAAAAGGAAGCCTTGAAGGCGAAGTATCAAGCAATTAAAGAAGAAGTGGAGGGAGCTGAAGAAGAATGACATCGATAACAGTTTCTCGCATACGGCAACAACAAATAGCGCTACTGATTGCCGACGGGAAAAGGCTGGACGGAAGAGGACTGATGGATTACCGTCCGATTCAGATAGAAACCGGGATCATTGAAAAAGCAGAGGGCTCCGCAAGGGTTCGGCTAGGAAAAACCGAAGTGATGGCCGGAGTAAAGATTGGCATAGGTGAACCATTCTCAGACAGACCTGATGAAGGCGTTTTGACAACAAACGCCGAGTTTGTGCCCCTAGCGTCTCCCGAGTTCGAGGCGGGTCCTCCAGGCGAAGAATCGGTGGAGCTAGCAAGGGTTGTTGACAGAGGAATCCGCGAATCCGAAGCCATCGATCTGAAGAAGCTCTGCATCGTGCCAGGCAAAAAAGTTTTCATAGTGTTCATCGACATTTACGTTCTTAATCACGATGGAAACTTGATAGATGCCTCAGCTTTAGCCGCGCTCGCAGCGCTCATGAACACGAAGATCTTCAAATACGAAGTGAAAGACGATGAGGTTGAAATAAAACCTGGGTTCACAAAGCTTCCGATAAAGAACTATCCAATAGCGGTTACGTTTGCCGACATAAACGGAAAACTGGTTGTGGATCCTTGGCTTGACGAAGAAGAAGTCATGGACGCCCGGTTGACAATGACCTTCGACAAGGATGGGAGAATCTGTGCGATACAGAAAGGTGAAGCTGGAACCCTTTCCCCTAAACAGGTTATAGAAGCCGCTAACATAGCCAAGGAAAAAACTGAAGAACTTAGAAAACTCTTGGTGAAAGACTGATGAGCCCTAAAAGAAGAAAAAAGAAGAAGGTGGGACCAACAGGCGGGCTGGGTGTCAGATACGGAGTGCGAACCCGAAGAAGATTCAGCGGCATCGTCTCAGAAATGAAGAAGAAGCATGTGTGTCCTCAATGTAACTCCAGCTCCGTTCGCCGAGAAAGCGTCGGGATTTGGGTCTGCAAAAAATGCGGTTTCAAATTTGCTGGAGGAGCCTATGTCCCGGCTACAAAGCTAGGAATGACAGCTGAACGGTCGGCTAGAACCGCCTAGGTCACCCACATTGCCTGCTTTACCCCGTTTGGATGACGGTGTTTAGTGGTTACTACGGATGATTCTGATAACGACCTCAAGGCGTCCCAGTAGAGGCATTAGGACCTTATGCCGTGACCTCAGCCATGTTTTGCCCTTAGCAACCAGAGTTAACAGGGGAAAAATGAGCCTTTACGAGGTTGCGGAGAAGGCGGCTGAAACTGGCGCTGAAAAGGTGCTTATGGTTGATCGTTTGAAAGGCGGATTCGCAAGAATAAGGTTTCTGAAGGTTCATGAAGGGGTAACGCAGGTTCCGCCGTCAATACACCTGAGAGGAGTCAGGTTCAGAAGAGAGTTTAAGGCTAGACGGAAAGACAGCCGGGTTCTTTTCATAGAATGTGACAGCAAAAGAAACCTGAAAACAGACAGGTTGATACAAAGTTTATCTGATTTCCTAGAGTTACCCGTTATCGATGCTGGAAAAGCAGTTTATAAACGTGGTACAGTCATGCGCGTATCTGAAGACCCGTTGAAGCGCCTTCAGATCTCTTTCTACTTTATGCCTAAGAATATTGAGGTTGGACCCCGCATCTTGGTTTCACGCGTTGTGTGGGAGATTTGACTGAAGAAGCTTCCGCCGTAATACATGTAGGGTTCCGTTCGGAGAAAATTGCAGAAACGATACAGAAAGCGCTCGATCCTGAAACCCGGTCACCAGCCACATATCGCTGTAAGGTTCAAGTGAAGCGGACAGGAAGGATGCTTACTCTGATTTTCGACGCAAGGGACACAACGGCTCTCAGAGCTTCAGTGAACTCGTACCTCAGTTGGCTGCGTCTGTTGAAGGATGTCTGTGAACGGGTGAAGGCTCGAATGCCTTAACAGAACTTGTTGAGATTTATTTTTTCGGTGGAACAGGTTTCGGCTTAACTGTTGTCAACATTTCAGGTTCTTTGAACTGCATCTCGTAGAGGTGTCGGTAAAGCCCTTTCTTTCTCATCAGCTGTCTATGGTTTCCTTCCTCAACAATTCTTCCGTCTTTGATGACGAAGATTCTGTCTGCGTTTCTCACGGTTGAAAGTCTATGCGCGATGATTATTGATGTCCGGTCTTTTAACAGAATCTTCATGGCTTTCCTTATCAAGAGGTCCGTGTACGGGTCGATGCTTGAGGTTGCCTCGTCCAAAATCAGGATAGCGGGGTCTCTGAGCAGCGCACGGGCAAACGACACAAGCTGCTTCTGACCTACGGATAGCCCTGCTCTTCTTTCACCTATTTTGGTGTTGTATCCGTCAGGCAGCTTCGTGATGAACTCGTGTGCGCCAACTATTTTGGCGGCTTCCATCATCTTTTCATAGTAACTCCTGTTTGGCTCATAGAACTTCTTTTTCTCATAATCTTCCCTCGCGAATGAACGTACCACTCTTATGCCCATGATGTTCTCCCACAGGATGGAGGTCAAGTTTCCGAAGTGTTCTCTCGCGGCGTGGACAACCGGTCGAATCTTCTTTCCGTAAATAGTGTATCCTAAGAAGAGAATGGGAATCATGGAGAAAGCAAGCAAAGTAAGATCCCAGTTAATTAGGACCATGGAGGTTATGACGGCTCCAAGAAGGAAAAATGCGTTGATTAACATCCGTAATTGCCATCCTACAAACCCTCTTATTCTGTCAACATCCGTTGTGGCTCTTGACATAAGTTGACCGGTCTTTATTCTGTCGAAGAACACGAAGGACTGTCTCTGAATGGATTTGAACACGTCATTCCTGATGTCGAAAACAACCTTCTGAGAAAAGTAACCGTTCGCATACCGTTGAATCAGAGAAAAGACACTGAGCACACCGGTTAGTCCCAGCGTCTGTAGCACAAGCCAAACCGACGCATCGTATCTACCCATTTCGAATATGTTCTTTATGACGCTGCCATACAACTGTGGAATGTAAACGCTTATGTAGGTTGACAACAACATCGTAACGATGCTAAGGGCAAACCAATGCCAGCTTCTCAAGATGTACTTTGACATTTTAGCAAACAAAGACACCTTTATCGCCCTCCCTAACTTTCTTTATGCTCAGCGCCTAGTTCAGCGAAGATTTCGCGCAAAATTTGCATGTACTCCGGGTTTTGGCTGAGGTGAATGTTCTTCAAAAGCGATAAAAGAAGCCCCAAGGCTGGACGAGACACCCGAACAGGTCTCTTCTGACGGGAAATGACCTCTTCGTAAGCAATCTTTTGAAGCGAGGAGTATCTTTCTATGAGCTGAAGCAGTTTGCCTCGGCTTTTTCCGGAATTCTGTAGCCGAATGCCTCTAGGTTTTCAACGGCGCCTTTACAGACTTCTTTCGACCACTTTGCAATGTTTTCGGAGCCGGGTACAAGCCCTTCGCTGAGCGCGTACGAAATTATGAACTTCTGCGCTGTTGAGCGGTAGAACTTTTCAACAAGGTTCCCTTTTACGACTGTTCTGGTTTTCTCCACTAGACCCGTTGCTTCCAGCATGTTAAGATGGTAAGTTATGGATGAAATGTTTTTTCCTAAAAGTCTTGCAAGCTGACGAGGCGTCATCTCTCGGCGTCTAAGGTTGTGAAGAATGTCTCTCCGGTTTGGATCTGCAAATAGTTTTGCAACCTTGAGGTCCTTAATTATCAGGAAGGCTCTCATATTTGATTTCAACGTTTCTATAACTAAATCAAACAGTACATGAAAATGTATAGATAAAAAAAATTATGTTCAGCTGGGCGACAACGAAACGGCTTAAATACTTTTTTCACATATCTCCACCGGATTCATTGCTATGAACAGAGATTCGAAAAAGACGGCTCTCACACGTGTGAAGATTCTTTTTAAGTTAGCCGCGGAGGTTGCACGTGACCGCCCTGATCTTGCACAGAGATATGCAGAAATCGCGCGGAAGATATCTATGAGGACGCGGACTCATCTTCCCCGGAAGTATCATCTTCAAGTCTGCAAACGCTGCAAAAGGTTTATTTTGCCCGGTGTCACATCTCGCGTTCGAATTCAGCCTCGAAGAGAGCCTCATGTTGTCGTTACCTGTCTCTATTGTGGCGGACGCATGAGGGTACCGTTGAAAAGAAAGGTGAGCAAATGAAGAAAAGGACGGTAAGGAAAACCCGGCGTAGCCAAACAGGCGTTGAGAAACCTGCGGTAAGAATCGGGAAGAAGGGCGCAACAGACTCCGTGATGAAAGAAATTTTCAAACATTTGGATAAGGAAGAAACTGTGAAGGTAAAGATACTGAGAACGGCGCTTGTGGATGAAGGTGCGGAGAACATAGCTCATAAGGTTGCAGCGGCAACCGGGGCTAAGATAGTTCAGATCCGTGGACACACGTTCACGCTTTATCTGCCGAAAACAGCCAAAAAGGTATTTATAAGGCGCTCTGCAGAATAGTCAAAGGAATATTCAAAAACGGGAAGGAAAAGCATGCCTACACCCTATGATGTTCCCCCTTCAATGCTGATCGAGAGGTTAACGCAGTACCTAAAGGATAATGTGGACAATGTTAAACCGCCAAGTTGGGCTCCGTTCGTTAAAACCGGTACGCATGCCCAGAGGCCGCCGGAGAATCCAGACTGGTGGTATGTCCGCTGTGCCTCTTTACTTAGGAAGGTCTATGTTAAAGGACCAATAGGGCTAGAACATTTACGTGCGGAGTACGGTGGAAGAAAAGATTTCGGTGTTAAACCGGAACATACGAGGAAAGGAAGCGGAGCCATAATTCGGAACGCTCTTAAGCAGCTGGAGGAAAGCGGGCTTGTTAAAACCCTGCCGGGAAGGGGGCGTGTAGTGACGCCGGAAGGGCGAAGGCTGCTTGATTTACTTTCAACAGAGATCAAGAGAGAAATAGAGAAAGAAAACCCTGAGTTGAAAAAGTACTGAAGCGGTGTGCTTTATGAGCACGGATGAAGAGCTCGAGGCACTGCGTAAACGGCGGCTGATCGAGCTGCAACAAAAAATGGTGCAGGAACAGCAACAGGCAGAAGCGCAAAGAAGGTTTGAGATTCAGAAACAAGCCTTGATGCGGAGAATCCTTACGCAGGAAGCTCGGCAGAGAATGGCAAACCTTAAAATGGTTAGGCCTGAGTTTGCTTCGCAGCTTGAGCTTCAGTTAATTCAGATCGCTCAGCAGGGACGGATTCAACTCCCGATAGATGATAATCAGCTAAAGGAGATTCTGAGAAGGTTGCAAGGGAAACGCAAGGAGATCCGGATCAGGAGGGTTTAGAGGTGGCAAGGTACAAACCGACAGCGAAGAAACGTAGGCTGATAAGGGCTGGTAAGCAAAACAAAGCTGTACCCGCATGGGTCATTGCGAAGACCCAAGGTAAGGTGAGGGTCAACACTAGGCGAAGACACTGGCGGCGGAACAAACTGAAACCGTAAAGGAGGACGCGGGGATGAGCGTAAAAAAGGATGAAACCGAAGAGCAGACTGAGAAACCGCGGGAAACCGGTGAAGAAACCAAAGAAGAGGAAGTATCTGAAGAGGTTGAGGAAACTGTAGAGGAAGAAGTGAAGCCTTCGGAGAAAAAGGTGGAGGAGCCGGAAGAAGAGGAAGAAGAGGACATAGTTGAGGAACGTTTTTACACTGTTCCGCTGGGCAGAGTCTGGATTGGTCCTCGCAAGAAGCATAGCCCGAAAGCCGTCCGTGTGCTTCGAAGTTTCGTCATGAGACATATGAAGGTTGATGAAGAATCGGTAAAGATAACGAATGAGGTTAACGAGAAGATATGGAGCAGAGGCATTGAGAAGCCGCCTCGGAAGATCAGGGTGCGGGTTACCAAGGACACTGATGGGATTGTGAAGGTTCGTCTTGCACAAGGGGACTAACCTTTGCCGATTTTCCTGTTCGACACTTTTGGCAGCGCAAGCATAGGTGTTTTCATACGGGTCACCGAGAAGTTCATGGTTGTTCCAAATCAGGTTCCGGAATCCAAATTCAGGAAACTACAAAACTGGTTCAACATTAAGGCGGTAAGAACAAACATCAGCGGCTCCGTGCTTATCGGTTCCCTGGTTTGCGCCAACTCCAACGGGATCATTCTTCCCCGTCACGTTTGGCCTGAAGAGGTGGAAGCGTTGAAGACGCTTGGCGACGTCAATATAACGATAGCTGAAACCAGGCGGACCGCTTATGGGAATCTTGTTTTGGCGAACGATCACGGTGCGGTTGTTGATCCAAGGTTAAAGAAGGCGGACATAAAGATGATTTCTGACACTTTAGGTGTTGAGGTTGTGCCTGGAGAGGTTGCAGGTTTGCCTTATGTTGGTTCGTTGACGACTGTAACGAACAAAGGGATGATGGCTCATCCGTTGGTTAAACCGGAGGAGGAGACTTTACTTAGGGATGTTCTGAAGGTCCCGCTTGGAGTGGGCACGATTAACTGTGGCATACCTTATATAGCGACGGGGCTTATAGGAAACAGTAAAGTTGCGGTTGCAGGGTCTCTTACCACGGGACCGGAGCTTTTCATGATAAGTCAAGCTTTAGGAGTGGCGGATTAAGATGAGTGAAGTGAAAGTGTATCGGGTGAAAGGTAGAATCACGAAGCCTAACTTTCAAACAAGATTCCAGAAGGAGATCAGAGCGGTTAAACCTGAACATGCCGTTGAAGAAGTTTACAAGCTTCTCGGCAGCAGACACAGGGTTAAACGGTTTTATATAAAAGTCGAGGATGTTGAAGAGGTCATTCCCGAGGAAAGCACGAGCACTTAATGCACTGGACTGGCGTCACACGAGAGGTTTGAAACATGTCTGAGGAAGATGAGCTTAGAAGGTTGGCGGTTGAACTTAGAATTCTACAGGGAACAGCTGAGGCGTTGCAGTCAAGGATAAACTTTCTTAACGCGGCATTCGCTGAGCTCGATTATGCACGTAGAACTTTAGAGGGGCTTGAGAACGAGAAGGTTGACGCGCCCATCTTTGTTCCCATAGGAGGCGGATCTTACATCAAGGCGAAGCTCGGCGAGGTGGACAAAATCGTCTACGGCGTTGGCGCAGGCATCGCTATCGAGAAGACGCTTAAGGAAGCAAAAGAGAAGGTTGAAAGCCGCGTGTCCAGACTGGAGAAGACAAAGCAATCTCTAGAGCAGCAACTTGCACAGACGTTGAGACGCATCCAAGAGGACCAAGATCGGCTTCAAGAGCTGTCCGCTGAACTGAGAAACCGAGAGAGAAGAGAAGATGTTCGAGCGACTTCATGAAACCGTTAGGGGACTAGTTCAGAAAATTTCGGAAACAGAGCTTAAACCCGAAGACCTCCGCTCTATTTTGTGGGATTTTAAGCTGGCGCTTTTGGAAAATGACGTTGCCATGGTTGTCGCTGACCATGTCTGCGAAGAAATTGAGAAGCGATTAACTGGTTTAAGAGTTGGCAGGTTCAGTGACAAAGAAAAACTTGTGAAGGAAACGTTACGAACTGTTCTCCTTGAGATTCTTGAGCCGCCTGAACATGTGGATCTGGTTGAGGTTGTTGTGGAAAAACGGCGGATTAAGGAGCCGTGTACCATAGTTTTCGTCGGGATAAATGGCACTGGGAAAACAACCACCATAGCTAAGATTGCACATCTTTTGCTTGAGAAAAAGTTCTCGGTTGTTCTTGCTGGAAGCGACACCTTCAGAGCTGGTTCGATTGAGCAGCTGGAAATTCATGCTAAAAGATTAGGGGTTCACATGGTGAAGCATCAGTACGGTTCAGACGCAGCGGCTGTAGCGTATGATGCTGTGCAGTATGCTAGAGCTCGAGGTATAAACGTTGTTTTGATCGACACTGCTGGACGGATGCAGACAAATAAGAATCTTTTGATGGAAATGCAGAAGATTATCCGTGTAACCGACCCTGATCTTGTTCTGTTTGTGGGAGACGCTTTGGCTGGTAATGACGCCGTTTACCAAGCAGAGGAGTTCAACAAGTCTATACGGATCGATGGTTCAATCCTGACTAAGATTGATGCGGACGCGAAGGGAGGTGCCGCTATATCCATAACCTATGTGACTAAGAGACCGATACTTTACGTTGGAACGGGACAGGAATACGGCGACCTGGAAGAGTTCAAGCCGGAAGCGATAGTTAACCGCATTTTAGCAGCCGCCTCCTAAATAGACCAGTTCAGAGGTTTTAGCAGATTGCTTGGTACAAGTCACAGATTTTTTCTATCAAGTTTAACATTTAAGCTGTTGAAAGCTGGAAAGATGCTTTACGCATGAAAGGTGACTGGAATGGATGCGACTGTAACGTTAAGCGATAGATTCATCAGGATTGTTGAGTCACGTATGAAAAACACCTTGGAAGGAATAGAGAACACTGTCAACAGCATTCTGGAAAACCATGAGATAACTTTGGAAGATTTGGAGAAGATTATGCAGGGTTTAGAAGAAAGCTTTACCTTGCTGTCCCAGAAATGGAATCTCCAGATCTTGTTCATACTGTTCCTAAGAAACACCGTTGGATTCAGCCAACTGAAAAAGATTCTTGAAGTAAACTCGCGTACCCTTTCAGATAAGCTGAAAAACCTAACAAGCCAGGGACATGTCAAAAGAATTGTGGAGAAAGGTCCTCCTCTAAGGGTAAGATATTCACTCACGCAGCGGGGACGCAACACTGTTTTGCTGGCGCTTCCTTTGTTGTACTATTCTAGAACCAACCGTCGCGAGTACATTCAGTGAGAAAGATCAGTGTGGAGAATGGGTTCGCCTGTAATTTTTGCTTCCAACATCGGTTTGGTCTATTTTTCTGTAGCGAAACTCTAATTTATCAGCTATCATACTTTTCGATGGGCGGTTGAGGTCTTGAGGATAACGTGGAAAAGCGGCGTCCATATAGAGCATGGCGGTGTCAAAGTTGTCCTCGACCCGCAAAACAGCCGTCTTCCACGTGCTCCTGTTTTCATCAGCCACGGACATCTGGACCATTCTACGGCTTTCAGAATCAGCCATGTTAACAAATACTCTTCGAAAGAAACGTTTGAACTTGTGTCGGTCTTCGGGATACAAGCAGAAAAATGGCAGCCGCTAACGATGGGCAAAGGGATCGTTGTTGACGAGATTAAGGTGATACCGCACAATGCAGGTCACGTGCTTGGTTCATACGAGTTTGAGGTTGAAACCCCTGAAGGAAACGTGTTGTTCACGGGAGATTTTAACACCGAACATACCAAAACGATGAAACCCGCGGACCCTGTGCAATGCGATGTTCTTATTCTAGAATCAACATTCGGCTCCCCCAGCTTCGTTTTCCCCCCAGAAGATATGATCGGCGAAGAGATGGTGCGGTGGGCGAAGAAGACTATAAAGACGGGTAGAATCCCAACTTTCCAAGCTGATCCCCTTGGCAACGCACAGGAGATTATCGGCATCTTTAATGAGGCGTCAATACCTGTTGTGACCCACTGGAAGGTTACGCGGTTCAACAGGGTTTATGAGGCTTATGGTCACGCACTTGAATATTTAGACGGAGAATCTGAGGAAGCACAGGAAGTTATGGAATCCGGCAATCTTGTTTACATAACGCCAAAACAAACAAATCTTCAAGATCGCCCGGAATTCGCCACAGCCTTGGTGTCCGGGTGGGCAATATGGGCTAAACGGACGGCTTTTCCTCTTAGCGATCACGCTGACTTTCCACGGCTCATCAAGTTCGTTGAAGAATGCAAGCCTAAAACTGTTTTAACCTGTCACGGAAGCAGATTCAATGAAACTCTTGCAAACTATATTGAAAAAAGGCTGGGAATCAGAGCTTATCCCATAAACCTTATACCGACAAGCCTCCGCTCAGCCGCCGCTGCAAATAATGTGCAAACAATCTTTAAATGAAGTTCAGAACAAATTGAGCATAAGGCAAGAAGGGAAGATTCCACATGATCAAGCCTATCACATTCACGAATAAAGGTCAACAGGTCATTGGAATGCTGCATCTGCCGGATAAACTGAAACCGGGAGAGAAAACCCCTGCTATAACCATGTTCCACGGTTTCACAGGTAACAAATCCGAATCACACAGGTTTTTCGTCCACGTAGCAAGAGCACTATGCCGAAACGGGTTTACGGTGCTCCGGTTCGACTTCAGAGGCTCAGGCGACAGCGACGGCGAGTTCGAAGACATGACGGTGCCCGGAGAATTAAGTGATGCCGAAGCATCTCTCTCATACCTGTCCAGCTTAAGCTTCGTGGACGAGAACCGGTTGGGAATCATAGGGCTCAGCATGGGCGGAAGAGTAGCAGCGGTCCTCGCCTCTAAAGACCGCCGCGTCAAGTTTGCAATCCTATACTCTGCAGCATTATCTCCTTTGAGGCAAAGATTTTTGAGCGGTATAGATAAGGCAAGCCTGGAAAAGCTCAACAAAGGTGAAGCCATCAGGCTCAGCAGCGGTTGGTACCTGAAGAAACCGTTCTTTGACACTCTTGACTCGCCGGTTCCTTATGATGTCATGGGCAGCATCAAGTGTCCCGTCCTCATCGTCCACGGGGACGCAGATCAGGTGGTGCCCGTGCAAACCGCCATAAAAGGATATAACATAATCAAGAATCTGAACGGAAAGAACGAGCTCCACATCGTCAAAGGCGGAGACCACGTTTTCTCCCTAAAAGAACACACGCAAGAGGTCATTGCAAAGACAGTTAAATGGCTCAAGACGCTGCAGCTAGAACGTTTCGCTGAACAGTCCAGTAAGACTCCGCCTGCAACGGGCATAACAACATGGGATCATTCGAAGCCTTGGTTCCACGGGTCACCATTAAGATTCAAGGTTCTCCGCAAAGGAAGCACGGTCACACAAGACCGTGAACTTGCAGAAGTCTTCTCGCACGAACCATCCATTGTAAGCATCTCTGAAAACGGCATAAAACATGATGGGAGAAAACCGGGGTTCCTCTATCGGATTGCTGAGGACATTATGCCCGGTGACGTCCAGCCGCATCCACGGTCTTCCCTGCCGGAAGGCAAAGAATGGATCACCACCAGAGACTTAAAAGTGGAGCTAATAGGATTAACCGTCATCTCTGAAGATGAGCTGCTGACAGAGGAAGAGATGGCTTCACTCAAAAAGAAGTTCAACAAACAAACCGGGTAAACAAACTCTCCCACCAGTCCTTTGGAACATTCAAACAATCAACACACATATCTTTTCAACTTTCCATTCGCCATAATCCTCTAAAACAAAATGACAAAACTAACACAAACATCCATCCAAAACTTCAGCCACCGCGAAAACCGTCTTTCACAATCACAAAAACCGCAAAAAGAAAGAATCGAAAGAAATCGAAAGAACATTTATATAGAAAAAATTTTTCCGCACACAAAAAGACAGAAAAAAACCGCACAAAAACACACAGCGCACAACAAACGATCCACAAGCTTGTTTACTGATAAACCCAGCTTAAAAATTTTGGCGGGCCCGCTGGGATTTGAACCCAGGACCTCCGGCTCCGCAGGCCGACGTCATGATCCTGACTAGACTACGGGCCCTAGGATAGGGTTACTGTATTTTTCTTCATAAGTCTTCCTTCCAGATGTAAAGGAGACCCTTGTTTTTTACGTGTTCAGTTGTCGCTTTCCGTTGGCGTGGTGGGTGGACGACAGTTCAGCCTGTCTTGCCAAGTGTTCTTAATGACAAATCGCCCGTTCAGAACATTGACACTTTATATTATCCTCTGATGGAAAGATATGAACAATCACAAAAAGATGTCATGCTCCAAAAATCATCGCAGAGAGAAAGTGAATCAAGACGAAAAGACGCTTGCAGAGGGATCTTCCGCCCTATCCTCAACGATTCGCCAAACTTCCCATGGGATGATGATGAAAAATCCTTTTCCGCTTTTCCGTCAAGAAGCATTCCACTAGTCATCCGAGAACGTTCTGTGTTGAACTGTTTTTGCTCAGTTTAACGGCGTAGGCTCATAGATTTATGTTGAAGAATTTTTCTCGTTGAGCTGTTTTGTTTGCTGGTTAGAACCTGAAGAGTTTGTTGCAGGTTTTAAATTCTCTCTTTTCTGCGGTGTAACATTGAGCGAGATGAAGAGAATGTTGTTTCCCCTAACAAGAACTTGACCGTAATGCGCAAGCAGCTGTCCGTTGTAATGTTCCGATGCGCCCTCAAGGATTATGTTCATGTAGCCGTCGCAGTGAACCATTGTTCCCCTATACTCCATGCCATTCTTCAAAGTTATGGAGATGTAGGCATTCATCTGTCTTATCAGGACATTCAAAGGCTTCTTGCTGGGTTCCATAAGTTAACCGCCAGATTTATCGTCTTATCAAGATTCAGATTTTCAATATAAAAAGCTTACCAGTGACAAAGGGCAGTCTTACAAATCTCTCGATGCTTAGTAAACCTGAATCTCCCGTTTAAGGATAAATCTGGCATCATTCGATTTTCTAGAAAAACCGGTTGGACTGCTAAGGCATCTTTATAAGAGATAACCTTGCCAATTATTGAAGTGAAGAAGATTCATGGAACAACCACAAGCCCAACCCGTCTCTTTCTTCATCGAGACTGAGGTTGCTTCATCTTACTTCGGCGAACTACTGGTGTACATATATCAAGAATACATTTTGCCCCTCTATATGAACTTCACCAACATTGGACGATGGATTCTAAACGGGAGAGAAGTTCTAGCCTTCACGCTTGTAGATCCTTATGGAATGTGGTACGTTAACGTAGAAGTCGTCACAGGCAACCCCCTAGAGGTAAAAATGACCCCTGTGGGAGCCGTGCCCGAAAAAGTTCTACGTAAGATCAAAGAAGACCTGATAATCACGGTCCAAATGTTTGAGGAGCAGGTTAGAAGAACCACGTTGTATTTCGCCTGGGTTCCGCAGAAAAGAGTTGTTCCCGAAAAAACCCCGGGCACGAAGAGAAAGGTTATCAGCCGAATCTTCATGGGAAATATGCTTCTTCTCTTCCTGATATTCATCGTGTTAACCTATGCATCCTTCATCGTCATAACTGAAATGTTCAAAATTCCCGTAATGTATTTTCCAATAATCCTTGTGGCAGTTCAGTTTTTAACGGTTCTTTTCTCACACAAGATAGTCGGCAAAATGGGAGACTGGCCTATAACGGCTGAAAACCCGTACGTACATATTCTCCAATATCACATTCCCCCCGAGCAGTTCCGCATCTTCAGGGAAAGATACTCCCGCGACACGCTTCTGGAGATAAAACAGAAATTGTATGACCGGACGTTAGCCTTCAATAAGCCCGTTGACAGCCAAGTAGCCCGGGAAGTTTTCCACGAGTACGGCATCGACATTAAACCTGAGAATCTAGTGACTAAAACAATAAACGTGTACAAACTTGTAAAGGAAGCCGCGGCTAGATTCAAGATGCCCATTCCGAAAGTGATGTTGTCCAACATCATCATACCGAACGCTGCAGCCACAGGTCCCAGCCCAAGATTCAGCTTGGTCCTGATCACAACCGGACTGCTTGTTCAACTCGATGAAAAAGAGGTCCTAGCCGTGATCGGGCATGAGATGAGCCACGTTAGAAACCGAGATCCCCTTGCACTTTTCGCTCTGGTGTCAGGCGAGTACCTTCTAAGGGTGTATTATCTGTGGAGTTTCATCTATTACTTCGGACTTTTCTATCTCTTCTTCGCCCTAGGCGTCGTTTACTTCATCGCAAAATTTTTCGAGGCAAGAGCCGATCTTGATTCAGCCATAGTACTAGGGCAGCCGGAAACCCTAGCGGGGGCGCTGCGTAAGATCGGTTACAGAAGAATCCAGCTAGAAAGATTGCAGTCCAACAGGCTTGGAAGCTGGCTGGGTTGGAACCCGCATCCACCAGTCTCATTCAGAGTTGAAAGACTTGAAAACTTGAAAGAACCATACAGAATAAAACATCCTTTCCTAAGGTCAATAAAAGACTGCATCGAAGGCCTGATTGCGGAACTACAGCGATTTTGACCAATAACCAAAGTTACCGTTGAGGACAAGTCAGTTTTTCTGAGGCGGGAAGCCGAAGTTCACTTTCACCAGCTTGTATCTCTGAGTCCCAAGTCCCACCCGTTCAGCAGCTTTCAACATTACTCTCCAGTCAGGTGTCACATGGGTCGCTCCCGGCGTGGCCTTCCACCTCATCTTAGCGATGGCATTTATCTTCTCAACGCCTGGTTCCAAGACTCCCGCAGCTTCCGCCATCGAACCAGGTATCCCATGCGACGCGTTAACAAGGTCTACGCATGCTCTGTCAACCGCAACCGGGTCTTTCGAGGCGAGCACACCTAGATCGGGAACCACAGGCACCCCTTGAAACGGGTCGCAGTCGCATAGGGGCACTATGTCCATGGCTAGGTTTACAAATGCAACTTTGCCGCCGAAATGT